>JBGPPG010000162.1:0-6396 GCA_041488455.1 Gemmatimonadota bacterium
AGCCGCGGATGGCCGGTGTCTCTCTACGACCCGGAATCCTCCCTCCTCCAGCGGGCGGGCCACGACGTGGGTGACCGCGTGCGCCGCCTCACCGACGCCGGCCGCGCGGATCCGCTCGCCGCGGCGGGTGCTCTCGCCTCACTCCACATCGGCCGCAGCCTCCTCGATGCGGTCGGCAGCGCCGACCTCATCCTCGACGTGATGCCTCTCGACCTCGCCAGCCGCCAGCGGCTGCTCGAGCAGGTGGAGCAGGTGTCGCGTGTCGCGGCGATCACCGTCTGCTTCACCGGGAATATGCACGCGAGCTTGCTCAGCTCGCGCCTGCGGCGGGCGGATCGCCTGCTGGTTGCGTTCGCCCTCGATCCGGTCGAGATGTCGCCGCTGGTCGAGCTGGTGCCCGGGCCGCGGACCGATCCGACCTGCACGCTGACGGTACAAGCGTGGCTCGCGCGTCTCGGTCGAGAGACGGTCGTGCTGCGGCGGGAGGTGCCGGGAAACGCCACGGGCCGGATCCTCGCGGCTGTCTGGCGCGAGTGCATCGACCTCGTGCTGGAAGGCGTCGTGAACCTGCCGGACGTGGACCGGCTGGTCTCGCTCGGCCCCGCCATCGAGTGGGCCGCCGCCGGGCCGCATCTCAGCCAGGTCATGGCCGCAGGCGCCAAGGGCACCAGCGTGTTCGTGAGCGAGCAGCTCAAGAAGCAGGAGGCCGTCTGGAGCAGGCTGGCCCGCTGGCAGAGCCTTTCCCCCGAGGATCACCAGCGGCTGATCCGCCTCATCGAGCGCGAATACGACGAGGAGCCCGGTGCGCTCCGGGCCCAGCGAGACCGGTTCCTGGTTCGCCTCCTCCGCGCGATCAACCAGGGAGAGAGTATCGGCCCCCTGTTCGACGAGGAGGAGCCGGGCTTCAAGGAGGAAGCCGAGCCGCCGGAGGTGGACCCCCACCCGTCCTGAGCACCGAGCCCGCGACTACTGGCGGATGCGCCGGAACGGGTGCTCGAAGCTGAGGTAGAGAAACAGCGCGTCGGGGTTGGCGTCGTTCAGGCTCACGACATAGCCGAGCCCCGTCACGATCTGAAGCCCGCCACGAAGGTTGAAACCCCAACGAAAGCCCGGGTTCAGGAACACGGACGTGTGCCGGTCGGTCACGCCCGCCCCGACCACGTCCGCCTCGCTCAGCCAGACACCCTCCAGCATCAGATTGAAGAGCGGCCGCACGAGCCAGATCACGCTGGCGCCCGCGTTGACGGTGCTGGTCGTCGCCTGGACGCCCGTCACGCTCTCGGCTGATGGGAGCAGCGTGGCCCCCAGATTCCAGTGGGTGGACAGCCTCGGGTTCACCTCCACCGTCACGGGCAGGCTTGCCTGGAGGCCGACCGAGCCCGACCCACGACCACGCTGGGCGCTACCGGTGGGCAACACCAGACTCAGTCGCGGCGCCACGTAGACCGGGCCGCCGTTCATCCCCAGCGCCTGGAAGCGATAGTTGAAGAGCGCATCGCCCAGGCCGGTCGTCTGAAAATCCGCGTGATGCTCGAGGGGGATGGTGTAGCTGAGCTGGTGCCGCATGCCGCCGAGCGGCCACTCCTGGGTGAAGGTGTACACCCAATCGCCGCCGCCCGAGGAGCGGGCGAAGTTGCTGATCTCCTGTACGACGCCCGGCGCCTGGTTGTATGCCTCTTCAATGAGAAAGCTGTTGTCCTCGAGCGGCTGGGTCTCCTGGGCCGCAAGGCCTGCGCCGCTCAGGCAACAGCAGAGAGTGGACGCCCCGAGCACGCGGCGTACATCGCGCGGCTCAGGCCATCCATTCACGGAACGTCCCGAACAACAGCCAGCCGTTGAGCCCGATGATGGCGACCGCCGTGAGCCAGGCGACGCCCTTGAGGAGCGGCCCACTGGTGAACCGGCCCATCTTGCGACGGTCACCGGTGAACTTGACCAGCGGTACCACGGCGAACGACAGCTGGAGGCTCAGGATCACCTGGCTCAGGATGAGGAGCGCCCCGGTGCCCTTCGCGCCGTAGAGCGCGGTAACGATCACGGCCGGGATGATCGCGATGAGCCGGGTGATGAGGCGGCGAAGCCAGGCCGGCAGCCGGATGTTGAGGAAGCCTTCCATCACGATCTGGCCGGCAAGAGTGCCGGTGATCGTGGAATTCTGCCCCGAGGCGAGAAGCGCCACAGCGAAGAGCCCGCTCGCCAGCGTGGTGCCGAGCAACGGGGCGAGCAGGCTGTGGGCGTCGCCGATGTCCGCCACCGCCTGGTGACCGCTCCAGTGGAAAGTGGCCGCGGACATGATCAGGATGGCGGCATTGATGCAGAACGCGAACAGCAGCGCCACGGTGGAGTCGAACGTCGCGAAGCGGATGGCCTCGGCCTTCGCTTCCGGGTCCGGGCCGATGCGCCGCGTCTGCACGATGGCGGAGTGCAGGTAGAGATTGTGTGGCATGACCGTCGCGCCGAGGATCCCGATCGCGATGTAGAGCATGTGCGGGTTGGTCACGATCTGGGTCGTGGGGATGAGCCCCCGCGCCACCGCGCCCATGTCGGGACGGGCCAGCACCAGCTCCAGGGCGAAACAGCCGCCGATGATCAGCACCAGCGCAATGATGAACGCCTCGAGGTAGCGGAACCCGCGGTTCTGGAGCGCCAGGATGAGAAGCACGTCCAGGGCCGTGAGGCAGACGCCCCAGATGAGCGGAATCCCGAAGAGCAGGTTGAGCGCGATGGCGGAGCCGATCACCTCGGCCAGGTCACACGCCGCGATGGCGATCTCGCAGAGCACCCACAGCGCGAAGCTGACCCGGCGCGAATAGTGATCCCGGCAGGCCTGCGCGAGGTCGCGGCCGGTGACGATCCCGAGGCGGAGCGCCAGGGCCTGGAGCAGGATCGCGATCAGGTTGGAGATGAGGATCACGCTGAGCAGCGTGTACCCGAAGCGGGCGCCGCCGGCGAGGTCGGTGGCCCAGTTGCCCGGGTCCATGTAGCCCACCGCGACGAGATAGCCTGGGCCCGCGAACGCCAAAGCCTTCCGCCACCAGCCGGGCGTGCCCGGGATGCGGATGGTCGCGTGCGACTCGGGGAGGCTCGGCAGGGTGCGCGGGTAGCGCCACCCGGCGAACTCTTCGGCAGGTGGGAGGGTGACGCTCATGCCTGGTGACCCCGCCCGCACAAAAGACTCTCGGCCAGCTCGTGGCCGATGACCCGCTCCTGCTCAGCAACCCGAAGCGTGATGGGCCCGCTGAACGGCTGCCGCTCGATGACAGTCACCGTGGCGCCCGGCTGAAGGCCGACCGACGCCAGGTAGCGCAGCCGATCGGGGTCCCCAGCGGTGACCCGCCGCACCTCGACGGTCTCACCGGCCGGGATCTCGGCCAGTGGGGTCGCCTGGACTTCCTCGACCCAGCCCTCGGCCGTCGGGATCGGCTCGCCGTGGGGGTCGGCTTCGGGATTCCCCAGCGCTTCCGCCATCCGCTCGACAAGCCCGTCGGACACGGCGTGCTCCAGCCGCTCCGCCTCCTCGTGCACGGCGTCCCAGGTGTAGCCGAGACGAGCGACGAGATAGCACTCGAGGATCCGATGCCGGCGGATCATGCGCAGCGCCGCGCGCCTGCCCTCGACCGTGAGCTGGACTCCCTTGTACGGAACGTGCTCGAGCAGGCCCTGCTCCGAGAGCCGTTTGACCATGCCGCTCACCGACGGCGCGGAAAGCTCCAGCCGGTGGGCGATGTCGCTGGTGGCGGCCGCCCGCCCCTCGAGCGAGAGGTTGTAGATGACCTTGAGGTAGTCCTCGACCGAGCGGGTAAGCGGCTCGTGGGTGATGGCTGCGCTCATACGAATCCCATAATTAGCGTCGGCTAATTTTGGGATATGAGCCATCTAATGTCAAGTTTGGTGTGCGCGAACCACTAGACACTATCGCGGCGCCATGGCGACACTATACCGCCACGCAGAATTCAAGATATTGTCAGGACACGGCTTGCAGAAACGAATCCAGGATCCGCTCGGTCATCCCCCAAACGACCAGGTCATCCACCACGAACGCGGGGACGACCTGCGGCTCGCCCCTGATCGTCACCGTCGTCGGGCGGTGCACGTCGCGGCGGCTCAGGTGGGTGAGCTCGATCCAGTGGGCCGAGGCGACCTCGGCGTTGAGCCGCATGCCGGTCCGGCTGGGAAGCCCAAAGACGAAAGGACGGACCGCGATCGGGGGCAGAACGGGTGTCCTCGGGACCACGTCGCTCAGGGTGCCGAGGCGTTGAGCGGGGACCAAGTCGACGCCGACTTCCTCAGCGGCCTCCCGAATGGCCGTGTCTACCAGGTCGGCGTCCCTGTAGCCCCGGCGGCCGCCCGGCAGGCCGATCTGGCCCGACCAGGGATCACCGGCCCGTTCGGCCCGGCGGATGAGGAGGATCGAATCGGGGTCCGGGGCGAGGATCAGGGCGACGGCGGCCCAGCGCCGGTCCGGCTCGGCGGCCTCGACCGGTCGGTGCCGGGCGAGGCATTCGGCGAGTCGGGCCAGCGACGGGGGAAGCGGGTGGGTCAGTGGCTGTGCGAGTGGCAGGAGCCCCCACAGCACCCGCCGGGGGGCGGGCCGAGCTTGCTGAAATCAGCCGGCTTCCCGGCAGTGGCAGGGCGGGCCGGGAGCGACATTCGGCGCTCGACCTTCCGCTCGCTGCACTGGGGGCAGCTCACCGTGGTCCCGTTCCGGACCAGCCGCTCGAAGTCGGAGCCGCAGGAGGGGCAGTGGTAGTCGTAGATGGGCATGCTTCAACAATACGGGTCCGGCCGGCGGAAGTGGAGGGAACCTACCTCGGCTCGGCAGCCAGCCGGGCCAGGGCCGCCTTGGCCTCGGTAACGTAGGGCTGCACTTCCGGATCGCCCTTTCTCCAGGCCGCCACCACGTACCGGTAGTCCGCGATCGCGTCCTCGCGCAGACGAAGCCGGTCCCGCACCCGGGCCCGGGCAAGCCGCGTCAACACCCATGACGCGGAGCTTCCCGCGCGGCTCGCGCGCCGCTCTAGCAGTACCATCGCGCCCCGATCGTCACCGCGCGCGGATCGCAACGTCGCGAACGTCAGGTGGTAGGCGTCGCACCAGCCGCCGTTGCAAAGCGTATCCGGAATGGCGGCAAAGCGGCGAAGCGCGTCGGCCGAGTCGCCGCGGGCGAGGGCGAGGTAGGCCTGGGCGATGGGGGTCCCAAGCGCGATCAACTGGCGCATGGGGCGATCGCCCGTGCGGGCAAGGGCTTCGGATCGCCGGACGACCTGGGCGATGGCCGCCGTGTCCCGTCGCCCGTTCCACCAGTCGAGGCTTGCGTATACGCTCGCGGTTGCCGAAGGCGACTTCCCGAGCGCCGCGAGCCAACCGTTCAGCGTGGAGGCGAAGGAATCGGCTGACATCCCACCCAGCAGGCCGCAGTCCCGGTACGCGCTCCGGCCGACCCAGCGGAGCTGAGAGGGGTCGAAATCGCGACACGCCTCATGCAGGTGGCCCCGGGCAGCGAGCCAGGCCCTCAGGGCATTCGCGGTGAAGAGCGAATCCGCTCCGTAAATCCAGCCGTCGGGGCGGCCCCGTAGCGCTGCGCGGACGGCACGAAGGGCCGTTTCGGCCGAGTCCGGGGCATTCCAAAACGTAAGATGCACGTCGCTCAGTGCCTGGGCCGACGCGCTGTCGAACATACGATCCAGGTTGGGCACCGGATGGGAGTCGTTCTCGACCGCCGCCAGCATGAGCCGCACGCCGGATGCACCGGACCCGCTGTGACGCAGCATCGCGCGCGCGTAGCGCCGCGCGGCCGCCGGGTCGTCCAGCTCGAGCGCCAGCCCCACCGGGTGCTCGTAGGCCGGCGCGAAGGTCGAGTCGAGCGCGATCGCGCGATCGAAGGTCTCGAGCGTCTGGCGCGGGGATGACTCCAGATCGCCGCCGAACCCGAAATGCTGCCGCG
This sequence comes from Gemmatimonadota bacterium, assembly GCA_041488455.1. GTDB lineage: Bacteria > Gemmatimonadota > Gemmatimonadetes > Gemmatimonadales > GWC2-71-9 > DASQPE01. The sequence goes on from JBGPPG010000162.1 coordinate 5,945, forward strand.
CATCGCCCAGCATATACCAGGCTTCCGGATCCGTCGGGTAGCGCGTGGTCGCCGTCGCGAGCGTCTGGAACAACCGGCGCTGGAGGGCGCGGAAGCCGCTGTCGCCGTTGGTACTGAGGTTGAAGAGCCCGTAGATCTGCGAGTCCGCGGCGGTGAGCAGGCTGTCGCGGGGCGAGAGGCCTCGGTTGAGCGCGCCGGCGCGAAGGCCGTAGATGGTCGCCAGGGTGTCGTAGGGGTTGGCCGACCAGCCGATCGCTTCGCTGGTGCGCCGGAGTGCCAGGGGGAAGGTGCTGTCCAGCTCGACCGCCCGCCGGTAATGAACCAGGGCAGAGTCGTAGTCCGCGCGACGGTAGAGCTGCTCGCCCTGAAGGAAGCTCTTGAGCGCCGGCAGTGACTTCGCTCCCAGCCCGGCGATCCGGAATGCCCCGATCGAGCGCGTGCGGTTGAGCTCG
>JBGPPG010000163.1:0-6335 GCA_041488455.1 Gemmatimonadota bacterium
CCGATCCCGGATCAGCTCCGGCAGGTTGCCCACCGCGCTCGCCACCACCGGCACGCCGAGCGCCTGGGCTTCTACTACGAAGATGCCGTACGGCTCCTCCCGCGAGGGGACGACGCACAGCGCGGCGCGCTCGAGCAGGCCCAGCACCTCCGGGTGTGGCATCGGCCCCGAAAACACGACCCGGTCGCCAAGCCCGAGGTCGCCGGCAAGCCGCTCCAACGCGTGGCGCTCCTCCCCATCTCCCACCAGCCAGAGCGGCGCCGCGATCCGGTCGCCCAGCTCGGCCCACGCGCACAGCAGGAGGTCGAAGCCCTTCTTGTGAACCATGCGCCCCGCGGCCAGGACGAATGGCCGCGGGGGCTCGACCGGCAGTGCCACCCGCCGCTCGACCGACACGGCGTCCGCCAGCACGCCCGTGCGATCCGCCGCGCCACGAAACCACGGGGCGCGCTCGGCCTCCGCCCGGAGCCACGGAGAGCAGAACAGATTGGCCTGGGCTTCGCGGGTGAGCAGAGCGTAGATCCGGCGAGTCACGGGACTCCTCGGACCGATCCGCATGACGTCGTTTCCACGGAAGGACAGCAGCAGCGGCAAGCCGCCGACGCGGGCACAGTTCCGCGCGTAGAGGGCGTGCGCGCTCACGAAATGGACGTAAGCGGCCTCGGCGCCCCAACCCAGCACGGTCTCCCGTACCTGTCGCCCGGCCCGCCACGCTCGCGGCAGAAAGGTTGCCCGGGGCCGCAGGTTCCACTCGAAGCGCCGCACCGCTACACCATCCACCACGTCGGCTGCGGGGGCGCCGCCCGGTTGTCGCGTCAGGATGAGAGGACTGTGGCCCCGCCGGACCAGCCCTGCGGCCAGTCCCCGGACCGCCGTCTGCACGCCGCCGATCGTCGGCCAGTAGTCGTTGCAGAAGAGCGCGATCCGCACCGCCTCAGGCCTGCTCCAGCGTTCGCCGGGCGAGCGTCAGCATTCGTCGCCGGAACCGGGCGGTGGCAAACCGGAGCGCCAGCTCGCGGTAGGCCGAGCGCTCTGCGCCCGGTCCGTCCTCGAGCAGCTTGATCCCCTGCACCATGGCCGCGGCCGTCTGCTCGCCGACCAGAACCCCGCCGGGCGCGGGAGCGACACCGGGGCCCAGCAGCGGCCGGCTCAACGAGCCGACGATGTCGAGCATCCCGCCGCGGCCGAGTGCGACGATCGGCACGCCGGTCGCGAGCGCTTCGACGCCCACGATGCCGAAGTCTTCCTCGCCCGGAAACAGCAGCGCCCTGGCGCCCCCCAGGAGCGCGAGCTTCTCCGCCTCCCGGACACGGCCGGCGAACTCTATCAGCCGAGCACCACCCTCAGCCTGCGCTACCGACTCCAGCCGCTTCCGCTCGGGACCGTCGCCCACGACGATCAGGCGCCGGCCCAGCCGGGCCGCTGCCGCGACGGCCAGATCGAGCCGCTTGTACGGTGCGAGGCGCGACATGGCGATGTAGTAGTCGGACGACGTGGCGGTCCCGAGTGGGATGGCATCGACGTCCACCGGCGGATGGACGACGGCGGCATGACGGCGGTAGGTCCGCCAGATGCGCTCCGCCACCGCGCGCGAGATGCCCACGTACCGCGCGACGCGCTGCGCCGTCGCGACGTCCCACACCGCCAGCTTCCTGAGGACGCTGCGAAACCACGGCCGCAGAGCCCACGGCACCTCCCGCAAGTACTGCGGGAGCAGATCGTGGGCGTACCGCATCGGTGAGTACACGTAGGACAGGTGGCGCTGATAGCTGCGGTGGGGAACCGTCTTGGCTACTGCGTGCGAGCTCGAGACGATCAGGCTCGCGTCGCCCACGTCGAGCGTCTGTACCGCGTCGGCGAAGAATGGCAGCATGATCTTCCGGAGCGCGATCGCGTTCGGCACGCGGCCGAGATAGCTCTCGTGGACGCGCGAGGAATCGATACCCAGCGCCGGAAGCACCCGCCGGTCCGCCATCAGCGCCAGAATCGGCGCCGCGGGAAAGAGCGTCGCCAGCTCCTTCAGCACGCGCTCGGCTCCGTGGACCCCGCCGATCCAGTCGTGCACCAGCACCACCGGAGGACCGTCCCACACCTCCGACGCCGGAAGCTGCCGCCGTTGTTCGTCGCTGGGGATCGACGTCGCGCTCACGGAGTCCGGACGGAGCGGAGCACCCCGAGGGCCCGCATCCGCTCCTGCGCGGCGGTCGCCTCGTTGCGGAAGCCCGGCTCGGCCATGGCCCAGGCCACGTACTCGCGCACCGTGTCGGGGAGCGGCTCGCGCACCGACCAGCCGAGCGCCTCCAGCCGGGACACGTCGGAGCGGACATGGCGCGTGTCGCCCACACGATAGAGCCCCGGCATGAGCGGCTCCCCCTCCCGGCCAACGGCGGCTCCGACCTCGCGCACCAGCTCGAGGACGGTCACCGATCGGTGGCCGCCGACGTTGTAGGCCCGATAGGCCATCGCCGGCTGATCGAGCGGCAGAAGGTTGGCCCGCACCACGTCCTTGATGCTCACGTAGTCACGGAGCTGGCGCCCGTCCTCGTAGACCAGCGCGGGCGCGTCCGAGGCGACCTGAACCGTGAAGCTCCGAAGCGCGCCGGAGTACGCGTTCCGGAACGATTGTCGCGTGCCCTGCACGATCGAATACCGGAACGCCACGCTCGGCACCTTGTACCGCGCCGCGAGCAGCGTCACCATGTCGTCCTGGTCGCGCTTGGACAGACCGTAGGAGTTGTGCGGCCGCATCACCGATTCGTCGGTCCACCCGGGCTGCAAGGCGCCGCCGCAGCGGGGACAGGTCTGCTCCCAGCACCCCTGCGCTAACTGCTCCTCGGGCCGGGGGCCGGGATACACGACCCCGCACCCGGCGCAGTCGTATCGGCCCTCGCCGTACACCGCCTGCGACGACGCCACCACGACCAGCCCGACCCGGCGGAACTCCGCGACGATCAGCTCGTAGAGCAGCGCGGTACCCGCCGCGTTGGTGCTGAAGAAGGTGCTGAAGTCGGGGAGGTAGTCCTGGTAGGCGGCGAAGTGGTACACCACGTCCACGTCCCGGAGCGCCCGCCGCATCGCGGCCGGATCCCGCACGTCGCCCCGCTGGAACTCGACCCCCCGGGGCAGATAGGCGGGCACGGTGCCGTCGTGCACCGGAGGAATCAGGAGATCGAGGACCCGCACGTCGTAGCCGCGTGCCAGCAGAGCATCCACCGTGTGGGAGCCGATGAACCCGGCACCTCCCGTCACCAGCGCCAGCGTCACCGCACCGCCCCCCGAGCCGCGCCGTTGGCCGCCACGTGCTCGACGACCTGACGAACGCCGGCATCGAGCGAGACGGTCGGGCACCACCCCCAGGTTGCCCGCGCGACCCCGGCGTCGAGGCAGATCCGCGCTACCTCACCCGGCCGGGCCGGCGAGAACGTCGGCCGCCGCGCGTACCCGGTGGCCTCGGCCACCGCCCGGAAGATGTCGATGTCCGCAACCTCTTTGCCCCAGCCCAGATTCGCCACGACGCCCGAGGGACCGCCCGCCGCGCGCAGGTTGGCCTCGACCACGTCGCTCACGTACACGTAGTCCCGCGTCTTGCTGCCGTCACCGAAGATGAAGACCTCCTCACCCCGGAGCATCCGGCCCGAGAAGATCGCAACCACGCCGGCCTCGCCGTCGGGCCGCTGGCGCGGTCCGTAGACGTTGGGGAACCGGAGCGCGACGTACTCGATCTCCCCCCGGCTCTCGTAAACGCTGAGGTAGTGCTCGAACGACAGCTTGCTGGCCCCGTACTCCGAGATCGGATATGGTGCCTGGGTCTCGCGCACCGGCAGCTTTGCGGGGTCTACGTCGCCGTATACGGCGCCGCCGGTGGAGGCATAGACCACGCGGCGCACACCGGCGGCGATCGCCTCCCGGAGGAGCCCCAGACCGCCCAGCACGTTGACCCTGGCGTCGAACTCGGGCTCGCGGGTGGAGCGCCGGACGTCCATTTGCGCGGCCAGGTGGAAGATCAGCTCCGGCCGGAACTCCCGCAGCAGGCGGCGGACCGCCGAGGCGTCACAGAGATCCTTCTCGTAGAGCCGCACGCCCTCCGCCACGTTCGCGCGGAGGCCTGTGGAAAAATCGTCCAGCGTCGCGACCTCGTGCCCCTCCGCGAGGAGCCGGTCGGCCAGATGCGACCCGATGAATCCCGCCCCTCCCGTCACAAGTGCCCGCGTCATGGTACCCCTTGAGCTCGGGAGCCCGGGCCTCAGCGAGCGCCCCGGCCCCGCAGCACGGCAGCGGGGGTCCGGAGGGCGATCGCCAAGTCGCGGCCCAGACTCCAGTGGTCGATATAATCCAGGTCCAGACGGACCCGATCAGTGTAGTCTATCTCCTGCCGTCCCGATACCTGCCAAAGCCCTGAGAGCCCGGGGCGGACCGTGGTGAGCCGGGCTGCCTGGGGACCGTACTTGCCCAGCTCGGCCCGGGTGATCATTCGCGGTCCGACCAGACTCATTTCTCCGCGCAGGACGTTCACCAGCTGCGGCAGCTCGTCGATGGACCACTTGCGCAAGAACCGGCCCACTGGGGTGACCCTCGGGTCGCGCTCCAGCTTGAAGTTGACCTCGAACGCGGCACGGAGCTGGGGATTCTCGGCGAGGATACGGTCGGCGTCGGCGACCATCGTGCGCAGCTTGAGAGCGTCGAATTCGGCGCCCCCGCGCCCGACGACCCGGCGCCGGTGGAGCAGCGCCCCGGGCGACGTGAGCACCACCGCCGCGGCCGCCACTGCGATCACCGGGGCGCTGAGCGCCAGCAAGAGCCCCGCGCCCAGGATGTCCATGGCGCGCTTGCCCGGATGGCCGATGCTCGGATGTTGCGCCGTCGCCCGCTCCTCGAGGCGCCGCGGCGCGGCCGGGGCGCCGTCGGTCATCCGCTCCCGGCGCTCGCCGCGTCCCGCACGGCGTAGGTGAGGACATGATGCAGCACGACGTGGGCCGACTCGACCCAGCCGTAGTTGTCGCTCGGCACCAGCACGGCGGCGTCCACCAGCGCCCGCGCCGCGCCGCCGGTGCGGCCGAGGAGCCCGACCCGCCGGATCCGGAGGCGGGCCGCGGTCTCCAGCAAGGCCACCAGGTTGGGCGAGCTCCCGCTTACGGAGATCACGACCAGCGCATCCCCCGGCTTGCCCAGCACCTCGAGCTGTTCCGCGAAGACCCGGTCGAACGCCGTGTCGTTACCCCAGGCGGTCACCAGCCCCATGCTGTCGGCCAATGACAGCGCCGGCGTGCCCTTGCCGCCGGGAGCGCGGCCCGCCTTCTGAAGATCGAGGGCCAGGTGTGACGCCGTCGCGGCGCTGCCGCCGTTGCCGGCGGTGAAGATCGTACCGCCTGCGCGGCGGGTCTGGAGCAGCAGCTCCGCCGCCGCCGCCATCGATGTAGCGTCGATCCCGCTGATTGCCTCGACTGCTTCCTTCAACCAGCGCGCGGCCTGGGCCGCGGCGGGAGAAACGGTCACGGCGAGCGCCCGAGCTGGGCGGCGGGAGCCGAAGCCACTACCGCCGGAACACGGGGATCGGAAACCGGCGCGAGGACCGGGAGCGGTGTCACGACCGGCGCAGTGATCTCCTCCTCGGGATGCCACCGCGCGAGCGCCTTGGACGAGTGCCGGATGCGCGTCAGACCCTTGAGCGTACCGTAGAGCAGCTGGAGGTCGAGGCTCAGGGAGTAGTTCCGGATGTAATACAGGTCGAGCGCCACCCGCTCCTCGACCGAGAGGTCCCCCGTGTTCACCCGCCAGAGGCCCGTAAGCCCGGGACGCATGGTCGCCAGGCTGGTCCACCAGCGCTCGTGGGAGCGGAGCTCGCGGGGCTGGATCGGCCGCGGCCCGACCAGACTCATCTCCCGGCGCAGCACGTTCATCAAGGCGGGCAGCCGGGCCAGCACGGGAGACTCGACCAACGCCCGATCGAGGCCCATGAGCTCGAAGGCCCCGCTCGCGCTGAGCACCCGCTCACGGACCAGGGGCTTCACGCCCAGGCGGCGCGCCTTGAGCCACCAGTAGGCCCAGGCCGGCGCGAGTAGGACCACGATCCCGAGGGCCAGCGTCCAGTCCACCAGTCCCTTCATTCCGGCGGCCCAGCCCCTCAGCCGGGTCGGATGCAGGAACAGGAGGGGCACATGCCCGACGTGGGTCATCTCGGTCGAGGTGGTCAGCAGATCGTAGAAGGTAGGCGAGACCCACGCCTCCACCCGACGGTCGGGACGCGTCACCAGCTCGGCCAGGTGCCGCTGGCTCTCCCAGCTCAGCGCGCCGCCGATGATGACGATCTGCTCCACGCCGAGCTCGTCCGCGCAGTC
>JBGPPG010000164.1:0-6285 GCA_041488455.1 Gemmatimonadota bacterium
CCCTGGTACGTCCTGCCCGACGAGCAGATCCCCTCCGGCGAGGCCCTCGTCCGGAACCTGCTGCTCGGCCGCGCCGATGCGGAGCGCTTCGGCGGCCGCAGCGACGTGCTCTACTCTCCGGACGCCTTCGGCCACCCGGCGATGCTCCCCGACCTCGCGCGCGAGTTCGGGCTCACCGGTGGCGTCCTCTGGCGCGGGCTGGGAGCGGACGCGGCTCGGGGCCGGGATCTGGTCCGCTGGCGCGGGGCCGCCGGCGAGCTGTTGGTGTATCATCTCCCGCCCCAAGGCTATGAGGCTGGCTCCGCGCTCTTCGTCCCGGACCCCGCCATCCCCGAGGCATGGCAAGCGCTTCGCGCCTCGCTCACCGCTCGGGCCGCCGGCGCCCACGTCGCAGTGTTCCTCGGGGCGGACCACCACTGGGCTCACCCGGGCGTGGGCCGGCTCCGGGACCGGATCGCCGAGCTCGAGCCCGGGCACGAAGTCCGGGTCTCGCGCCTGGACGAGTTTCTCCGGGCCGCCGCGGAGCTGACCCGCCGGTTGCCCGTCGTGACCGGTGAGCTTCGTTGGTCCTACGGGTACACATGGACGCTCCAGGGCGTCCACGGAACCCGCGCACCGCTCAAGCGGCGCAACTCGACGCTTGAGCTCCTGCTCGAGCGGATCGCCGAGCCGGTGGCCGCGCTCGCGGTTCCGAATGCCGACTTGCAGGCGCTGCTCGGGACGGCGTGGCGGGCGCTCGTCGCCAACCACTTCCACGACTCGATCTGCGGCTGTTGCAGCGACGCGGTTGCGCGGGAGATGGAGATCCGCTTCACCGACGCGGAAGTCGTTGCCCGCGAGGTGACCCGCCGGGCGCTGCATCGGCTCATCGGCCACGTTCCGGATCGGGCGCGCGAATCGCCCGCGCGGGTCCGACCGCGGCTTGTGCTCTGGAATCCTGTCCCGCGGGTCCGGAGCGGCGTCGTTATCGCGGACACGAGCTGGTTCCGGCGCGATGTCCTGGTCGGGCCCCCCGGTGGCCGGTCGCCCCGCCGCGGCCCGGGCGCGCGCCCGTTCGCGCTGGCTCTCCCAGACGGGCGCGTCCTTCCGGTTCAGGTGCTGGGCCGCCGGATTGCGCACCGCCGGCTCGAGGCGGATCGCCACTATCCCGATCAGGACGAGGTGGATCTCGTGCGCGTCGCGTTCGCGCTGGACCGCGCGGGGCCGCTCGGCTTCTCCGCGCTCGCTCCGGTGCCCGGACGCGCTCGCGCCGCGGGCGACGTGCGCGTGCGCGGCACGACGCTCGCCAACGACGCGGTCGAGGTGTCGATGGGACGAGGGGGTGCGCTCTCGCTTCTCGACCGCGCCTCGGGCGAGCGCTACGAGGGGCTGCTCCGCCTGGAGGACGAGGCGGACGCAGGCGACACCTACACGTTCTCTCCCCCACAACCTCGCCGGCTCACCCGGAGCGCGGGCCCGGTGCGAACGCGCGTGCTGGCGTCAGGGCCGCTGGTTGGCGTTCTGGAAAGCGTCTGGACGCTCGCGGGCGGCGGGGTCGGAGCGCGGCTGGCCGTTCGGCTGCACGCGGCGAGTCCAATGGTCCACTGCCGTCTCGAGCTCGACAACCGTGCCTGCGATCACCGTCTCCGCGCACGCATTCCCACCCGGCTCGCTGGCGCCGAGCTGCTCACGGGCACGCAGTTCGGCTCGTTGCGTCGGTCCTCGGTCCGGTTCGATCCCGCTGCCTTTCCCGCCGAAGCACCCGTTGCCACGGCCCCGGCGCATCGCTTCGCGGCTGCCTCACGGGGGACGCGGGGCGTCGCGCTGCTGGTGCCCGGATTCGCCGAGGTCGAGTGGACGTCCGGCGGAGATCTGCTGCTCACGCTGCTCCGCGCCGTCGGCTGCCTCTCCCGCGGCGATCTGCCCGTCCGTCCCGGCCACGCGGCGTGGCCGGAGCCCACGCCGCTTGCGCAATGCCCGGGGCGCCAAGTGATCGAGTTGGCGCTCACGGTAGGGGCCGAGCGGGAGCTGGGTCGTCCGGACCGGCTCCTGGATCGCTGGGAGGAGGCGTTCCTGCCGGTGCAGGCGTTCTGGCTTCCCGATGCGACCGACGTCGCCCTTCCGGCCGACCCGATCGCGCTCGAGGGTGAAGGTCTGATTCTTTCGACCTTGAAGACCGCCGAGGAATCCGCTGGGGTCATCCTCCGGTGTTACAACCCGCGGCCGGAGCCGGTTGATGGAGCGTGGGTGTTCGAGGCGCCGCGGACCCGGGCCCGTCAGGTGCGGGCGGACGAGCGGGGAGGGGACGAGGTCACGCTGCTTGATGAAGGTCGCAGGCTGCCGTTCTCGGCGGCGCCGGGGGCCTGGGTGACGCTTCTGGTGGACTGATTGTCGGCCCCGGCCCACCGGCTCAAGGGTCCGGGACGCCGCTTGACGGGCCGGCCCATGGCGCTGCCGCGGCGCGCCGGGCCCCGCTAAACTTGGCGTATGCTTGCTATCTCCGGTGTGCTCACCGCCCTCTGGCTCGCGGCGGGCCCCGTCCAGCCGATTGCACCCCGCCCACGCCTCGTCGTGCTCGTCGTCGTAGACCAGCTTCGCGGCGACTACATCCCGCGCTTCCAATCACAGCTTCAGGGCGGCTTCGCGCGTTTCTTGCGCGAGGGAGCGTTCTTCGAGCAGGGCCGCCAGGACCATGCGATCACCGAGACGGCGCCGGGCCACTCGACCATGCTCTCCGGCCGCTGGCCCGCCCACACCGGCATCGTCACCAACCTCATCGGCGTGGACGACGCGAGCACACCGCTCCTCGAGGTCAAGGACAACGGGCAGGGCGCCTCTCCGCACCGCTTCCGGGGCACTACGCTCTACGACTGGCTTCGCGCGGCCGACTCGGGGTCGCGGGTGCTGTCCGTGTCGCGCAAGGATCGGGGTGCCATCCTGCCCGTGGGCCGGGGTCGGGGTGACGTCTACTGGTTCGACAGCGGCATCTTCACCACCAGCACCTGGTACCGGATGGCGGACACGCTGCCCGGTTGGGTTCGCGAGTTCAATGCGTCCGAGCCGGTCCGGGCGCTCGCCGGCTGGACCTGGTCGCTCCTGCTGCCCGACTCGGCCTATCCCGAGCCGGACACGGTCCGCTTCGAAGCGGGCGGTGGCAACGTCACCTTCCCGCACCAGCTCTCGCCCAATCCGGAAGCCGCGGTGCTTCAAATCGCCGCGTTCCCGGTGATGGACTCGCTCACGCTTGCGTTCACCCTGCGCGGCGTGGACCGACTGAAGATCGGTCGCGGACCCTCGACCGATCTGCTCGTGATCTCGCTTTCCACTACTGACGCCGTGGGTCACGCATACGGTCCCGATTCCCGCGAGCTGCACGACCAGATCCTGCGGGTGGACCGGTGGCTCGGCCTCTTCATGGACTCGCTTGGTGTGATGGTACCGAGGGAAGCCACGGTGTGGGCCCTGACCGGTGACCACGGCGTGACGTCGATCCCCGAGCTGGCTGCCGATCGCGGGCAGCGGGCCGGACGCGTATGGTTCGGCGACCTGGCCCGCGAGGCCCAGCAACTGCCCGGCGGCAACGGCGCCTTCGCGTTCGAGACCGGCCTCCTCTTCGGCAACGTGCCCCGTGTCCGGTCGGCGGGCGTCAACGTGGACAGCGTGGCCGCAGCGCTCGCCGCCAAGGCGGCGACCGTGCCGGGCGTGGCGCGGGTTTTCACTCCGAAGACGCTCCGGGCCGCCGGCGCCGGCGACACGGCCGCGGTGCTCTGGCGGCGCACGATCCCCGACGACTTTGCCTGGCTCCTTTGCGCCACGCTCGAGCCCGGCTTTGTCTGGTCCCCCGGCCGCGTGATCGCCGAGCATGGGACCACCAGCGTGAACGATCAGTGGGTGCCCGTGGCCTTTCTCGGTGCCGGGGTCACGGCGCGGCGATTCACCGAGCCGGTCAGCACCACCGACATCGGGCCGACCCTCGCACGCCTGGTCGGCGTCCGGCCGACCGAGCGGCTCGACGGCCGGGTGCTGACGCAGGCGCTGGCGCCGCAGGCCCGGTGAGCGCTCCCGACTACCCGGCGCTTCCGTGCTTCCCCTGCCCGCACGGTTCGTCCTGCTGCGCGTACGGCGTCACCCTGAGCGACGGCGAGGCGGAGGCGATTGCCCGGGTGCATGGCGCCCACCTCGTTTATCGCACGCGCTGGGGTGAGTGGCGGACGCGGGTACGTGACGGCCGCTGCGTCTTTCTGGTGGAAAATCGCTGTACCATCCACGGCCGGGACTACTATCCCGCCGTGTGCCGCGGCTTTCCCTGGACCGACGCGGAGACCGGTGGCCCCTACGAGTATGACCGGACCATCTGTCCCGAATTCGTGCGGCGGCCGGAGCTGGTGCAGCTGGGCGTGAAACAGTGAGAAGTGAGAGGTGAGCGGTGGGAAGGGCGCTCCCCCCGACGAGACGCTGGCCCGCGTCCAGCGGCTGCTCCGGTCGGTCCCTCTCATCGACGGTCACAACGATCTCGCCTGGCGCATCCGGACCGAGGGCAAGCCGCCGACGGACGTGGCGGCGTACGATCTGCGGAAGTCCACGTCTGGCCATACCGATCTCGCCCGCCTGGCGCGGGGGCAGGTCGGGGCCCAGGTCTGGTCCGTGTTTCTCCCGGGCGACATCAAGGACAGCGGCTTCGCCCGCGTCCAGCTGGAGCAGATCGACATCGCGCGCCGGGTCATCGCCCGCTACCCCGACCGCCTCGCGCTGGCCCTGTCCGCCGACGATATCGAGCGTGATTTCAAGCGGGGCCGGCTCGCGTCGCTGATCGGGATGGAGGGCGGGCACGCGATCGAGAACTCGCTCGGCGTGCTGCGGGCCTGCTACGCTCTGGGCGCGCGGTACCTGACCCTCACCCACAACGTCACCACCGACTGGGCCGATGCCGCCCTCGACTCCCCCCGCCACGGGGGCCTCACGCAGTTCGGGCGGGAGGTCGTGCACGAAATGAATCGGCTCGGCATGCTGGTGGACCTGTCCCACGTCTCGCCCGCGACGATGAGCGCGGCGCTCGACGTCGCCGAGGCGCCCGTGATCTTCTCGCACTCGAACGCGCGGGCCCTGGTGGATCATCCCCGGAACGTGCCCGACTCGATCCTCACCGGGGTCCGCGCCAACGGTGGAATCGTGATGGTGACGTTCGTCCCCGCGTTCGTCTCGGCGGACGTCGCGGCGTTCGAGCAGCGGCGTGAGGCGGAGGACAAGCGCCTGGCTGGAGCCGTCGCCGATACGGCCGAGCGGAGGCGGGCGCTCGAGGGCTGGGACGCGGCCAATCCGCGGCCCCGGGCCACGCTCCCGCAGGTCGCCGACCACATCGAGCACGTGCGCGACGTCGCCGGCGTGGACCACGTGGGGATCGGCAGCGACTTCGACGGGATTGACACGGGCCCGATCGGGCTCGAGGACGTCTCCAGGTTCCCCGATCTCTTCGCCGAGCTCGCCCGGCGTGGCTGGAGCGATACCGATCTCGCCAGGCTCGCGGGCCGGAATTTCCTGCGCGTGTTCCACGAGGCGGAAACGGTGGCTGCGCGACTCCAGCGGGAGCGCGAGCCGTCGGTTGGGACGATCGAGGAGATGGATGCTAGCCGTTAGCCTTTAGCCATTGGCTAACGGCTCTTCTTCCAGAAAATTCCCGCAAACACCACCGCCATCGTCGCGAACGCGAACCATTGGATCGCGTAGCTCTGGTGTGGCCCTTCGTCATCGAGCGCGGGCGGCTCGCGGCGCCGGGGCATTCTCGGGAGCGCGCTGTCCGGGGTCTGAAGGATGTAGGCGTCCAGGATGGGGTAGGGGAGCCGCGCGCGAAGAGCCGCGAGGTCCAGGCGACGCCAGGTCGTGAGGCCGTCGTGCGCGAGCGGCTGCCCGCCGTCGTCGCCGCCCGTGATGGGAAACGCGACCCCGTGCACGGTGCGGGTGCCGGGCTCGTCGAAGGCGCCGCTATCCGGCGGCAGCGTCACCGCATCTGGGGCGGGCACGAAGCCGCGCTCGACGAGGACCGCGGTGTCACCCAGCTCCGGAACGCGCAAGGGTGTCACAAGTGAAACGCCCGGCACCTGCTGCAACGCGCGGCCGCGTAACACCTGCTCGTGCGCGCGGTCATACACTCCGGCTGCGCGGACTCGACGCTGAGCCGTCGCGGCGCCGGCTCGCGCTGCCAGATCCAGCTCCGGGGCCCCGCGGGCAAGAGCGGCAACCGCATTCGCCGCTCGGCGCTCACCCAGCCGGTGCACCTGCCAGAACCCCAACCGCACCGCGACGGCAGCG
>JBGPPG010000165.1:0-6220 GCA_041488455.1 Gemmatimonadota bacterium
AGCGTCAGCGTCTCCTCCGCCGGGAACTCCCGCTCCTCGATATTGTCCAGGCCGTAGGCCAGGCGGGTGTAGCGGATGTTGAAGTCGATGTACGGCTTCTCCTTGTCGATCTCGTTGGGAGACACCCGATAGCGCTGGATCAGGCCCGGGTAGGCCACGCCCCCCAGGAACGCCACGCCCACCAGCGCGGCGAGACTCCACAGGAGGGGACGCCAGCTCCAGAGACGAATCGTGACGAGACACAGGCCGGCAACCAGGCCCGTCAGGACCAGCAACGCCCATAGGACCGGGAGCTGGGCGTGAACGTCAGCATACCCGGCGCCAAAGACCACACCCCGCTGGGCGAAGAGCAGGTCGAACATGGCCAGCCGGTACCCGGTCGCTTTCAGGGCCAGCACGAGGGCAGCAAGCCCCAAGAGGTGTCCCCGAGCCCGTCGGGAGATCGAGACACCGGTCGGCGAGATCTGAATGCCTCGGGTACAGAAATGCGCCGCGCAGGCGGCCAAGGCTGAAATGATCAAGCTCCCCCTCAGCCAGCTATAGAGCGAATTCCAGAGCGGGAGCCGGAACACGTAGAACGCCACATCCTGGTCAAACAGCGGATCCCGGACGCCGAACGGCGTTGGATTCAGGGCCTTCAGGACCAACTCCCACCGGCCCGTTCCCAGCCAGCCGACGAAGAGGGCGATCAGCACACTCACCGGGAAGGCCAGCCGGCGCAGGTACGGATCCAGGACCTCCGGACTGGGTAACCCCGCGGTGTCCTCCACGGCCACGAGGACGTCGCGCGGAGCGAGCCGCCGGGCAAGGATCACGTTGCCGTAGAGGATCAGGAAGAACGCGGCGCCGGTGACTACCCCGAGGAGGACCTGCGTCTGGAGCACCGTCACAAAGACCGACGTGAACTGCACCTCGTGGAACCAGAGCCAGTCCGTGTAGAAGCCCACGATGTCGCTCGCTGTGCTCAGGAGGGCCAGACCGGCGAGAGCAAGGAACAACCACATGAGACCCCGAACGCGCTCGGGCCGGCCCGTCTTCCCGGGGATCACGGGTGCGCTCCGGATCCGGCCAGCCAGGCGAGCACCGGATCGGCTTGCTTCATCGCGCTCCCGCCCCCGGAAGCGACTCGGCATCGGCGATCAACTCCATGAGCGCGGCGCGATCCACGACCTCCTTCTCGATGAGTCGCGTCGCCAGCGCGTCGAGGATCGTCCGCTTCTTGCCGAGGGTCTCGCGGACCCGTCCGTGGGCGGTTTCGAGCAGCTGCTCGATTTCCGCGTCGATCTTGCGCGCGGTCTCCTCGCTGTACTCGCGCTGGGCCGTCGACGGGACGTTGAGGAAGAGCGCTTGGCGGGGCGCCTCGAACGTCGCAAGACCGAGCACCTCGCTCATCCCGTAGCGGGTGACCATGTGGCGCACCATGTCGGTGGCTCGCTGGAGGTCGTCCTGAGCCCCGGTCGAGATATCGCCGAAGACGAGTTCTTCCGCGACGCGGCCGCCGAGCAGCACGTCGAGCCGATCCAGGAGCTCGGCGCGGGTCATGAGATATCGGTCTTCGGTCGGCTGCTGCTGCGTGTAGCCGAGCGCGGCAACGCCCCGAGGGATCACCGAGATCTTCGCGACCCGGTCCGCATGCTCGCGGGACTCGGCGACCAGGGCATGGCCCGCCTCGTGGCACGCGACGATCTTCTTCTCCTTCGGGTTGATCACGCGCGACTTCCGTTCGATCCCGCCCACGACGCGGTCGGTCGCCTCGTCGAAGTCGGTCATGTCGACCGCATCCTTCTCTTTGCGCGCCGCGTGCAACGCCGCCTCGTTGACGAGGTTGGCAAGGTCGGCGCCGACGAAGCCGGGCGTCCGTGCCACCACCACGGCGAGGTCGAGATCCGGAGCCAGCTTGACGCCCCGGACGTGGACTCTCAAGATCTTCTCCCGCCCTTTCAGGTCCGGACGGTCAAGCACGACCTGGCGATCGAAGCGGCCGGGCCGGAGCAATGCGGGGTCCAGGATTTCCGGCCGGTTGGTCGCGGCCAGGATGAGGACGCCCTTCTGGGTGTCGAAGCCGTCCAGCTCCGCGAGGAGCTGGTTCAGCGTCTGCTCGCGCTCGTCGTGGCCGCCGACGATCGGGCTGATGCCGCGTGCCTTCCCCAGGGCGTCCAGCTCGTCGATGAAGATGATGCTCGGGGCCTTCTGCTGGGCCTGGGCGAAGAGGTCGCGCACCCGCGCGGCGCCGACCCCAACGAACATCTCCACGAAGTCCGAGCCGCTCAGGCTGAAGAACGGCACCCCCGCCTCGCCCGCGACGGCCTTGGCGAGCAGCGTCTTGCCGGTGCCGGGCGCGCCGACGATCAGGACCCCTTTCGGGATCTTCCCGCCGAGGCGGCGGTAGCGGGCGGGATTCTTGAGAAAGTCGACAACCTCCATCAGCTCGCCACGCGCCTCGTCGATGCCGGCGACATCGTCGAAGGTCACGCCAGTTTCGTGCTGGACATACACCTTGGCCTTGCTCTTGCCAATCGCGAGAAGGCCGCCCTGGGCGCCGCCCATCCGCCGCATGACAAAGGCCCACATGCCTACGAACACCAGGGCGGGCAGGATCCACGAGAGCAGCGTCGACAGCCACGTGTTCTCCACGCGCCCGGTGAACTTGACGTTCGCCGCCTCGAGCTCGGCGATGAGGCCCGGATCGTCCACGCGGGGGGTGACGAACTGGTGCGGGCCGGGCCCCGCGCGCTTCAGCGCCTCGAGCTTCTCCGTGGACAGCAGGCCCTCCAGCCCCTCGGCGGGGAGGGTGCCGGTGATGGTCTGCTTGTCGAGGACGAGGTTGCTGACCTTGCCCTTCCGCGCGAGCGCCTTGAACTCGCTGTAGGAGAGGTTCTCCGCGTGGGGCTGGAAGAAGACCGCCTGGATCAGCAGCAGCGCGAGCACCATCGCGATGGAGTAGCCGATGGAGAACCTCTGTAGTTTCGCCTGCATGGCAAACGGCGCGTGCACTGGTCGTGCCAGCTCGGCGACACCGGCGCCGCTTCGCAACCTACAGACTCCTCGGGTTTCTTACTCCGTCACAGCACCAGACGGACTCCGCTCGCCGGGGCATGTCCGCAACAGGTGAGGCGTGATCGCCTCGCGAGGAGCCGTCGGCGGACACTTCGAGTCAAGGCCACGCCTTCACGGCCCGTCCGCGAGCCCGGCCATGTTGTACTCGAGCGTCAGGCATCACCGCCGCGTGCCGTGCCCGACCCGGGCGCCGGCCCCGAGGCGCGTCCCCCGCCGGCGCTCGAGCCATCCCGACCAGTCCACGTCGAGCGCGGCCGCGACATACACCGTGGACGATGTGCCGGTGAGCGAGCCGACGAGGACCAGGAAGGCAAAGCCCTCGAGGGACGCGCCGCCGAAGAAGAACAGCGCCGCCGCCGACATGGCCACGGTCGCGACCGTCAGCACGGTGCGCGACAGGGTCTGATTGACGGCCAGGTTCACCTGCTGCGCGAACGTGGTGCCCTTCGCCATCTTCTTCGACCGGATCTCCCGCAGCCGGTCGTACATGACGATCCGGTCATTGACGGAGAATCCGATCACGGTCAGCAGGCCCGCCAGGACCGGAAGCGAGAATTCCCGGTTCGCCAGCGATAGCGCACCGAGGCAGATCAGCACGTCGTGCCCCACGCTCACGATCGTGACCACGCCGCCCCGGAAGTCGAAGCGCATCCAGATGTACAGGAGAATGCCGGCGAGCGCGGCAAGGACGGCGTAGAGGGCTTGTCGCCGGAGCTCCTGCCCGATCTGGGGCCCGACGTACTCCACCCGCCGGATCTCCGCCGCGCCCGCCCCGTGACCGCCCAGCGCATCCGCGACCCGCCGACTCAGCTCCGCCGCGTCCGTCTTGGCGGTGTGGGTCCGGATCAGCACGTCGCGCGGATCGCCGAACACCTGGATGATGCTCTCGCCGAGCCCCGCCTCGGTCAGCTGCGCCCGAATCGTCCCGACCGGCATCGCCCGCGCCAGTCGAACCTCGACCAGGGTCCCGCCCGTGAAGTCGATGTCGTATCGCAGTCCCCCCTTGGCGAGGATCGACCCCAGTCCCAGCAGCATCAGGGCGGCGGACACTCCGTAGGCCCAGTGCCGCCATCCGATGAAGTCGTACGCCGGGTTCCGGAAGACCTCGAGCATGTTCCCGGCTCCTCAGGCGCGGCCGCGCCGCCGTTCGGCCTCGATGAAGTCGGCGGCGTGGTCGTCGGCTCCACCCCCAGCCTCGAGCCGGGTCAGCCGCTCGTCCAGCCTCTCGAGCCGTTCGTGGACGTTGACCAGGACCGCCACCACCATGATGGCGAATGACAGCAGCAGCCACGCGGCCTCGTAACCCAATATCCAGCTCACGCAGACGGACCTCGAGAGAGTATTATCTCCGCGAGGCGCCCACGATGTGGCTCAGAGTGCTCATGCTGCTCCTGACCGCCCTGATGGCCGCGAGCGGCCTGGTGGTCGGCGTGGTGGTCGCCCTCGGGGTGGCCTGGATCGCCGTCGCGATCCCGGTGCTGATCCTGATCGGGCTGGGCACCGGGGTCGTCGCCCTCCGGCATCGGCTCGGAGGGCGCAGGCCCAGAGACACAGCCTCGGAAAAGGGTCCAGGAACGTCGCAGCACTGAGTCAAGCTCGATCCGAAAGCGGCGCCTAGAAGAACGAGTAGTAAAGGCTGAACGAGATGGTGTCCATGCTCTTGCCGCGCGCGAGCAACCCCTGCGAGGTGATGTCCGGCCGCGAGTAGCGAACCCGGTACACGTTCTCGTCGGACTGGTCGTGCCGGTACTCCAGCCGCCCCACCAGCCCCTTCCAGATCTTGTACTGCACCGTCGCCGTCGTCGACCACAGATCCGTCCCCACCCCCGACCCCGTCCGCGCCCCGGAGGCGTCCCGGAAGAACTCCTGGCGCACCGCGGTGCGCAGGCTCTCCGTCCAGTCGTACGCCGCGTACCCCGCCCACCCCCACCACGTCGCGTCCGTGTTCTGCCGCGTCCCCAGGCTGCGAATGAACGGTTCGCTCTGTTCGTGCCCGTAGTCGACGTTCAGCGCCAGCGTCAGGTTCTTGAACCCGGTGTACGCGAACACGAAGTCCAGCACGTATCGCAGGTGACTGTTCACATACGTCCGGGAATCCCGCGTGACGTTCTCGTCGATCCGGCGCGGATCGACCTGCTCCGGCCCCACGATCCAGTTCAGGTTCGCGGTGAAGTCCTTCAGCGGCGTGAACGCGAACTGCCCCGTGTAGCTGAGCGCGTCGTTGACGTTCTTCGAGTCGTCCCAGCCCAGCACCACCCCCGCGGTCATGTTGAACCAGTCGGTGAACGTGTAGGACGCCAGCCCCCCGGTGTGCGTCAGCGGCACCGCCAGCGTGAACAGGTACCCCCGCGAGAAGTTCAGGTTGTTCGGTGACTCGATGACCTCGTACCCCAGCAGCGTCACGAACTTGCCCGCCTTCAGCGTCAGCCCGCTCCCCACCGGCACCAGCCCCGAGACGTAGGCCTCCAGCAGATCGAACTTCTCCGTGTTCCGGAACGGAAACACGTCCGTCTCGTCCCGGAAGATGCCGTAGGAGTGGTTCTTCTGCGAGTCGATCCCCGCCGTGAGTACCAGGCCGTACCCGAAGGGATATTTCTCCGACGGATCCTTCTTGATGCTGAACTCCGCCGCGTTGAACGTGTACCCCTCGTGGTAGTCGTAATAGCGCAGCTCGTTCACCCCGCCCCGCCCCGACCCGCTCAGGTTCGCGGTGAAGCTGTTCTCGATGTAGGCGAAGAGCTTGTGCTCTTCCCAGAACGTCTTCGGCTTCTCCTCTTCCTTCTTCTCCTCCGGCGCCGGAGCCGGCGTCTGCGCCCAGGCCGGCCCGGCGCTCACGAGTGCCCCGACCAGAACCGCGACCAGCCCGCCCCAGGTGATCTTCATCGTGAATTCCTCCGGTTGGCCACGTTACCGGCCGTCGAGAGCGAGATTCAACGCCAGCACGTTGACGCGGGGCTCCCCCAGGAGGCCGAGGAAGCGTCCCTCGGTATGCCGGTCGACGAGCGCGCGCACCGCGTCCGGCGCGAGCTTGCGCTCCCGCGCGACGCGAGAGACCTGGTAGAGCGCCGCGGCCGGGCTGATGTGGGGATCGAGCCCGCTGCCGGACGCGGTCACGAGATCCACCGGGACCGCCGCCTTGTTGGTCGGGTCCGCGGCCCGGAGC
>JBGPPG010000166.1:0-6076 GCA_041488455.1 Gemmatimonadota bacterium
CGACGAATCGGGGATCCACGGCAACAACGAGCGCATCTCGCTCGACAACGTCCGGCGAGGCACGGCGATGATGCTGGAGATCGTGCAGGCCGTGGCCGGCAAGCCGGCGGCGAGGTAGCCCATGGGCCGGCTCCTCGTCCTCTTCGTGACGGCGTTCGTGGACATGGTGGGGCTCACCATGATCATCCCGCTTCTGCCCTACTACGCCACGCAGCTCGGAGGCAGCGCGGCGATCGTCGGTCTGCTCATCTCCGCGTTCTCGCTCGCCCAGCTCGCCGGCGCGCCGGCGTGGGGCCGCTTCTCCGATCGCTACGGGCGGCGCCCGGCGATCCTCGCCGGTCTCGTCATCACCGCCTTCGCGTATGGAATCTTCGCTTTCGCGGGCTCTGTCTTGATGCTGTTCCTTTCCCGGATCGTCCAGGGCATCGGCGGGGGCACGATCGGCGTGGTCCAGGCCTACGTGGCCGACGCCTCACCCCCGGAAGGCCGCACCAAGAGCCTGGGCTGGCTGTCCGCCGTGACGAGCCTCGGGGCGGTGGCCGGCCCGGCGCTGGGCTCGCTACTCGTGCGTCTCGGCGGGCAGCAGGCTCCTGGCCTCGCCGCCGCGGCGCTCTCGCTCCTCGTGGCCACCTTCGCGTGGCGCTACCTCCGCGAATCCCGCGAGCTGCGCGCCTCGGGCGGGTTCGCCACCGTCTCCCACACAACCGGCCGCGCGGCGGTCGCGGGGGTGCTGGCAAAGTGGTACGAGCCCGCGCCCCGGCTTATCTGGATCTACGCCGTCGCCATCGGCGCGTTCTACGGAACCATCCAGACCGTTCCGCTACTGCTCCAGCGCCGGATGGGGATTACCGAGGAGAACATCGGGTGGTTCGTGATGTACCTGGGCGGGATGGGGGTCGTCGTCCGCTCGCTCATTCTCGGACCCGCTGTGGATCGTCTCGGAGAGGTGCGGCTCTCCCGTGTGGGCCTGGTCGTGCTCGCCGCCGGCCTGGCCGCGACCGGTCTTGCGAACGGCTGGGTGCTCCTGGCCGTGGGGTTTACGCTGATGCCGCTCGGCACCGCGTTCGTTTTTCCCTGCGTGACGGGGCTTCTGTCGCGCGTCGTGCCGAGCCGAGAGCGGGGGCTCTACATGGGGGTCCAGCATACGTTCGGGGGGATCTCGCGAGTGGCGTTCCCGATCGCCGCCGGACTGCTGATGGACGGACTCGGCGTCGGGGTACCGTTCTGGATCGCGGGCCTGCTCGTGCTGGTCACGCTCCCGCTCACCCGCGCCATTGGCACGCCGCCGGGCGCGGAGCCCCGGGAAGCGGTTGAGGCCCGCCAGCTGGCCGCCGCCGACCTCACGGCCGAATTCCCGGTGGAGCCGGCGGCCGGCCAGGCACCGTCCCCCGGTCGCCCCTAGCCGCACCCCTCGTCAACAGGGCGGTGGCGGCATCCACCGCCTCCGGTGTGCCCGCCAGCGCCAGCACGTCGCCGGACCGGAGTCGTTCCTGGCCAGTCGGCAGGAGCACCTGGCCACCGTCCCGGTCCAGAGCCAGGATCGCGGCGCCCGTGAGGCTCCTCACGTCCAGCTCCGCGAGCGTCCTCCCCACCGCCGGATTCCCGGCCTCGAGCCGCAGCACCACCGGTTCACCCAGACCAGGGAGCAGCGTTCCGACGTCGGGAAGTGCGGCAGGCACGTGGCCGGCCGGCGCGCCGTGAGCTGGCCGGTCGGAGGCCATCTGGCGCGCCAGGGCCGCCGCGATCACCTCGGCGCCGGCTCGCGTGTGCGCCTGAAGATCGGTCGCGCTTCGCCAGAGCGCGATCGCGAGGAACGCGAGCACCACGCCGAAGAGCATGGGACCGCGGAGCGGCGGCAGAAAGGGCTCCGTGATGGCGAGGAGCGGAATGCCTAGGGCGCAGAGGATGGCCAGCTCCATCGCAACCACCAACGCGCGGCGGGGAGCCGCTCCCGGATCTACCCGGCCCTCCGGGACCGCCGGAAGCACCTCGAGCGCCAGCGATGTGACCAGCGCCCGCACGGTCTGAATCAGCCCGTAGAGCAGCGGAAGCAGCAGCGCCCCCGCTCCGATCAGAACCGCCCAGCGGGCCGTGCCCGGGCCGAGCCCCAGCGACCCCACGACCCAGGCAGCTGCGGCGTCGAACCCCGCCGTAACCGCGATCGAAATGCCCGCCAGCAGGGCCGCATCGAGAACCAGCAGCCACACGAGCCGGCGAACCCGTGACCGCTTTCCGGTCCGACTTTCCCTGAGCCGGGCGAGCCATGTCTCGTACAGCGTCGCGAAGGTCTGGAGCGGCTGGGGCAGGCTCCGGTCCACGTAGGAGGCCACGGGGCCAGCGGAGCGGATGAGCCACGGCGTCGTGAGCGTCGTCAGAGCCGACACCGCGACCGCCACCGGATAGAGGAAACCACGGGTTGCCCCGGTGCTGAGGCCTACCCCCGCAATGATGAAGGAGAACTCCCCGATCTGCGCGAGGCTCATCCCGGTCTGCACCGCGGTCCGAGTCCCGTAGCCGGTGAGGAACGTGCTCACCGACACCGCGACGACCTTGCCCACGATCACGACCACCGAAAGGACCAGGACCGCCACCCAGTGCTCCGCCACGAGCCGCGGATCGATGAGCATGCCCACGGCCACGAAGAAGATCGCGCCGAACATGTCGCGCACCGGGGCGACCAGGTGCTCGATGGTCCCGGCCTCGCCTGACTCGGCCACCAGCGAGCCGGCGATGAACGCCCCCAGCGCCACCGAGTAGCCGAAGCTGTGCGCCAGCACGGCGCCCCCGAAGCAGATGCCGATCGCGGTCACCAGGGTCGTCTCGGCGCTGCCGAGCCGGGCCGCGAAGCGCACCAGCCGGGGGACCACCAGGAGCCCCACCACGACGTAGCCGGCCAGGAAGGCCGCGAGCAGTCCGGCCTTCGCCAGGAGCACGCCGGTCGCCACGCCCTCGCCGGCCGAGGCGGCCGTGAGGATGGCGAGCAGGAAGATGGCCAGCAGGTCCTCGATGATCAGGACCCCGAAGACGATCTCGGTGAACCGGCCGGTAACCTTCTGCTCCGCGAAGGCCTTCACGATGATCGTCGTGCTGGAGATCGCGATCACCGCGCCGGCGTACACGCTTTCGAGCGACGTCCACCCGAACGCCTGGCCCAGGACATAACCGAGAAAGATCATCGCGCCCGACTGGCTCACGGCGATCAGGCCGGCCGTCGGCCCCACCTGGAACAGCCTCCGCAGGCTGAACTCCAGGCCGAGCGCGAACATGAGCATGATCACGCCCAGCTCGGCCAGGGCATGGACCATCGCCTCGTCGGCGACCAGCGGAATCGGGACGTGCGGCCCGACGATCATCCCGGCCAGCAGGTAGCCGAACACCACCGGCTGGCGGAGCCGCTGGCAGAGGAGGGTGGTGCCCGCGGCCACGCAGAGCACCAAGGCCAGGTTGGCAACGAAGTCGTGGGAATCGGGCATCGGCTCGCTTGGGCGGGGAGGCGGACCTGCTCCTCAATATGGCCCGGGTCGGGCGGGCACCGGGCGGGGTCAAAGTGGCGCGCCAGGTTGTCCGCCGCCACTGGCAAGATGTGCACGCAGCAGTTATCGTGGATTCACCCAAGATGGCTCTGGTTGCGTGCTGCGCATGGAAATGTGCACAATCAGCACGAAATCGAGCACACACCTATTGCGAAACGGCAGCCGGGAAGCTACGATTATGTGCGCCGCGCCACCCGGGCGCACGGCACAAACCCCCAGCCCAGGACCCCACCGGTGACTCAACTCCCCCTGCTCCTCGCCCTCCAGGCGCCGCCGCCGCCGCCCGCCGTCGTCCCGGCCGACACTGCCTGGATGCTCATGTCCACCGCCCTCGTACTGCTCATGACGCCCGCCCTCGCCTTCTTCTACGGGGGGCTCGTCCGCTCCAAGAGCTCGCTCAATACCATGATGATGAGCTTCGCGGCGCTGGGCATCGTCGGGGTCGTGTGGGCGCTCGTCGCCTACAGCCTCGCCTTCGGCGACGGCGGAGCCAGCAACGCCTGGATCGGCGGGTTGGGTAACTCCCTGCTCAGGGGCGTCGGGGTCGAGGCCAAGGGCACTATTCCGCACCTCGTCTTCTTTGCGTTCCAGGGCACCTTCGCCATCATCACGGCCGCCCTGATCTCCGGCGCCGTGGTGGAACGGATGCGCTTCGGCCCGTACCTCGCCTTCCTCGTCCTGTGGTCGCTCCTGGTCTACGCGCCGGTGGCCCACTGGGTCTGGGGCGGCGGCTGGCTCATGACCCGGGGCGTGCTGGACTTCGCCGGGGGCACCGTAGTGCACATCAACGCGGGTATCTCCGCCCTGGTCGCCGCTCTGGTTCTCGGTCCCCGCAAGGACTACGGCCGTCAGGCGATCCTGCCCCACAACGTGCCGTTCGTGCTGCTCGGAGCCGGGCTGCTCTGGTTCGGTTGGTTCGGCTTCAACGGCGGCAGCGCCCTCGCGGCCAACGAGCTCGCCGGGCTCGCCTTCACCAACACGTTCCTGGCACCGATGGCAACGATGGTCGTCTGGATCCTGCTGGACTACTTCCGCACCGGGCACGCGACGGCGGTGGGCGGAGCGACCGGCATCGTGGTTGGCCTCGTGGCCATCACGCCGGCGGCAGGCTTCGTGAGCCCGATGGGCGCGCTGGCCCTCGGCACCATCGCGGCGTTCCCCAGCTACTTCGTCATCGTGTGGCGCTCGAGCACCCGGCTGGACGATTCGCTCGACGTGTTCGCGGGCCACGGGATCGGCGGCGCGACCGGCGCGCTCCTCACTGGCGTGTTCGCGCTGAAAGCCTGGAACTCGGCCGGTGCCGACGGCCTCCTGGCCGGCAACGCCGCCCAGCTCGGCATCCAGGCGCTCGGCGTCGCCACATCGCTGGTCTACGCCGGCGTCATGACCTTCGTGATCCTCAAGGTGTTGGGCTTGGTGACCGTGCTCCGCGCCGCCCCGCGTACCGAGGGTCTGGGCATGGACGTGAGTCAGCACGGCGAAGAGGCCTACAGCAGCGGCGAGGGGTCCATCCTCGTCATGCCCGATGCAATCCCGGCCGTGGCGCCCGCCACGACGCTCAAGCCCCAAACCGCGGCGCGTTGACGCCGGGAGAACCGACATGAAGCTGATCGTCGCCATTATCCGGCCCGACCGCCTCAACGAGGTGCTCGAGGCCCTGTATCGAGCCGAGGTCCGCGGACTCACCGTGTCCCGCGTGATGGGCCATGGGGGAGAAACGGATCGGGTCGAGACCTACCGCGGGACCACTGTGAAGATGGAGCTCCAGGAGAAGGTCCGGCTCGAGATCGGCGTGTCCGAGCCGTTCGTGGGCATCACCGTCAAGGCCATCCTCGGCTCCGCCCGCACGGGCGAAGTCGGCGACGGCAAGGTCTTCGTGCTGGATGTGGACCAGGTGCACCGGATCCGCACCGGCGAGCGGGATGAGAGGGCCGTAACCCCGGCCACGCCCGCGATGGCCTGACCCGCCCTCGGTGGCCACGTAGCAGCAAAGGCCGGCGCCAGGTACGGCGCCGGCCTTTGCCTTGCTATGGTCGGAGCGAAAGCTCCCGGAGCTCGCGGCCGGGCTTTGTGCCCCGGACGGAGGGCGTCTATGCTACCCGATCGGAAGGGAGGCGGCATGGATCTCGAGCTCGAGGGCAAACGGGCCCTCGTCACCGGATCGACCGCGGGCATCGGACACGCCATCGCCCGGCTCCTGGCCGCCGAAGGCGCGGCCGTCGTCGTGAACGGGCGGACCGAGGCGCGCGTCGCCGAGGCCGTCCGCGCGATCGCCGAGCTGGTGCCCGGAGCGGCCGTGAGCGGCGTGGCCGCCGACCTCTCCACCGCCGACGGGGCCCGGCGGCTCGTCCGGGGGTTCCTGGAGGCGGACATCCTGATCAATAACGCCGGCATCTTCGAGGCCAAGCCGTTCGAGGAGATCCCCGATGCCGACTGGCTCCGTTTCTTCGAGACCAACGTGATGAGCGGTGTCCGCCTCGCCCGGCACTACCTCCCCGGCATGCGGGCCCGGAACTGGGGCCGGATTATCTTCGTCTCCAGCG
>JBGPPG010000167.1:0-6073 GCA_041488455.1 Gemmatimonadota bacterium
CACCGAGCGCGGCGGCAGTTCAGATGGTCGAGGCGATCGTGCTCGACAAGAAGCGGATCCTTCCCTGCGCCGCCTGGCTCAAGGGCGAGTTCGGGCTGAACGACGTCTTCTGCGGGGTTCCCTGCAAGCTGGGGCGGCGCGGACTCGAGGGGATCATCGAGGTGACGCTCACCGCCGCCGAGCGGCGGGACCTGCACGCGTCCGCCGAAGCGGTCCGGGCGATCCAGGCGACGCTGTGACGACCGGCGTGCGTAACATCGGCGGGTCGCGCGCCCGCGCGCTGCGCGCGTTCTGGGACAGCTCGGTCGGGAAGAAGGCGGTCATGGCGGTCACGGGCCTCATCGGGATCGGCTACGTGATCCTCCACATGATCGGCAACCTCCAGGTGTTCCAGGGGGCCGAGCGCCTGAACGGCTACGCGGCGATGCTCCATGGGCCGGCCAACGAGCTGCTCTGGCTGGCGCGGGGCATTCTGATCGTCGCGGTCGTGCTGCACGTGGTGGCCGCCTGGCAGCTCACCCAGCGTGACCGGGCGGCCCGGCCAGTGGGTTACCGCAACCGCAGGACACAGGTCTCCACCACGGCGTCCCGCACCATGCGCTGGGGCGGGGTGCTGCTGCTCGTGTTCATCGTCGTCCATATCCTGCACTTCACCACCGGCGCCGTGCGCCCCACCGGCACATTCACGCCTGGCGACGTGTACGGCAACGTGACCGGCAGCTTCCAGATCGGATGGGTGACGCTCTTCTACGTCGCCGCGATGATCGCGCTGGGCTTCCATCTGTACCATGGAGCCTGGAGCTCGGTGCGCTCCCTCGGCGCCGCCAACCCGGCGCGCGACCTGCGGCACCGCCCGGTGGCCCTCTTCGTGGCGGTGCTGGTGGCGGCCGGGTTCGCCCTTGTACCGTTGGCGGTGTACTTCGGGCTGGTGAAGTGAACAGTGAACAGTGAACAGTAAACAGTAAACAGCGAACAGGACTTCGGGTCTCGCACCGAGCCCCCGGTTCACGGTTCACCGTTCACTGTTCACTCTTTTTCGGAGTCCTCGATGGACCTGACCTCCCGCATCCCCTCCGGCCCCATCCAGGAGAAGTGGGACCGGCACCGCTTCGAGCTCAGGCTCGTGAACCCCGCCAACAAGCGGAAGTACACGGTCCTGGTGGTCGGAAGCGGGCTGGCGGGAGGGAGTGCGGCCGCGACGCTGAGCGAGCTGGGCTACAACGTGAAGTGCTTCTGCTTCCAGGACTCGCCCCGCCGAGCCCACTCGATCGCCGCGCAGGGCGGCATCAACGCGGCCAAGAACTACCCCAACGACGGCGACAGCATCTGGCGGCTGTTCTATGACACGGTGAAGGGCGGGGACTTCCGGGCCCGTGAGGCCAACGTCTACCGCCTGGCCCAGATCAGCGTCGCCATCATCGACCAGTGCGTGGCCCAGGGTGTCCCGTTCGCCCGGGAGTACGGCGGCCTCCTCGCCAACCGGTCGTTCGGCGGCGCGCAGGTCTCGCGCACGTTCTACGCGCGCGGCCAGACCGGCCAGCAGCTCCTGCTCGGCGCCTATCAGGCGCTGGAGAAGGAGATCGCCAAGGGGGGCGTCACCATGTTCCCGCGCACCGAGATGCTGGACCTGATCGTGATTGCCGGCCACGCGCGCGGCATCGTAGTGCGCGACATGGTGACCGGCGAGATCTCGTCCCATTTGGGCGATGCCGTCGTCCTCGGCACCGGCGGCTACGGGAACGTCTTCTACCTCTCGACCAACGCGAAGGGCTCGAACGCCACCGCCATCTGGCGGGCGCACAAGCGCGGCGCGCTGTTCGGCAACCCGTGCTACACCCAGATCCACCCGACCTGCATCCCCGTGAGCGGCGACTACCAGTCCAAGCTCACGCTCATGAGCGAGTCGCTGCGGAACGACGGCCGGGTCTGGGTGCCGAAGAAACAGGGCGATCACCGGACCCCGAGCGAGGTCCCCGAGGGCGAGCGGGACTACTTCCTGGAGCGGAAGTACCCCAGCTTCGGCAACCTCGCCCCGCGGGACATCGCGTCCCGCGCGGCCAAGGAGGCATGCGACGAGGGACGGGGCGTCGGCCCCGGCGGGCTCGGCGTCTATCTGGACTTCGCCGACGCCATCAAGCGTCTCGGCGAGGACAAGATCCGCGAGCGCTACGGCAATCTGTTCGAGATGTACCAGCGGATCACCGACGAGAACCCCTACCGGATCCCGATGCGGATCTATCCCGCCGTCCACTACACGATGGGCGGGCTCTGGGTGGACTACAACCTGATGAGTAGCATCCCGGGACTGTTCGTGATCGGCGAGGCGAACTTCTCCGACCACGGCGCCAACCGGCTCGGCGCGAGCGCGCTGATGCAGGGTCTGGCGGACGGCTACTTCATCCTGCCCTACACGATCGGCGACTATCTGGCGAGCGCCCGGCTCGAACGGGCGGACGCGGCCCACGCCGATGCCAAGGGAGTCGAAGGAGCGGTCAACGACCGGGTTTGGAAGCTGCTCGCCATCAAGGGCAAGCGCACCGTGGATTCCTTCCACCGGGAGCTGGGGAAGCTGATGTGGGACAAGTGCGGCATGGCCCGCCGGGCGGAGGGCCTGCGCGAGGCGATCCAGCGGATCCCGCTGCTGCGCGAGGAGTTCTGGCGCAACCTGAACGTGCCGGGCAGCGACGTCGAGCTGAACCAGGCGCTGGAGAAGGCGGGTCGGGTGGCCGACTTCCTGGAGCTGGGCGAGCTGATGTGCCGGGATGCGCTTCACCGCGAGGAGTCCTGCGGCGGCCACTTCCGGGAGGAGTACCAGACCGACGACGGCGAGGCCACGCGCGACGACGACCGCTTTGCCTACGTGGCGGCGTGGGAGTGGCGCGGCGAGAGACAGGAGCCGTGCCTGCACAAGGAGCCGCTGGTGTTCGAGAACGTGAAGCTGGCGACTCGCAGCTACAAGTAGCTAACGGCTAAAGGCTAACGGCTAATGGCTTCCCTGAACCTGAAACTCCGCATCTGGCGCCAACCGGGACCCACCACTCCCGGCCGGTTCGTCGACTACGATGCCCCGGACATCAGCCCCGACGCTTCGTTCCTCGAGATGCTGGACGTGGTGAACGACCGCCTGGCCCAGCAGGGCGAGGCCCCGATCGCGTTCGATCACGACTGCCGGGAGGGGATCTGCGGCTCCTGCGGCATGATGATCAACGGCGTCGCCCACGGGCCGGAGAAGGGAACCGCCACCTGCCAGCTGCACATGCGCCGGTTCAAGGACGGCGACGCGATCACCATCGAGCCGTGGCGGGCGCGCGCGTTCCCGGTCATCAAGGATCTGGTCGTGGACCGGAGCGCGTTCGACCGGATCATCCAGGCCGGTGGGTTCATCTCCGTGAGCACCGGCGGCGCGCGCGACGGGAACAACATCCCCATCCCGAAGGACGCCGCGGACCGGGCAATGGACGCCGCCCAATGTATCGGCTGCGGCGCCTGCGTGGCGGCCTGCCCCAACGGGTCCGCTTCGCTCTTCACCGCGGCCAAGATCACCCATCTCGGCCTTCTGCCGCAGGGGCAGCCGGAGCGCGAGCGGCGGGCGCTCGGCATGGTGGCGCAGATGGACATCGAGGGCTTCGGCGGGTGCACGCTCTTCGGCGAGTGCCAGGAGGCGTGCCCGAAGCTGATCGGCATCGAGACGATCTCGCAGATGAACCGGGACTATCTGCGAGCCCTGGTACGACACAGCCCGGCCGGCGACGGTGAAGAGTGACGCCGCCGCGTCGTGGCGTCAGGCGTGCTGGCGGATCTTGAGCGGCACCGGATACCGGCCCTCCCAGTTCACCAGCGTCGCGTCGCTGAGCTCGTCGATCGCTTTCGCGATGTCCTTGATGGCGTGGAACACCTCGGTGCCGCCGTCGGTGACCCCGGCGAGCACCTGGAGCTTGTTGTGTACCCGGTCCTGCAGCATGAGCTTGATGCGGTGGAGCAGCAGCGCGCGTTCTGCCCTCTCCTTGCGCAGCATGGCATACATGAGAGTGCCTTGCGCCAGCAGCAGCCCCGCAATCGCCAGCTCCCCGAGGTCCGAGTTCACGTCGAGGACCACGGGGGCGAGCTCACAGATTACGAGGGCAAGGGCGGTGAGTATGAACAACCGGTAGCGCCACCACCGACCGCCGCGGAAGAACGCGTCCCAACCGAGCACACCGACCAACACCGCCTGGACGACCACCAGTAAATGGCTCATGGGTCGTCCTCCTTTATACGCGCAGGGGCCGCATGCGGCCCTCGGTTTGAAAACAGGCCTTACGGCATGACCCGGGGCCATTGATTGTTGGAACGATCGACATCGGGTAACACCTGGTCGGGATCGATCCGCACCCCGGTCACGTCGCCCGGAACCGTCACCACAAAGGTGTCGCCCCGGAACCAGATGTCCACCGGCAGCTTGAGACTGCTGCTCCCGCCGCCGCCCAGCGTGAGCGCGAGCACGACCGGCATGGGGACGCTCCCGACGCTTCGCAGATAAATCCGCGACGCCACGCCGGCGGTGTCGGACACGGTCACCGAGTCCACCGCCTGGTCGATCGTCCCGCTGGTGTAGAACCATCCCCGCCAAAACCAGCTCAGGTCCTCCCCCACGCCGTCCTCCATGGTGCGGAAGAAGTCCGCCGGGGTCGGGTGCTTGTACGCCCAGCGGCGGATGTACTCGCGGAACGCGGGGTCGAACCGGTCGGCGCCGAGCACCACGTCGCGCAGCAGCCGCAGGCCCAGGCCGGGTTTGTTGTAGGCCAGCTGGCCGACGTCGTGCAGCCGGTCGGGCGGCGTCATGATCGTCTCCTGCGGCCCGCCCGACTGCACGTACTTGAGATACGAGTCCATGCTGCTCCGCCGGTTCGGCTGGCCCGGGTACTGCTGCTCCCAGTTGTAGTAGTTCATGAAGGTGTTGAAGCCTTCATCCTGCCAGGCGTAGAGCCGCTCGTTGCTCCCGACCAGCATCGGGAACCAGGTGTGGCCGAATTCGTGGTCGGTGACGCCGTACAGCCCCTGCGGCACCGCGCGGTTGTGGCAGAAGACGATCATGGGATACTCCATGCCGCCCTCGATGCCGTTGACGTTCGACGCAAAGGGATAGGGGAAGGGCCACCACTGCTTCGAGTACCGCTCGATGGCGAGCTTGCCGTACTCGGATGCCCGGTTCCAGATCGAGTCGGCCGACGGCGGGTAGAAGCTCATCACCAGCACCTTGCCGTCGTTCGCGCCCACCGCGTCCCAGATGAACGTGCGGGCGGCGGCCCACGCGAAGTCGCGCACGCTGTCGGCGGTGAACCGCCACATGAGCGTGCCGGCTGACGCGGCCGGTCGAGACGCCGGATCGTCGATCTCGTCCTTGCCCCGGACGATGATCGTGCGATCGCTGCGGCGGGCCTCCGCGAGGCGCGCCCGTTGCGTCGCCGTGAGCACCTGCTCCGGGTTTCTGAGCGTGCCCGTCGCCGCGACCAGCAGGTTGGCGGGGACCGTGAGGCTCACGTCGAAGCTGCCGTACTCCAGGTAGAACTCCCCGTAGCCGAGATACTGCTCCGTGTTCCAGCCCCGGACGTCGTCGTAGACCGCCAGCCGGGGATACCACTGCGCCACCTCGAAGATCGTGGCCCCGTCGATCGTCTCGATGCCCATCCGGTTCCGGTCCGGCCCGAACGGGAAGGTCCAGGAGATCGCGAGTGGCTGGCGGCCGTTCGGTGGGAGCGGCCGGGCGAGGTCCACCCGCATCATCGTGTTGTTGACCGAATAGGTGAGCGGGGCCGCGGTGCGGCCGGGTCGGCCCTTCGCTGGAGCGACGGCCGGCTCGCCCACCCAGACGAGCCGCATGCCGCCGTCGGTGGCCGTGGCCCGGTTGAGGGCGCCACCGCGGCTCCCCTCTGCGTAGAGGTTCTGGTCCAGCTGGAGCCAGAGGTAGCGGAGCGTGTCGGGCGAGCTGTTGGTGTAGGTGATGCGCTCGTCGCCGATCACCGCCTTGGCGGCGGTGTCGAGCGTCGCCTTGATGACGTAGTCCACCCGCTGCTGCCAGTAGACGGGGCCGGGG
>JBGPPG010000168.1:0-6059 GCA_041488455.1 Gemmatimonadota bacterium
ACCACGCGCGGGCTGTAGGAGATCTCGAGGCTCGCCTGCCGGGTGATCTCCTTGAGTGCCTGGTCGAGTGTGACGCCGCTCAGGTCCAGCGACACGCGCCGCCGCAGCACCTCGGAGCTGCTCGCATCCAGCTCGACGCCCGTCCGCCACGTCGCCCGGAGGAATCGCGGCCCACGGCTGGCGACCTCAGCCTGCTGCCCGACGGCACCCCGAATGGGGAGCAGCAGCGCGAGAGCGAGCACCAGGGCGCACGAGCGAGCGACGCGGCAGGACATGGCAGGTCTCCCCAGAGGGTTGCGGAGCACGGATGCTGAGCGGCTACCGGCCGGGCTCGGCCGAATAGAGCGTGACGATTCGGCCGGTGCGTCGCTCTCGCAAACCGAGCGACCCGGCCAAGTTGCTCAGCACGTCGGGTGTGGGCTGGGTCCTGAGGGTCGCGGAGAGCGGGATGCCGCCCGACGCGCTGTCGGCAAGGCGGAAATCGAGGTCGAACCAGCGGCTCAGCTCGGGAAGCGCGTCGCGCAGGGGCGTGCGGTCGAAGACCAGCCGCCCGTCGGTCCAGGCGAAATAGGTGGCGGTGTCCGCCGGCTCGACGGTGAGCTGCCCTCCCTCCCCCAATCGGCCGAGCTGCCCTGGGGCCACGACCCGCTCGCCGGCGGCATCGGAATCAGCAGCGCGGATGGCGACCCGCCCCGCTCGCACGACCACGCGGGCCCGCGTGTCTTCCGGGTAGGCCCGCACCGTGAACTCGGTGCCCAGGTCCTTGGCGACCAGGTCGCCCGCGCGCACCACGAACTCGCGGCGCTCGTCGTGCACCACCTGGAAGTACGCCTCGCCCTCGAGCGACACGTCCCGCGCCCCGCCGTCGAAGCTCGCGGGATACCGGAGCGTGCTCGCGACGCCGAGCACCACCCGCGTCCCGTCTGGAAGGCGGAACATCGTCCGCTGGCCCGGCGCCGTCGTGGCGACACGCACCGCGGGAGCCTGTGGCCCACTGCGCCAGAGCAAGGCGGCAATGGCGGCCCCCCCGAGGACGGTGACCAGGAGCGCCGCTGCAATCTGGACCGGTGTGGACCAGGATCGGCGGGAAGGCACCGCAAACTCGCGCGTTCCCGTGCGGCGCGGCCGGATCCCCTGCCCTGCCCCGCCCAGCTCGCGCTCAAGCCGCGCCCACACCTCCGCCATTGCCTCATCTACCGCCGGCTCGCTCAGCGCGGCCTGTGCTAGCGCGTCCCGCAGGGCCGTTATCTGGGCCCAGCGCTCGGGGTCTTCCGCCAGCCACGCTTCCACCTGCTCGCGCTCATCGGCGGTCGCCTCGCCCGTCAGATAGCGATCCAGCAATTCCCAGTCGATCTCGCTCATCGGGCGACGCGCTCAGTAGGGGTGACGGCCCTGTGGACCTGCTCACCTATGAATCGTTTGAGAACGCGGAAATACCTACAGGGGGGGCCTGCGGAGCTATCGGACTTGGGCGAGCATCTCGCGGAGGTGCTGGATGGCTCGGCCGACGTGGATCGCGACGGTCTTGGGGGATATGCCGAGCGTCTGGGCGATCTCTTCATAGCTGGCCTGGTGCTGCCAGCGGAGCAGCAGCACCTCCCGCTGCCGGCGCGGCAGCGTCTCCACCGCGCGCTGGATCGCCGCCGCGATCTCGTTGGCGGTGAACTCCTGGTGGGGATCGGCCGCCAGCACCGCCCCGCCTTCCGCGATCACCGGATCGGCGTACTGACGCTGCCACTGCTGCTCGACCCGCCGGCGCCGCAGGTGATCCAGGGACTGGTAGCGCGCGATGGTGTAGAGATAGCTGCGGACACCAGAACCGGCGAGATCCACCTGTCCCCGCTGCTGCCACAGCCGGAGGAAGGCCTCGTGCACGAGGTCCTTTGCCGCCTCGACCGATTGGACGTACCGGTAGACGAAGCGGTACAGCTCGGTGAAGTGCCGCTCGAACAGCTGCCGGAAGGCGAGCGCCGCCGCAGCGTCAGGCCCGTCCTCCGGTGCCCCGGCATCTGTGCCGCGTTCTGGGTCCCGACCCTCCATGGTGCACCTACCGCTCGCGGCGGACCGACCATCGCTCGTATATGGCGCGCGTGACGCCGGTCGGCAAGGCTACGCGCGAAAGCAGAGTGACGAAATTGAGTGGTTGCGGTCCTACTCTAGGTCGAATGCGATGAATTGTAAAGAGTGCCACTGTACATAGTGGCACTTAGCACGCTGTAGTGAAATGAGATGGGATGCGGCAGGCTTCTTCCATGGCATCCCTGAGCGACATCTTCGGCCAGACCGTGCGGTCGCTCCGCGCAGCTGCCGGCTACTCCCAGGAAAGCTTCGCCGACGCTATCGGCGTCCATCGGACCTACATGGGCACGCTCGAGCGCGGCGACGCCAATCCCACGCTCGACATGATCGCCCGGATCGCCCGCGGCCTGCGCCTGACGCTCACGACGCTCTTCCAGGCGGTCGAGGCCGGACACACGGGCGGAACCGGCGCGGGGACATCGGATGTTACACCCCCACCGTCAACCAAGGCTCAGCGCGGGAGCGGTACAAAGGTCCGGCGAGTGGCGGAACGCCCCCGCCGGCGCCCGAAGAAGGGGAACGGCAGCTAAGTCATTGCACTGTATGTAGTGGCATGATGTGGGCTGTCGCGAATCCGGCCCCCAGCATGCAGGCTTCTCTGCATGGCTTCCTCCCTGCTCGAATGCCTCGGCCGTGCCATTCGCCGCCTCCGTGAGCGAACCGGCTATTCCCAGGAGCGATTCGCCTCCAGGATCGGCGTTCACCGCACCTACATGGGGCATCTCGAGCGGGGAACGGCCAACCCCACCGTGAAGATGCTTCAGCTCGTGGCCGAGGGGCTCAGCCTCAGCGTAGGGGAGCTGCTCACGCTTGCGGAGAATGAAGGGATAGAGAGGGCCGCTCCGCTCCGACGGGTCGCAGAGCCATCGGACCGGAAGCCCGCCGCGACGAAGCGAAAGAAGTAAGCCGCCTGCGGCCTTAGTACACGAACGGTACCAGGGCCGAGCTCTCGCGCTGGTACTGCTCGTAGTCCGGGAAGAGCTCCCGCATCCGGGCCTCCTCCAACCGGCTCTTCCGCGCGAACGACACCGTGGCCAGCACGAACGCCAGGAATCCCCGCAGCTCCCCGATCGCCACCGCTGTGCCCAGGAACCCGAGCAGGATGCCGGTATAGATCGGGTGTCGGATGCGGCGGTAGGGCCCGGTGCGGATCAGCGAGTGGCCTTCCTTCACCACGACGTGCGCGCTCCAGTTCCGGCCCAGGTGCCGGCGCGCCCACGCCGAGAAGGCCAATCCAGCCGCGACCAGGACGGCGCCCAGGGCGGAGGGCCAGACCGCAGCCGGCACGATCCGCAGCCTCAGCACTCGCGGCAGCCAGCGGGGCAGTGCCAGGAGCACTGAGGAGAGGAGGAGCGGCAGGCGATGGAGCAGCCGCGACCTGCCTGACTCTCGCCACTGGTCGGGCTTCACGTTGCGGGCGCAGACCAGCCAATAGGTCAGCCACGCAACCCAGAGTATCGGGATGATGAACGGCAGAACCGTGTCGAGCGTCATTCTCACCCCCGGAGCGCCAGGAACAGGGCACCCGCCGCCATCGCCACGCCGAGCGCCATCTTCACCCCGGCCGCCACCGCGCGGCCCAGCATCGCTCCCCATCCGGCCCTGGCCGCGACTTCCGACCGCCGCTCCCGCGTGTACTCGAACAGAGCCGCCCCCGCGAACGCGCCGAGGAAGCCGCCGATGACCGACCCGATCAGCGGCACCGGCACGCCCACCACGGCGCCGGCCAGCCCACCGATGAGTGCGCCCCAGCCGGCCCGACTGGAGCCTCCGTACCGCTGCGCGAAGCGGAAGCCGACCCACGCCTCGACCACCTCGCCCAGCAGCGCGAGTCCGATGACCAGCCCCACGAGTCCTGCCGTGAGGGTGTGGAAGTCCGTGAGCCAGCCGTACGCCAGGATGCCGAGGACGATCACCCAAAGCCCGGGGAGGCCGAAGGGAATGAGCAGGAGTCCCGTCACCGCGGCGGCAACGAGCAGGAGGATCGCGCCAGGCTCAGCCATTACCGAGGGGCGGCGTGCCTAATCCGAGCCCTTCTTGGCCGTCGGGGGCAGGAGACCGTTCAGCCGGAGGTAGATGGCGAGCTGGCTGTAATGGTCCCCCCAGTCCTCGACCGCCGCGAACATCGCGTGGGCCCGGGTGACTTCGCGATCCCCGAAGAACGGCACCTTCGCGCCCAGGTCCGAGTCGTTCACCTTGGCCAGCGCCGACTCGCAGAACTGGAACGTCTCCTTGAGCCGGGCGACGAGCGCGTCCTTTGCGGCTCCCTTGGCCAGCTCGGCGCGCTTCGGCGCCGGTGCCCCGCTGATCTTCGAGCAGAGGTAATCGTTCCCTCCGGAGAGGTGCGCGATGATGTCGCCGACGCTCATCTGCGCGGGGGTCGGCTTGAAGCCGTACTTGTCGGCCGGCATCGTCTCGGCCGCGCCGACGAGGTTCTTTGCCGCGCGCTGCTCGATCGAGCGTAGGGCGTCGGAGACCGGTGTCGTTTGTGCCTGCGCCACGGCCGTCGCTGTGAGGCAACAGACGGCCAGGGCGGTGAATAGAAGCAGAGCTTTCATCGCGTGACTCCAGGTGGGGGTGATCGGTCCGGCGTCGGGCCTTGTCCCTGAGGACGACGCAACCGGCGCCGGCCTCAACTTATAACGGCCCCCAGCCACCGCAACGCGCAAAGGCCCTGCTCCACGCATGCCTGATACCCATTACCCACGCACCGATCCCATCATGGCAGATGCTCTCTTGTCAGAGCCGAGGACCGCAGATCATGGGCATGCCCCAGCCGATCACTGATTGGACGGTGGAACGGGTGCTCGCGCTCCCCGACGACGGAAACCGCTACGAGGTCGTCGACGGGGAGCTCCTCGTACGCCGCACCGTGCCTCAGGTCCGAACCGCGTACCCCAGCTGGTAAATCCGGAGGTCGTGGCCGACCTTGACCCCGATCTGGGCATTCGCGATGGGCTGATCGAGCTTGTCGGCGAGGAAGGTCGAGCCCACCCACGCACCGCAATCCATAAGCACGAACGGCACGTTGTCCCGCCGCTGCCCCTGGACGATGCGCGCCTCGTGCGTATGTCCGATGACCACCAGGCGCACATCCTCGCCCCCGCTCTTCGACAGCTGCTCCGCCCACCACGCGATGTCAGTGAAGAACGTCTGCCGCGGCCCATCCACGGTCGGCTTCGGGCCTCCCCCTTCGAAGGAGTTGATGAGCGCCCCCGCCGGGTCGAACGGATCGGTGTACGGAACGACGTTGACCGATTCCTGGGTCAGCGGCAGCGGGTTGGCTGGATCGAGATCGAAATGGAGGAAGCTGTTTCGATCGCCGGAACGGGTCGGAGGCCCTGGGTCGGGCACCTGCGGGTTCCAGTGCGGGTTGGCGACCTCCAGCATGCCCAGAGGTGTCGGCGGGACTTTCTCCGTGGCGCCTCGGGCGAAAAACTCCTTGAACTTGCGGGGTAGCGACTCCACCGGGTCGAATTGATGCCCGTGCGCCAGCATCGCGTCGGCGCTGTTGCCGCCCCGGTCCAGTTTGATGGTATTGGCCGCTTGTGGCCCGCCGGGCCAGCGATAGTTGAGCAGCTCCTGGTCATGGTTACCGGCGAGCAGCTGGGCGCCCGCGGCCTTGAACAGGGCGTCCGCCAGGGCTCCCCGATTGCTGAGAGTGGCTTTGACATCGGTGGCGACGGCTCCGCCCATGGCGCCCGTACGCCAGAGATCGAAACAGTCCCCCAACTGCCAGACTCTGAGGCTGGCATCGGTCTGGCGCAGCCGGCCGAGCACTTCCGCCAGGCGTGTCAGCCCATCGACCTGGGGCGGCTCCGTCGTGACCCAGGGGAACGTCTTGACGTCGTCCTCGGGAACGAGGTGGATGTCCGGAATGAATACGTAGGGCGTGGTGTCCCCCAGAGTCAGACGGGGGTCTACCAGCCTCGCCACGAGGAACACGCCGTCGGGCTGGCCGGCCCCGCCTCTGGGAAACT
>JBGPPG010000169.1:0-5857 GCA_041488455.1 Gemmatimonadota bacterium
CCCGATCCGCTCCACCCCGGCACCCCGTCCGGATAGCTCTCGAGCTCGATGCCGTGCCAGTGGACCGAGGCGGGCTCGTTCGACTGGTTGACGATCGTGACCGCAACGCGCTTCCCCCGCTCGAGCAGGAGCGTCGATCCCGGCACCGGCAGTGCCCCGGAGTCCGCTGCCTCTGCCGTGCCGTCCACGACGTACGACATGCCGGGCTGGGATCCGTAGGCGTTCGGCTTCTCCCGCTGGACGATCCGGATGGCGCGTGGCGTCTCGGACGGCTCCGCGTTGGTGCCCTTGGGCGCGATGCTGATCCCCATGACCAGCCCGAACATCTGATGCGGCCGGTCGGACATGTGATGGTTGAGCATCGCAGGGTCGAGCGTCCCGTTCTCGGTATCCAGCGCGACGAGGTGCGAGAGGTGCGTGGCGTAATGGCAGTGATAGATCCAGTTCCCCGGCCGGTCCGCGTACCAGGACAGCGACGTGGTTGCAAACGGCTGAATGACCTCCGTCACGGCCATGCGCCGCTGCTCGGGCGTGTAGAGCGTGTCGGTCACGCCGTCGCCCTCCGACTCCGTGCGGAAGTAGAAGCCGTGGAGGTGCATCGGGTGATCGAGCTCGGTGAAATTGACGACGCGCCAGTGGACTGAATCACCCTGCGCGTAGCTCAGTCGCTCGGTGTGCGGCCACGACAGGCCGTTGATGGCCATCGTGCAACGGCTCAATCCCGACGGGCTTTTCTGCTCGACCGCGCACCACCACGACATGGCGAAAATGCGGTCGTCCGCCTTGCGCGGCGCGTTCGGCGGGTCCACCACGATGACGCCTTGAAGCTGCATGTCCTCGACCAGCCGGATGCCGAACGGATCCATTCCCCGCTTGCCCAGGTAGTAGTAGGTGCCCGGCGCCGTGGCCTTGAACTTGAGCGGCATCGTCGCGTTCACTGGGACGATGACGGAGTCCGACGGCCCCCGGGTCTTGCCGAACCCGGAGACGATCAGCGGCCTGTCGAGGCGGTTACGGATGGTCGCGTGGATCTCGGTGCCCAGTGGGACCCGGATCACCGGTCCGGGCGTCGAGAGTGCCTTGCCGACCTCGGCGAACGCCGCCACGTCGAGCGCGCGCCCGCTGTCGCCCTCGGGCCGCCAGACGCCGGTTCGCGCCTCGATCGCGACGGTCAGGACCCCGTGCTTGAGGGTTCCGGCCGTCTGGCGGTTGTCGTTCGGGACGATACTCTCGGCGGCCCGCGGCGCGGCCGGGCCGGCCGCGAGCGAGCCGAGGGACGCGAGCGCGGCGTACGCGATCCATCTGGTCATGGCAGGCCTCGTGGGGACATGCCCCTGGGCCCGAGCACACGCTCGAGCGCTGGCGGTCGCGTCATGCGGCAGCGAGGGGGACAGCAGGTCGGGCAACAACGAATGAGGTGGAGATGGGTGCAATCTGCACGGCGTCCCACGAGCCCGCCAGTTCAGGCCTTCGGAACGGGGGCTGTCGGCGACGGACGGCACCGGCGCAATACCTATCAGGCAATCGGGTCGGCGGCCACGACAAGTCGTGGTCGGGAGGGCCAACATCAGCCAACTCAGCGGCCGGCGACGAGCTTCTCGAACCGCGGGTTGCCCCTGAGCGGGGCGAAGGTGGGGTCGATCCGGAGCCAGCCGGGCGAGAGATAGTACGGAGTCTTGAGCAGCGGCTCGAGCTGGTCGAGCGCCTTCTCCGGCTCGCCTACCAGCAGGTAGATGCGCGCAAGCTGATGCTGGTTGTAGGCTCCACTGTAGGCATCCCGGCTGACCGGCAGGAGCGCCAGCCCACGCTCGCCCTCGCGCACCGCCTCCGCTTTCCGACCCAGGTAGGCGAGTGCGGTAGCCAGCCCGATACTCACAGTCGGATCCTCGGGCGCATCCTTCAATTGTTCCTCGAACGCGACCCGTGACGACTCGGCGTAGGCACGCGCCCTCGCCTGATCGCCGCGCAGCGCGTACGGGGCAGCGATCGCCAGACCCCATATAGCTCGATTATCGTCGAACGGACCCGGTAGTAGCCGAAGCAGCAGTGCCTGCTGCTTGTCGTCCAGAACCCAGTACAAGTCCCAGTAGGTGGCCATCCAGGCGACGAACGCCGTCTGCTCGACTTGCGACTCGGCCGCCTTGATTGCCGCCCGGGCGCCGGCAAGATCTCCCTGCGCGAGCGACACCATGACCTTCACTTGGTGGAGGTCCGGCGCCCGCGGATCGATGGCCAAGGCCTTCTCCGCTGCGTCGAGCGCCTCAGGGTACTGCCGGAGCCAGAGTTGCGTAATGGCCAGCCTTCGCGCGGTGGCGATCGAGCGGGGATCGAGCGCCTGCGCCTCCTTGAACAAGGCCTGGCTCTGCACCCACTGACCCTGACTCCGCGCGACGATCGCAGCACCCTTGAGGATGTCGGCGTTGTTCGGCGCGGCCTTTCGGGCCACAGCGTACTCGTCCAATGCGCGCTTCCAGTCCTGCCGCACGTAGTTGTAGTAGTCCGCGAGCGCCAGTCGTCCGGCGGCCAGCGAGGGATCGATCGCGAGCGCCCGCGCCGCGGCCGCGCGAGCTTGCTGTGCCATTTGGGTGGACGCCAGGCCCGTGAAATTGAGCAGCGAGTATGCGCGCGAGAGCTGAGCCCAGGCGAGCGCGAAGGTCGAGTCGAGTGCGACCGACCGCTCGTAGAACCCGATCGCGCGGCGGAGCTCCAGCGGCGCCACTTGGTCGAACCCTGCGGCGGCTTGGTTACCCTGCAGGTATAGATCGTAAGCGCCGAGGTTTGAGGTAGGCTTGACAGAAAGC
Source organism: Gemmatimonadota bacterium (assembly GCA_041488455.1). GTDB lineage: Bacteria > Gemmatimonadota > Gemmatimonadetes > Gemmatimonadales > GWC2-71-9 > DASQPE01. The sequence goes on from JBGPPG010000169.1 coordinate 2,802, forward strand.
GCGCGACGTTCGGGCTCTCCCAGCGCCACGTTCAAGGCGCTCGTCACCTGCTCGGCGATCTGGCCCTGGATCTGGAACACATCTGCGAGATCGGCGTCGTAGCGGTCAGCCCAGAGGTGCCGGTCGTCAGCCACCTGGATGAGTTGCGGGGTCACCCGAATCCGGCTCTTCCCACCGGGCGCCTTTTCCCAGCGCACGCTGCCTTCCAGCAGGTAGCCTGCGCCCAGCTCCTGCCCGATCTGCCTGAGCGTCTTGGGCGTGTTCCGATACTGGTCGGCGCTCGTGCGCGAGATGACGCCGAGACTGGCGATGTTGGCGAGACGGCTGGTAATCTCCTCGGTGAGACCGTCCGCGAAGTATTGGTCTTCGGGGGCGCCCAGGTTTTTGAAGGGGAGGACGGCCAACACCTTCGGCCCTGCGCTCTCGCTCGCGCCCGCGTGCGTGCGCCGCCAGGCGAAGAGCACGCCCAAGCCGATCAAGAAGCCGAGTCCGAGGGTGATCGCGGCGACGGGGAGCCGTCGGGCCGGGGTGACCGGCGGCGAAGTTGGGCTACCCAGTGAGGTGGGACTGATGGCTGGCGTCGCGACTGCGGTGGGCGTGGTCGTGGCCGCCGTCACCATTGGCTGGAGCGCCTGGGCAAACTGCGCCGCCGTGGCGAACCGGTCGGCCGGCACCGGGGCGAGCGCCTTCTGGACCGCTTGCTCCACCGCCTCGGGCACGCTCGGCCGCGACTTCCGCACGCTGGGCACCGGCTCGGTGAACCGCTTCAGGATGATCGCCTGCGCGGTCGGGCCCGTGTACGGTGGTTCGCCGGCCAGCATCTCGTAGAGCACGGCCCCGAGGGAGTAGACGTCGGTCCGCGCGTCGATCGTTTTCTCCCCGCTCGCCTGCTCGGGGCTCATGTAGGCCGGCGTGCCGATGGCCATGCCGGTCTGGGTGAGCCGCTCCTCCCCGCCCAGGGCGCGCGCGATCCCGAAGTCGGCCACCAGCGTGTTGCCGTCCCGCGTAAGCAGCAAATTCTCCGGCTTGATGTCCCGGTGCACCACCCCATGCTCGTGGGCGTACTGGAGCGCCTGGGCCGCCTCCCGGGTGATCCGCACCGCGTCCTCCACCGCCAACTGCCGCTCCCGCCGCAGCCGGTCCCTCAGCGACTCGCCCTCGACGTACGGCATCGTGAACCAGAGCTGGCCGGCGGTCTCGCCCGAGTCGTGGACCGTCAGGATGTGGGGGTGCTGCAGGCGGGCCGCGATCTCGATCTCTCGCTCGAACCGCTCGGGCCCAAGCGAGGCGGCGATCTCGGGATGGAGCACCTTGAGGGCGACCGGGCGCTTGTGTTTAACGTCCTGCGCCAGGAAGACCGTGGCCATGCCGCCCCGCCCGAGCTCGCGCTCAAGCGTGTACTGGCCTGCTAACCCTGTCTGAAGCTGCGCCTGCAGGTCGGCCAATCGGTGCCTGGCTGGCGGAGGGAGAACGGCAACGCCGTTACTCTAGCATATCCCGGGCGGGACCGGAGGGGTAGACGCTGGGTCCACAACTGCCGGTCGCTGGCGGCCACATCCCGAGGAGAGTTGCACGTCTCTCCTGATCCGGAATTGTGCATCTCCTGATCCCTGATCGCGGCGCTGTATCTCCTGCTCGGCGAAGGCCTGAACGAACTGTGGAGGTATCGCGATGCCGGCGTCGCGAACGACGGACCGACATCAATGGCTCCTCCGCTCGTGAGGGCAAATCGTCTGCGCGCCGGCTAACCCTCATCTCTCCGCTCGCGTCTGGAGCGCGCGAGGCGGTGCAGCATTTCCATAACTCGGTCGCCCCTGATGGTGTACTGCCGCGGGAGCTCCTCGTCTAACGCCGCCATCACCACATCCCGTGCATCGCTACCGTCCAACGTGCTGATCGCCAGCACCCCCTGCGCCGCCAGCTTCTCGGCCAGCTCGCGCAGCTCTGGCATCACTGCTTGCCGTAGGTGCGGCTGCTCGCCGTACATAGCGTTGTACAACGCCTCGGCCAGTGCGGCCGTATTCGGCTCTTTCACGGGTCACCTCCCGGGCATGCGTGCAATGTATCCCCGCCCGGCTCGGCTGCTGTGCGCGGGAGGCGGTCGAAGCGAATCTCAACGGACTTGTTGTCTTCGGCAGTAGAGCGATAGCCCCGTCAGCGTGGCGTCGAAGCCGGAGCCACTCGCCCCGAGGCAGCGCTAGGGAGCCTAGGGCCGTTCTTGCGCCGACATTCGCGGCTGCCGTCGCTTGAGCCTCCGCTAGGTCTCAAGGGTGTCCGGCGATGCCTCTCCTCCTCGTGCGCCTCAGGGCGAGAGAAGTCCCACACGTGCTGCTCTACACCGCCTGAGTCCGTCGCCGATATAATGAGGAAGCGAGGGACGAAGGCGGAGGCCGTTTCGGACAGCACGCGGAGGCAGCGGAGGGAGACCTATGAACCGGCGAAAGCGGAACCCAGTGGCGGATGCGAGCGCTGAGCTCCCGACTGAAGCGGATCGGCAGCCGAGCCCTGTAGAGGTTGCGCCGGGAGTGACGGCAGCGGTGCCGGGGGGCATCGCTGTGACAACGGCCGGGGCGGCCGAGGCGCAGGCCGTCGGACCACCTGTCGCCCGACGACCGCCGCTCGCACCTCGGGCACCCGGGCCGATCGCAGTCGGAGCGCTCGCCATCGGCGCCGCTGCGGTGGGCGCGTTGGCAGTGGGAGCGCTCGCGGTCGGTCGGCTGGTCGTGAATCGGTTCTCGCTCCGCGCGGGCCGGGTGCGAGCCCTTGCGATCGAGGACCTCACGGTCGGGCGACTCCGGGTCGGCCAGCTCATCCTCGACGACGGCGGCGTCAGACGGCGTCGCACGCGGCTTTGATGACGGCCGGGGCATTCGTGACGATGCCCGGCACACCCTGCACCCACAGCCGCCGGGCCGCGGCCGCGCGTGCAGCGTCCCCTTGCCGTCCCCTCACCCCAGCCCAATACTAGGAGCCCAGCAAGCGTCTCCGACGCTCGACGGCCGGCGCGGGTTCGGCCCCGTCGGTCGGTGACGAGGCCCGAGGAGGGATTCCATGCC
>JBGPPG010000170.1:0-5787 GCA_041488455.1 Gemmatimonadota bacterium
CAGGGCGATCTCCCCGCGGTTCGCGATGAGGACCTTCTTGAACATCAGGGTGTGAGATCCAGCGACCGCGCCGCGCCCTGGTCGCCGCTCATATCGGAGACCGTACGGTCGGACGCGGAGTCCACGCCCGAGACGCGGAGCGCGAACTCGCTCGGGTTCGACGAGTAGAACAGCGCGCTCTCGTACGTGACCGAGCCCTCCTTGTACCACTTCATGAGCGATTGGTCGAACGACTGCATACCGTACGAGACGGTGCCCTCGGCAATCAGGTCCGGAATGTTCAGCGCCTTTTCGATGTCCCGGATGTTGTCCGCGACCGCGGCGGAGTTGATCAGCACTTCCGCCGCCGGCACCCGGCCCCGGCCGTCCTTGCGCGGCACGAGGCGGAGACAGACGACGGCCGCCAGCGCGGTGGAAAGGAGCGACCGGATCTCCTGGTGCTGGTACGGCGGGTAGAAGGAGATGACCCGGTTGATGGTCTGGGTAGCGTCGGTCGTGTGCAGCGTGGAGAAGACCAGGTGGCCGGTATCCGCGGCCTTAAGGGCCGTGTCGAGCGTCTCGGCGTCACGGACCTCGCCGATCAGGATCACGTCCGGGTCCTGTCGGAGCACGTGGCGCAGCGCGGCACCGAACGAGAGCGTATCGCTCCCCACCTCCCGCTGGGAGATGTTCGACTGCACGTCGCGGTGCAGGAACTCGATCGGATCCTCGATCGTGATCACGTTGCAGCGCCGGTGCTGGTTCACGTGATGGATCATCGAAGCGAGGCAAGTGGACTTGCCCGAGCCGGTGATCCCGGTGACGAGCACGAGCCCGCGCGGCTTGAGCGCGATCTCCTCGAGGATCGCCGGAAGGCTCAGCTCCCGGATCGTCTTGACTTCGTAGGGGATCGCGCGGAACGCGAAGGCGAGCGTGCCCCGCTGCTGGTAGATGTTCGTCCGGAACCGGCCGACGCCGGGCACGCCGATCGCGAAGTCGGCCTCCTTCTTCTCGGCGAACTCCTTGACCTGGCGCGGCGTCATCACCTGCTCGGCCAGAAGCTTGAGGTCCTCGGGCTTGAGCGGGGCCATCTCCAGCGTGGCGAGCTCCCCGTTCACCCGCACGGTCGGCGCCCGACCCACCTTGAGCAGCAGGTCGGAGCCGTTGCGCTGGATCATCTGCGCGATGGCCTGCTTGAAGTTGAAGGCCGGGACGGCGCCGGCCCCGGTCGGCTCAGCCATTCGGATCCACCCGGAAGAGGACTTGTCCGTACTCCACCGGTTGCGCGTCCTCGACGCACACCTCGCGGACGACTCCGGCGATCTCCGCCTCGATCTCGTTCATGATCTTCATCGCTTCGATGATGCACACCGTCTGGCCGGCGGTGACGCGCGTGCCGACCTGGGCGTACGGGTCCGCGCCCGGCTCCGGCGAGCGGAAGAAGGTGCCCACCATGGGCGAGCGGATCTCCTTCAGCCCGCCCGGCGCGGGATGAGCCGCGGGGGCCCCCGGCGCCGCGTGGTCCGTGGCCCGCGCGGCGGCCGCCGTCGGCAGGGCCAGGGGGGCGGGTGCAGCGAGGACCGTGCTCGACGTTCGCGTGATGACGATCCCGGTCCCGAACCAGCCCTTCACCTCGATGGACCCGATCTCGGGAGACTCGCGAAGCAGCTGAGCGAGCCGCCGAACGTCCTTCAAGTCGAGCGACTTGATGCCGGGTACCGTCTGGAGCAGCTCCGCGAGGTGCTGCATTTCCTGTGGGGTCATAAAGGGGGTGGTGGCCTCACACGAGTTCGACCAGTTCCGTCCGGTTGTCCGACAGACACTCCGGTCCGCCAGGGCCTAGATAGACGTCGTCCTCCAACCGTACTCCGCCCCAGCCCGGAAGATAGATCCCCGGCTCCACCGTGACCACGGCGTGGAGCGGGAGCGGCGCCTCCGCCGTCGGCGCCACCCGGGGCGCCTCGTGCACCTCGAGCCCCAGCCCGTGCCCGACCGAATGGCCGAAGGCGTGTCCAAAGCCACGCTCCGCGATCACCTCGCGGGCGAGCGCGTCGCCCTCGCGGCCGGTCATCCCCGGCCGGAGGTGGTCGAGCGCCCGGCGCTGGGCCGCCCGCACCAGCTCGTACACCGCGCGCTGGCGCTCGTCCGCTCGGCGGCCGACGACGACCGTCCGGGTGAGGTCGGCGCAGTACCCGTCCACCTGCGCGCCGAAGTCGAGCAGCAGCCAGTCGCCGGCCTCGATGGTCCGTCCGCTCGTGCGGGCATGGGGCAGCGCCGAGCGCGGGCCCGAGGCGACGATCGTCGGAAAGGGATGCCACTCGCTGCCCCGCCGCCGGAGGGCACCCTCGAGCTCCGCGGCGACTTCGCGCTCGGTGCGGCCCGGGCGCACCGCCGGAAGCATCTCGGCGAGCGCCTCCTGGGCCAATGCGGCCGCCCGGCGGATCGCCGCGACTTCACCAGGATCCTTCACGGCCCGCAGCCGCTCGACCAGATCGGTCGTGGGCACCGTCCGGCCGCGGATGGCCCCGGAAAGCCGTTCGGCATCGCGCACGGTGAGCACGTGGGCCTCGATGCCCAACACCGGAAGCGGCAGCTCGCCCAGGTGCTTGAGCAGCCGGTGCCACACGCTGGCCTGATCGATCTCGACCCGGGCCGTGTCGCCGACCTCTTGCGGAGCCTGCGTGGCGTACCGGAAGTCGGTGACGAGCAGGGCCTCGTCGGCCCGAACGAGGAGCAGCGCGGCGGAGCCGGTGAAGCCCGTCAGGTAGCGGATGTTGGGGAGGTGGGTGACGAGCAGCCCGTCCAGCCCCTCCTCCGCGAGCACCGCGCGGAGCGCGCGCTGGCGCTCCGTTCGCCAGTCAGGCGGCACGCAGGCGGCCCACGAGCGCGTGCAACGCCAGCACGTAGCTCTGCGCGCCGAATCCCGTCACCAGACCCACCGCGAGATCCGCGAGCACCGAATGCCGGCGCTCAGGCTCCCGCGCGAAGATGTTCGACAGATGCAGCTCGACGAAGGGGACCCGCACGGCGAGGAACGCGTCGCGGAGCGGGAGGCTCGAGTGGCTGAGCGCGGCGGCGTTCACCAGCGCCCCGTCGGCGCGTCCCTTGAGGCTCTGGACCGCGTCCACCAGTGCGCCCTCGTGGTTCGACTGAACCCACTCGATCTCGGCGCCGAGCTTCGTGGCTTCGGCCCGGACCAGCTGCTCGATCTCCGCCAGGGTTGTGCGCCCGTAGATCTCCGGCTCCCGCGTCCCCAGCAGGTTCAGGTTGGGGCCGTTGAGGACCGCGATGCGCATTCAGCGCTTCAGGCCCTGGAGCCAGGCGTGGAACTGGTCCAGGTCGTCCCCGCTGCGTGCGTGCATGCGCCCCGTCGCGGGGGGTGGAGTCGGGCCGCCGCCTTTGGGAGGGGAGCCGAAAAAGTCGTCGAACGAGCCCGGTGGCGACAACCCCGGGGCGGGCGTCTCTCCCGACGCACGCCCGACCGCGGGCGCGACCGGCGGGGGCTCATCGCCGAAGACCGAGCCGAGGGAGAGCGGCTCGCCCGCGGGGCGCGTGGCCGAGGCCTCGTCGGGTACCGACTGCGGCTGGGCGGCCGGAGTTTCCGGCCGGGCGGGCCAGCGCGGAGGCACGCTGTCGGGCGGGGTCTGGAGCAGCGACTGGAAGAACGCGGCGACCGATTGCCCGCCGGTGTCGCGCGCAGCGTACGCCGGTCGGGGCCGCGGAGCTGCCGCCGCCTGCCGCGCTTCGAGCTCCGCGAGGCGTCCGGCCAGCTGCTCCCCGCCGGGGCTGCGGCGGACGAGCTCGCGATACACCGTGATGGCTTCCACGACGTGGCCCTGGCGCAGGAACACCTCGGCCATCGTCTCGGTGACGACGAGCTCCGGCTCGCCGACCGGTGGCGCATCATCCAGCTCGGCGACAGGGTCCGGCACTGCAACCGGCGCCGGGGCTGCCATCCCGGCCGGCTCCGGCGTGCGCTTGGGCTCCGGCTCATCCGGCGCATAGAAATCCGCCGCGCGTCCGAACAGCGATGCGGCCGGCGGAGGGTCGGCCGGGGGCGGGGCGGCCGGGGGCCGGGCGAACGGATCGTCCACCGGCGCCGCGAATCCGGGCAGCGCGGAGGTGATCGGCTCCGGAGGGGCGAGATCCCGGCGCAGATTGTCGATTCCCGACGGCGTGCCCGTCACCTGGGCCAGCAGGTCGTCTACCGCGGACGGCGTCTGGTATTCGGAGTGGCCCGAGACGTTGAGGACGATGTCCTCGGACTGCTCCAGGCCGAACGAGTCGGGGTCGGGGAAGGACGGCGGCACGAACGGCCGGTCGAACGTGACGCCAGGCCGGGCCTCGACCGGCGGCTCCGGAGGGGCCGGCGGCGGCTCTTCGGCCTCGGACGTATAGGGAACGGGGGTGGTCTCGAGGTCCTCGACCCGAAACGGAACGGCGGCGCTCGCGAGATCGTCCGGCCGCGCGACCCAGCCGATGTACTCGACCGACGAAATGTCGCCCGGCTCCGGGGGCTCGGGCGTGCGCTCCAGCGCCTCGGGGGCCGGCATCGGCTCCTCGACCGGCGCGGGCTCCGGTGGCGGCGGCTCGAGTGCCGAGACCAAGGGGGGCTCTGCCTCCGCCTGGGCGGCGGCGGCTTCCGCCTCCGGCACGGCCGCGCTCCCCTCTGCCCGCTGCTGCTGGAGGTCGTGAATCCGCGCCAGCTGCGCTCGAGCCTCGTCGTTGCTGCGGTCCACGGCCAGCAGGGTCCCGAGCCAGCGTTCCGCCTCGTCGTAGCGCACCAACCGCTCGGTGATGTCGGCCAGCGCCTTCAGGGCGATGACGTTCTCTCCGTCCAGGCCGAGGACGTGCGTAAACGCGCGCTCGGCGGCCGGCAAATCGTTGAGGTCCCAGTGGCAGCGGCCAAGGACGATGTTGGCGGGGATGTAATCCGGGTGCTTCTCGAGGCCTGGGGCGAGGATCTCGAGCGCTCGCTGCGGGTCCTTCTGCTTACGGTAGGCCTCTGCAAGCGGCGCGAAGGTCAGGCCATTCGGATTCTCTCGCCAACGGCTCTCGAGCTTCGCAATCTCGCTGGTGGACATCCCGATCCCGAGTGTAAGGAAGTGTTGGGGCGGATGCGCCTAAGTCGTTGGGGGACTTACGCTGAGAGTAGCGAAGCACGGCGACAGTGTCAACTGGCGCCCGGGGGCTTACGTCCTTGAGGTTTGGCGTTGTCCGGCTTAAACTTATGCCTCTTTTTCGTAGCTACGTATGATCAAATGGTTTCGCACCGGCATCGCGGTCAAGCTAGCGGCGGTCGTGTTCGCCGTGCTGATGATGATCTTCATGCTTACCAGCGTGGACTGGGGTAAGGTCGTCAGCGGCACAAGCGTCGGCAAAGTGAACGGTCGCTCGATCGACGCGCGGGTGTACCAGCGGGAAGTGCAGCAAGCCACCGAAGCTCGCCAGCGCCAGGCCCCGCAGAGTCTCGGTCTCGACGACTACGAGGCGATCCGCAACGACGTCTGGGACCAGTTCGTCACCAACGAGCTCCTCGAGTCCGAGTACGCCCGCCGCGGGATCCGGGTCAACGATGACGAGGTCCTCGACGCCATCCGCAATACGCCGCTCCCCGACTTCTTCCGGCTGCCCGAATTCCAGACCGACGGCAAGTTCGACCCCGCTAAGTACCAGCGGTGGCTCGGCTCCAGCGTGGCGCAGCAGTTCCTGCCGGCGATGGAGGCCCAGTACCGGGAGCAGCTGGAGCGCGCAAAGCTCTTCCGGGCGGTGACGGCGGACGTGTTCCTCTCCGATCCGGCGCTCTGG
>JBGPPG010000171.1:0-5683 GCA_041488455.1 Gemmatimonadota bacterium
GAGCTTTGCGGAAAAGCTAACGACGGGATGGACGTAAGAGAACGGCGGCGTTACTCGAGCGAGAGGCCTCCGTCCACGGTGATCGTCTGGCCTGTAATGTGGCGGGCCCCTTCCGAGCAGAGGAACGAGACCACGTGCGCCACGTCGTCCGGCTCCGCTACCCGGCCGAGCACCGAGCTCTTCTGCGCCCGCTCGATCACTTCCTTCGGCAGCATCATCATGCGCTCGGTCCGGATGAATCCCGGCGCCACGGCGTTCACGTTCACGCCGGCGGGGCCCAGCTCCACCGCGGCCGCCCGCGTGAGGCCCAGCAGCGCCGCCTTGCTGGCCGCATAGTTCGACACGCCGAACCCCGGCCGCTCCGCCTGATGCGCGCTCACGTTCACGATCTTGCCGTAGCGCTGCTGGCGGAAGATGGGCGACACCGCGCGGATGCAGTGGAAGGTGCCGGTGACGTTCGTCTCCAGCACTTCGTGCCAGGCGTCCTCGGTCAGGCGCCAGAGCGCTCCGTCGCTCGCGATGCCGGCGTTGTTGATGAGAAAGTGGAGGCCGCCGAGGCGGGCCTTCGCGTCCCGCACGAAGGCATCGACGGCCTCACGGTCGCGGACGTCGCAGCGGCAGGCGTACACGCCGACGCCCATGGACATGAGGGCGGTCTCGGTGAGCAGCGCCTGCTCGGTGACGTCTCGCCCCGGGAGGTTGACGTAACAGAAGCCCACGTGGCAGCCGATTCGCGCGAACTCCAGCGCGATGGCGCGGCCGAGCCCGGTCGCCCCGCCGGTGACGATGGCGACCTTGCCCTGGAAGCCTGCCGCGATGGCCTGCGGCTGTTCCTTCTCGGCCACGGCACCCGCGCTTTCCGGTTCGTCCTCCCAAGAGGGCCGGTGCCCGTACCCGAAGAATGGCGAAGGCATGGTGGGCCAAGGTACGGCGGGTTCGGGGGGTGGGCAAGGGAAAGAGCCACGTAGACACGGTTTACTGTTTACCGTTCACGCGGTTTATTACCAGCCATGCCCCTGACCCTCCTCCCCTGGCTCGCTCTCGCCGTGGCCGGAGCCGTCGCCTGGGGGACCATCGCCCTCCACCGGGGCGAGACCATCAGCGCGGCGTGGCTCATTCTCGCTGCCGTCGCGACCTACCTCGTCGCCTACAGGTTCTACAGCCGCTTCCTCGCCGAGCGGGTGTTCGAGCTCAACGACCGCAGGGCCACTCCCGCGGAACGGCTGGAAAACGGCCGGGACTTCGTGCCCACCTCGCGTTGGGTCCTCTTCGGGCACCATTTCGCCGCCATCGCCGGGGCCGGCCCGCTCGTGGGCCCGGTGCTCGCCGCCCAGTTCGGCTATCTCCCCGGCACGATCTGGATCGTCTTCGGCGTCGTGCTCGCGGGGGCCGTGCAGGACTTCATCATCCTGTTCGCCTCGATGCGGCGCGACGGCAAGTCCCTGGGCCAGATGGCCCGCGACGAGATCGGGCCGCTCACCGGCATGCTCACGATGGTCGCGATTCTCGCGATCATGATCATCCTGCTCGCCGTGCTCGCGCTGGTGGTGGTGAACGCGCTGCGCGGCAGTCCGTGGGGCGTCTTCACCATCGCCTGCACCATCCCGATCGCGATCCTCATGGGTTTCTGGATGCGGGTCATCCGGCCCGGCAGGACCATCGAGGCGACGCTCATCGGGCTGGGCCTGCTGCTCCTGGCCCTCGTGGGCGGGCGGTGGGTGGCTACGTCGCCTGTGCTGGCGCCGGTGTTCACGCTCTCCGGTCCGGCCCTCGCCGGCTGGCTCATGGCGTACGGCTTCGTGGCCAGCGTGCTCCCGGTGTGGATGCTCCTGGCTCCGCGGGACTATCTCTCCACGTTCATGAAGATCGGCACGATCCTCCTGCTCGCGATCGGGATCGTGCTGGTGCTGCCCCCGCTCAAGCTGCCCGCGGTCACCCGCTTCGTCGACGGCACGGGCCCGGTTTTCGCCGGCAAGCTGTTCCCCTTCTGCTTCATCACGATTGCCTGCGGCGCGATCAGCGGCTTCCACGCGCTGGTCGCCTCCGGCACCACGCCGAAGCTCATCCGCCGGGAGAGCGACGCCCGGCTGATCGGGTACGGCGGCATGGTGATGGAATCGTTCGTCGCGGTCATGGCGATGTGCGCCGCCGCGGTGCTCGATCCGGGCGTCTATTTCGCGATCAACGCCCCGCTCGCCACGCTGGGAGGCTCCCTCGAATCGGCGGCCACGGTCATCCGCGGCTGGGGCTTCACCGTGACGCCCGAGCAGCTGCGGACGCTGGCCCACTCGGTCGGCGAGGAGACGCTGCTGGCCCGCACCGGCGGCGCCCCGTCGCTCGCCGTCGGCATGGCCCACATCTTCAGCCGGGCCTTCGGCGAGAGCCTGACCGCCCTCTGGTACCACTTCGCGATCCTCTTCGAGGCACTCTTCATTCTCACGACGCTGGACGCGGGCACGCGCGTCGGCCGCTTCATGCTCCAGGACCTTGGCGGCCACCTGTGGAAGCCGATGGGCCGGACGTCCTGGTACCCCAGCGTGATCCTCTCGTCGGCGCTGGTCGTCGCGGCCTGGGGCTACTTCCTCGTACAGGGAGTGGTGGATCCGCTCGGCGGGATCAATTCCCTCTGGCCGCTCTTCGGCATCAGCAACCAGCTGCTCGCGGCGGTGGCGCTGTGCGTCGGCACGACGATTCTCATCAAGTCGGGCAAGGCGCGCTTCGCGTGGGTAACGCTCGGCCCTCTCGCCTGGCTCCTCGCGGTCACGCTCACGGCGGGCTGGCAGAAGATCTTCGCCGACGACCCGCGGCTGGGCTTCCTCGCGCACGCGCGCGTCACCGCGACCCAGATCGCCGCGGGCACACTCGACCCGGCCAAAGGAGCACGGCTCATCTTCAACGACCGGCTCGACGCCGTCGTTGCCGCGGTCTTCACGGTCGTGACGGTGGTCCTCGTGGCCGCGTGCGTCCGCGAATGGGCACTCATCCTCGCACGTCGCAAGACACCGGTTGCCCGAGAGAGTCCGTTCGTGGAGACCGCCTATGCCGGCTAGTCCGGACGGAGCCGGCCGGGAGGGCATGACGCTGCGGGGCGCACTCGCCGCGCTTCGCCGGGTGTTGGGGATGCCGGACTACGGGGGCTACGTCGCCCACCTTCGCACCTCGCACCCCGAGCGCCCGGTGCCCTCCGAGCGGGAGTTCTACGACGAATACGTGCGGGCCCGCTATGGCGACGGGCCGACGCGGTGCTGCTGAGCGGCGCCACCGTCGCCGCGCTCTGCGGGTTCGCCTTCCTCGCCGGTTTCACCGACTCGGTCGTCGGCGGGGGCGGGCTGATCCAGGTGCCTGCCCTCCTGCTGCTCCTGCCGGGCGTTCCGATCCCCGTCGTCTTCGGCACCAACAAGCTCGCCTCGGCGATGGGAACCGTCGCGGCCGTGCGGCGCTACGCCCGTGGCCTCAGGATGGACTGGCGGATCATTCTCCCGGCGGCCGCGGCGTCCTTCGGCTGCTCCCTGCTCGGCGCCCACACGGTGAGCGCCATCCGGCCCGACACCCTGCGTCCGGTCATCCTCGCGCTGCTGGTGGCGGTGGCGCTGTTCACCTGGCGCGCCCGCGACTTCGGCAGTGTCCACGCACCCCGGCTCCACGGTGGAAGGGCGCTGGCGGCTGCGGTCGTCATGGGAGGTGTGCTGGGCTTCTACGACGGGTTCTTCGGCCCCGGCGCAGGAAGCTTCTTCATCTTTGTGTTCGTGGGGGTCTTCGGGTTCGACTTTCTCGCCGCCTCGGCGGCCGCCAAGGTCGTGAATCTCGGCTCGAACGCGGCGGCCGCGCTCTACTTCGCCGCCACCGGCCAGGTCCTCTATCTCGCCGCGATCCCGATGGGACTCGCGAGCGTGGCGGGAGCCACGCTGGGGAGCCACCTGGCCCTCACCCGCGGCGTGCGCCTGATCCGGGCGTTCTTCCTCGTCGTGGTATCCGTCCTGATCGCCAAACTGGCCTGGGACACGTTCCGGTCCGGCTGAAGCGGACCCCGGGCGACCTCACGGAGCCAACCGGCTCAGCCACTCGGTGAGCCAGCGGCCCGTCCGGGCGACGACCGCGGCGCTGTCGTTCTCGAGAAAGCCGTACCCGCCCCGACCGAGCCCGGAGTCCGCATAGATCCCGCGCGCGCGGGCCTTCCCCCGCGCGACGAGCAGCGCCGCGAGGCTCGCGCGCGTTCCGATCCAGAGCAAGCCGTCCGATGCCCGCACAGCGTAGCGCGGCGGCACGCGGAAGCTGTCCGGCCACGTGTACAGCCGCGCGAACAGGGGTGCGAGGGCCGGATCGGCGAAGTAGGACAGCAGCGTGAGATAGCGGACCCGGAACTCCAGGGAGTCGGCGGCGAGGAAGCGGGCGACCACCGAGTCGCGTGCCCCGGCGCCCAGACGGCCGAGCACCCAGGCGTCCCCATGGTCGTAATCGCGCTTGGGGATCCGGGCGAGAATGTCGGCCAGGACCGCCGAATCCCCGTCGACCGCCCGCCGGCGCTCCAGCAGGATCGCCTGGACCGACGGCTCGATGTCGCTGGACGTGAGTCCCGGGTTGTTCTTGAACGGAATCGGCCCCGCCTGCTCGAAGAACCGCCGGATCCGTCGCGCGCTGTCGGCCACCTGGGGATCGCGCAGCAAGGCCAGGCGCGTCGTCGCGAGGAGAGCGGCATCCCACGAGCCGGTGCCGTTGATGGCGGCGGTCAGGTGCGCCCAGAGCCGCCGGGTGCTCCGGGACCGGAGGATGGCGAGCACCGAGTCGGCCGTCGGAGTCCCGGACTTGAGGCCCTCGTGGAGCTCGGAGTAGTCTGCCCGGCCCGGCTCGGCCAGCCGGACCTGCGCCTGGCCCCACGCCGGCCGCGCACTGCAGGCTGCAATCGCGAACCCGGATACGAATAGAAGAAGATGTCGTGTCACGCCCGCGCTCCGTCGTCGTTGCCCTTGGGGGCGACCGCAACCCAGCCAGCGGTCGCCGCCATCACCGAGACCGCCGAGGACACCAGCGCGATGCTTGCGCCCAAACGCTGATAGAGCGCGCCGAACAGCAGCGCCGCTGGCAGGGCCGCCAGACCGGTCAACCCGTGGTACGCGCCGAATCCGCGGCCGGTTCTTGTCGGTGCCAGTCGCGCCACGAGCGCGCGCTCCGCGGACTCAGTGAGCCCCGCGACCAGCCCGAAAACCAGAAAGGCGGTCGTCACCGCGGAGGCTCCGGTCTCGAGCCCCATGGTAGCGATGGCTGCCGCGAAGACGACCCCGCCGATCGCCACGGTGAGTCTGGGTCCGATCCGGTCTACCAGCCAGCCACCGGGGAAAGAGGCACCGCTCCGGACCACGTGGAGCGCCGCCCACGCGAGCGGCACAAGAGCCACCGCGACTCCGGCCTCCTGGAGCCGGAGGAGCAGCAGGGCCTCGGGAATTCGGCAGAGCGTGATCGCCGCCAGCCCGAGGACAGGAAGCCAGAAACGAGGACCCGAGGCGTCTGTTCGAGGAGCCGCGCCGGGGGGCTTTACGGCTCCGTCCGGCTCCCGCGCGGCATCGGCCCTCACCTCCGTCTTCCGCAACACCACTGCGAGCACCAGAAAGGCGACCAGGCCCGGCACTGCGCTCCCCGAAATCACCTGCCGGACGTCCGCGCCGGACCGGAGAAAGTACCACGCGGC
>JBGPPG010000172.1:0-5609 GCA_041488455.1 Gemmatimonadota bacterium
ACGTACTACTACAACACGCTGTTCGGGTTCGCGACCCTCATCGGCCGGTTCGGCATGCAGGTGCCGATGCTGGCGGCCGCGGGCTTCCTCGCCGAGAAGCGGGTCGCGCCGGAGTCGGCCGGGACCTTCCCGGTGACGACGCCGCTCTTCGTGGTGCTGCTCAGCAGCGTGATCCTGATCGTGGGCGCGCTGACCCACATCCCCGGGCTCGCGCTGGGACCGATCGTCGAACACCTCATGCTCCCTGGCAGGTAACGTCTCATGACTCCTCGAGGCAAAGCCCGCCCGCTCTTCGACCCGCCCATTGTGCGGGGTGCGATCGCGGCGTCGTTCCGGAAGCTCGACCCGCGCCGCATGGTGCGAAACCCGGTCATGTTCGTGGTGGAGGTCGGCAGTCTCCTCACGACGGTCCTGTGGGTACTGGCGCTCGCCGGACGCGGGGAAGCGAGCCCCGGCTTCATCCTGGCCATCTCGCTCTGGCTGTGGTTTACCGTGCTCTTCGCGAACTTCGCCGAGGCGATGGCCGAAGGCCGGGGGAAGGCCCAGGCCGAGAACTTGAGAAAAGCCCGGCGGGACATCGTCGCGAAGAAGCTTGCCCGGCCGGACAGGAAGGACAATCTCCAGGCGGTGCCGGCGAGCAGCCTTCGCAAGGGCGACGTGGTCTACGTGGCCGCCGGAGAGTTCATCCCGGCCGATGGCGACGTCGTCGAGGGCATCGCCTCGGTGGACGAGAGCGCGATCACCGGCGAGAGCGCCCCCGTCATTCGCGAGAGCGGTGGCGACCGGAGCGCGGTCACCGGCAGCACCCGGGTGCTCTCCGACTGGCTGGTCGTGCGCGTCTCGACCAATCCCGGGGAATCGTTCCTCGACCGGATGATCGGGATGATCGAGGGTGCCAAGCGGCAGAAGACACCGAACGAGATCGCGCTCGAGATCCTGCTCGCGGGGCTCACGATCATCTTTCTGCTGACGACGGTGACTCTGCTCCCCTTCTCGATCTACGGGGTCAAGGCGGCGGGCCATGGGATCCCGGTCACGGTGACCGTGCTGGTAGCCCTCCTGGTCTGCCTCATCCCAACGACCATCGGCGGCCTGCTGTCGGCGATCGGCATCGCCGGCATGGACCGCATGATCCAGGCGAACGTCATCGCGATGTCCGGGCGTGCCGTCGAGGCGGCGGGTGATGTGGATGTGCTGCTGCTCGACAAGACCGGCACGATCACGCTGGGCAACCGTCAGGCGACGGCGTTTCTCCCGGCGGAGGGCGTCACCCCGGAGCGGCTGGCCGATGCGGCCCAGCTGGCCTCGCTCGCCGACGAGACACCGGAGGGTCGGAGCATCGTCGTGCTGGCCAAGGAGAAGTTCGGCATCCGCGAACGCGACATCCACGGCTTGGGCGCTGCGTTCGTCCCCTTCACCGCCCAGACCCGGATGAGCGGCGTGAACTTCCAGGGTGACGGCCGCGAGATCCGCAAGGGTGCCGCCGATTCCATCGAGCTGTACGTGAAGGGGCGCGGAGGGCAACTGCCGGCCGCAGTCCGGACGGCCGTGGACGGCATCGCGCGGCAGGGCGGGACGCCGCTGGTGGTGGCCGAAGGACGTGATGTGCTGGGTGTGATCCAGCTCAAGGACATCGTCAAGGGCGGTATCAAGGAGCGGTTCTCCGAGCTGCGCGCGATGGGCATCCGGACGGTGATGATCACGGGCGACAACCCCCTCACGGCGGCCGCGATCGCGGCGGAAGCCGGCGTGGACGACTTCCTTGCGCAGGCCACGCCGGAGACCAAGCTGGAGCTGATCCGGAAGCACCAGACTGGCGGCAAGCTGGTGGCGATGACGGGTGACGGCACCAACGACGCGCCGGCGCTCGCCCAGGCCGACGTCGCCGTGGCCATGAACACCGGGACGCAGGCGGCCAAGGAGGCGGGCAACCTGGTGGACCTCGATTCCAATCCGACCAAGTTGATCGAGATCGTCGAGATCGGGAAGCAGATGCTCATCACCCGCGGGTCGCTCACGACGTTCAGCATCGCGAACGACGTGGCGAAGTACTTCGCGATCATCCCGGCCGCCTTCGCCACCACTTACCCGGCTCTGGGCGCGCTCAACATCATGCGGCTCGCGACGCCGCAGAGCGCCATCCTCTCGGCGGTGATCTTCAACGCGCTGATCATCATCGCGCTCATTCCCCTGGCCTTGCGCGGGGTCCGCTATCGTCCGATCGGCGCGGCGGCCCTGCTGCAGAACAACCTGCTCATCTACGGGGTGGGCGGCATCATCATTCCGTTCGTCGGAATCAAGCTGATCGACCTGATCCTGGTCGGGCTTCATCTGGCATGAGGTCTTCCATGCGCTCCCTCGTCTGGCCCTCCGTGGCCGCCATGCTCGTATTTACCGTCCTGACCGGGGCAGTCTACCCGGCCGCCGTCACCGTGGCCGCGCGGCTCGCTTTCCCGAGGCAGGCCGGCGGCAGCCTCATCGTGCGGGACGGGAAGGAGATTGGCTCCTCCCTCCTGGCGCAGTACACCGAGGACCCCAAATACTTCTGGGGTCGCCTGTCGGCGACATCCCCGGTTCCCGATAACGCGGCCTCGTCGACCGGCTCCAACTTGGGGCCGTCGAACCCCGCCCTCCACGATGCGGTCAAGGCTCGGGTCGCCGCGCTTAAGGCCCTCGACTCGACCAATACGGCGCCGGTCCCGATCGACCTCGCGACCGCGTCCGGAAGCGGGCTGGATCCGCACATCAGTCCCGCCGCGGCCGACTACCAGCTTGCGCGCGTCGCGAAGGCCCGGGGGCTCGACACGGCCCAGGTCCGCGCGCTCGTGCTGGCCCACACCGAGGGCCGCCAGCTGGGGATCCTCGGCGAGCCGAGAGTGAATGTGCTCGAGCTGAATCTGGCGCTGGATCAGGGCGGGCCGCCGCGCTGATGGAACAAGCAACGACGGCTGGCCCCTCGTGACCCTGCCGACATGACCCCGGTAACCGCCTTCGGGGCGGTGGCCGTTACCGCCATGATGCTGTTCTACGCGCTTGAGGACCGCCACCCCGGCTTCATTCTCGCGTTCGCCGCCGCATGTCTTGCGTCCTCCGCCTACGGCTTCATGGCCGGGGCGTGGCCGTTCGGCGTGGTGGAGCTCGTCTGGTCTGTTGTTGCCGCGCGCCGCTGGCTTCGAGAGCGCTCGCTCACCTCCCGCCGCCGAAAACGTTAGTTTCTCCCCCATGGCTCGCCGCCCGGACCCCGATGCGTTACTCGAGCAGGTGCGCGCCGAGGAGGCGCGGGCGCACCGCGGCCATCTGAAGATCTTCTTCGGCGCGTCACCCGGCGTGGGCAAGACCTTCTCGATGCTGGAGGCGGCACGCCTCAAGCGGTCCGCCGGCCTCGACGTCGTCGCCGGCCTGGTCGAGACTCACGGTCGGGAAGAAACGCGGCGCCTGCTGGAAGGCCTCCCGGCCTTGCCCCGGCGCCGCGTGGAGTACCGGGGCACGATCCTGGAGGAGTTCGACCTCGACGGGGCCCTGGCTCGGAAGCCCGGGCTCCTGCTGGTGGACGAGCTCGCGCACACGAACGCCCCCGGCGTTCGGCACGCCAAACGCTGGCAGGACGTGGAGGAGCTGCTCGCCGCGGGCATCGACGT
Organism: Gemmatimonadota bacterium; assembly: GCA_041488455.1. Lineage (GTDB taxonomy): Bacteria > Gemmatimonadota > Gemmatimonadetes > Gemmatimonadales > GWC2-71-9 > DASQPE01. The sequence continues at coordinate 3,639 of JBGPPG010000172.1, forward strand.
CTGGACCACCCTCAACGTTCAGCATCTCGAGAGCCTGAATGACGTCGTGGCGCAGATCACCGGCGTCGCGATCCGGGAGACCGTCCCCGACTCCATTTTCGACCGGGCGGACGAAGTGGAGCTGGTGGACCTGTCGCCCGACGTGCTCCAGCAGCGGCTCCGCGAAGGCCGGGTCTACCTTCCCGACCAGGCCGCGAATGCGCTCGACCGCTTCTTCCGGCTGGGCAACCTCATCGCACTCCGGGAGCTCGCGCTCCGCCGCACCGCCGAGCGGGTGGACGCGCAGATGCGCGGGTACATGCAGGCGGAGGGCATCCGGGAGACCTGGCCCGCGGGAGACCGGCTCCTCGTCTGTGTCGGCCCCAACCCCGCGTGCGCGCGCATCATCCGCGCGGCCCGGCGCATGGCGGCCGGGTTGCGGGCCGACTGGGTGGCGGTCTACGTCGAGACGCCCGCCCACACCCGGCTGTCCCGCGCCGATCAGGAGGCAGTCGCGCAGAACCTGCGCCTCGCCGAGCAGCTCGGCGCGCAGGCTGTGACGCTCAGCGGCCACAGCGTGAGTGAAGAGGTCCTCGCCTACTCCCGCGACCACAACATCAACCGCATCCTGGTCGGAAAGCCTACCCATCCGTGGTGGCGGGACCGGTTGCGCGGCTCGGTGCTGGACGAGCTGGTGCGGGGCAGCGGCGCCATCGACGTGTACGTCATCACCGGCGAGGCCGACGACGGCCGGCCCCGGCCGGCCCTCGGCGCGGCGCCGCAGGCGCAGCTCCGAGACTACGTGCAGGCGGTGGTCGCGGTGGCCCTGGCCACGGTCGTGAGCCTGGCACTTCGGGGACACGTCCAGAGCACCGACATCGCCATGATCTTCCTGCTGGCGGTGGTCGTCGCGTCGTCGCGCCTGCCCCAACGCCCGTCCCTCGTCGCCTGCTTCCTGAGCATCGCCGCGTTCGACTTCTGCTTCGTGCCCCCGTACTACACCTTCGCGGTGTCGGACGTGCGGTACGTGCTGACCTTCATCGTGATGTTCATCATCTCGCTGGTCATGAGCCACCTGACCACCCGGATCCGGGAGCAGGCGGTGGCCGCCCGGGAGCGGGAAGAGCGGACCGGCGCGCTCTACGCCATGACCCGCGAGCTCGCGGCCGAGCGGAAGATCGCCGAGATGGTGCAGACCGGCGCGCGCCACCTACGCAACATGTTCGGCGGCGACGTCTGGCTGTTCACCCTGGGCGACGACGGGCAGCTGCGGCTCGATCCCGCGCTGGGCGCGTCGCCGGTGGACGAGAAGGAGTTCTCGATCGCTTTGTGGGTGTTCGACCACGGGCAGCTAGCCGGCGCGGGGACCGCGACGCTGCCCGCCACAGAGTGGCTCTACGTGCCGCTCGTCGCCTCGGGCCGCCCGCTCGGTGTGGTCGGCATCCGCTCGCACGACCCGCGCCGCTTGCAGGAGCCCGTCCGACGGCAGCTGCTGGAGACGTTCGCCGGGCAGGTCGCCGCGTCCCTCGAACGGGTTCGGCTGGCGGGCGCCTCGCAGAAGGCCAGGCTCGAGACCGAGGCCGAGCGTCTCCGGACCGCCCTGCTCAGCTCCCTCTCCCACGATCTCCGCACTCCGCTCGCCGGCATCGAGGGCGCCGCCTCGAGCCTGCTCCAGGACGGCGCAGCCCAGGCGCCCGACACGCGGCGCGAGCTGGCCCAGACCATCGTCGAGGAGTCTCGCCGCATGACGCGGCTCGTCGCCAACCTGCTCGACATGGTCCGGCTCGAGTCCGGCGCGCTCCAGGTGCAACGCGAGTGGCAGCCGCTGGAGGAGGTTGTGGGCGTGGCCCTGATCCGGCTGGACGAGCGTTTGGCCGGACGCACGGTAACTACGACGCTGCCGCCGGACCTGCCGCTCCTCCCGATCGACGGGCTCCTCATCGAGCAGGTGCTGATCAACCTGATCGAGAACGCGCTCAAGTACACACCGCC
>JBGPPG010000173.1:0-5480 GCA_041488455.1 Gemmatimonadota bacterium
CGGTCCTCTGTGAGGATGCCGGCGCGGACGGGATCACGGCGCACCTGCGCGAGGACCGGCGCCACATCCGGGACCACGATATCGAGCGCCTGCGCGAAACCGTGCGTACCGCCCTCAACCTCGAGCTGGCCACCAGCGAGGATGTCGTCGCGCTGGCCTGCCGGGTGCGCCCGTATCAGGCCACCATCGTGCCCGAGCGGCGCGAGGAGATCACCACCGAGGGCGGCCTCGACCTCCGCCGGCCCGCGGACCGGCTGCGGGCCACCATTGCCCGGCTCACCGAGGCCGGCTCCCGTGTGAGTCTCTTCATCGATCCCGAGCCCGCGGCGATCGACGCGGCCCGCGCCTTGGGTGTCCCGGCCATCGAGCTTCACACCGGCCGCTACGCCCATACCTGGCGCCGGGACAATCAGGCGCTCGAAGAGCTCCGGGCGGCGGCGCGCCACGCCCGCGACCTCGGGCTCGCGGTTCACGCGGGCCACGGCCTCACCTACCTCAACGTCGAGCCGGTCGCCGCGATCGGCGAGATCGAGGAGCTGAATATCGGACACAGCGTGATGAGCCGCGCCATCCTCACCGGCATGACCGAGGCCGTCACCACAATGAACCGGCTCGTTCGCGGCGCGCGCCGGCCTCTTCCCGGAGCCCGATGATGCCTCAACGCTCACTCAGGCTTGCGGCGGCGCTGCTCCTGACCGCGCTGCCCGCCTGCCATCACGCCGCCTCCTCGGAGGCCGGCACCCCGACACCCGCGCGCACGGTCCTGCGCGTGGTCAACCGCAACTTCTACGACTTCACCATCTACCTCGTGCGCTTCGGGGACCGGGTCCGGCTCGGCCTCGCGACCGGGAACAACACCACGATGTTCGAGTTCCCGTCCCAGTTCGTCCAGACCGGCGCCGTGCAATTCGAAGCGAATCCGGTCGGCGGCAACGGCCCCGCTTTCACCGAGCAGATCTCGATACGCCCGGGTGACGTGGTGACCGTCCAGATCCAGCCGTAGCCGCGGGTTGCGCCGCTTGATCCGCCTCTCCACCGGACCTACACTTCGGGCGTTCGTACCCACCCTACGCGCCGAGGTGCCATGACCACCCCGATCGGGCCCGCCGGCTTCTTCGCGCTGGAAGCCGGGGAATGCCTCGACCGGCTGGAGTCGCTCTTCGGCGCGCCTGCCGGCCCGCCGGCCGACGAGTTCCTCCGCACCGCTCGCGTCCTCCGCGGCTCCGCGCTCATGGCCAACCAGCCGCTGCTCGGCCGCGCCGCGGCCGGGTTCGAGGCGCTGGCCCGCGCCATCCGCGATGGCGCGCGGCCGTGGGACCCCGCGACCCGCGAGCAGGCCAGCCAGGCGATAGAGGAATACCGGTTGCTGGTGCGCCGGGTGCCCGAGTGGCAGGAGAGCGACGCCGGACGTGCGGCTCGACTCGCCTCGCTGCTCGACTCGCTCGCCGGGCAAGGACCCGCGGAGGCCGAGAGTATCCGCCGCGCGGAGGCGACGCCGGCCGAGCTGCAGACGGGCGTTCGTGCCTTCGTGGCGCGCGAGGGCGCCCTCATCGCGAGCGCGCTCGACCGCGCCGCCCGTGCCATCCGCACCGCGCCGGACGATCGTGAGGCGCTGTACATGGTGCTGCGCCGGATGCAATCGCTTCAGGGTCTGGCCGAGCTGCCCGAGCTGCCGCCGCTCCCCGACATCCTCGACGGCATCGAGCTCGCCATCGGCGACCTCTCGCGGCTGCACGCGCCGCCCCCCGGCGTGGACGACGTGCTGGAGGCGGGCGCGCGCGCCCTGTCGCGGGTCGCCCGGGACATCGCCGATCACGGAACGCCGGAGCCCGATGCGGACGAGCCGAGACGCTTCACCGCGCTCCTGCTCGAGGCGTTCGCGGTCGAGCGCGACGTCGTGCCGATCGAGAAGCTCTATGCCGCCGACGACGCCGATCCGATGCAGCGGCCGCCGTCCGTCCCCCACTTCGCTCCGGTCACGCCGCCGGGCTCGCTCGAGCTCGTGAGCCTGGGCGAGCACCTCGTGCAGACGGCGGGCAGGTTGGAGCAGGCGCCGTCCGTGACCGAGCTGGATCTCAGGCTGTATCGTCTGGTAGGGACGCTCCGCGCCGCGGCCGCGCCCGAGGGCGATCCCGTGGGTCGCGCGCTCAGCCGCCTGGCCCGCGCGGCGCGTGAAGGTGTCGCCGCCGGCACCGCCCGGCGCTCGCGTGAGGCGTTCGTGTCGGCCCTGCGGAGCACGGGCGAGTTCCTCCGGGGCGCGGCGACGGTGGACCGCGATCGCCTGACCGTGGAGATCGAGCGGGCGGCGCGCGACATCGATACGCTGGGCGCCGAGCCCATCGTCGCGATCGAGGACCTCGGCTTCCAGCGGCCCGCGGCGACGGCACCGGCGTTGGCGCCGCCCCGCGGCCGGATCGAGAATGCGTTCGCGGCATACGGCCAGCTCAAGCGGGAGCGGGGTGCCGGCGAGCCGTCGCTCGACATTCTGATCCAGCGGTCGGCGGCTCCACACGCGGCCGAGCCGCAGGTCGTCGCGATCGAATCGCTCTGCTATCGTGGACGCGCGGCACTCGTGCGCGCGGCCGAATTGCGTCGTGAGATCCTGGCCCGGCTGGGCCCCGGCCGCGGTCTGGTCGAGGTCCGCTCACTGCTCGACGAACTCCTCGACCTCGTTCCGCTGGCGCTTGCCCAGTCCGACTGACCGCTCGCGGATCTGGCCGTCGCTCCTCGGCGTCGCCATCTCCGTGGGACTTCTCGCATTCATCCTGCGCCGAGTGGACCTGGCGCAGGTTCGGCAGAATCTGGCGCAGGCGCATGCCTGGCCGCTCGTCCTGTCGGTCGTGCTCGCCACCCTCACGTTCCCGATCCGCACGATCCGCTGGCGCCTCCTGCTACGCACCGCGGCGGACCGGCCGCTGCCGCTTGCACCCGCGTGGCACGCGACGGCGATCGGGTTCATGGCCAACAACCTCCTGCCCTTCCGGGCCGGCGAGCTGATCCGTCCGTTCGCCATCACCCGGCTCGCGGCCGCGCGCTTCACCTCGGCGCTTTCGTCCATCGTGGTCGAGCGCATCTTCGACGGACTGACGGTCACGGCGCTCCTCACCGTCGCCCTCTTGAGCCCGGGGCTCGCGCCCGGCGTGGAGGTCGGCGGGGTACCGGTACGGCACATCGCGCTGGCCGCGGGCGGCGTCTCTGCGGCCGCCCTGATCGTGGCCATCGCGGTCGTCGCGTGGCCGCTCGCGGCGGAGCGCGTCGTCCGGGCGATCGTGCCGGGGACACGCCTCGCCGACCGGATGGTCGGGCTCATCGAGGGCGTGCGCCAGGGCCTCGCCGCGCTCAACTCGCCGGCCCGCATCGGCGGTGTGGTCGGCTGGTCGCTCGCCCTCTGGCTGGTGAACGCCGCGTCGTTCTTCGTGGCGTTCGCGGCGTTCGACATCCCGGTGAGCTTCACCGGCGCGCTGCTGCTCCAGGGCCTGGTCGCCTTCGGGGTCTCCGTCCCCTCGACGCCGGGGTATGTCGGCCCGTTCGAGGCGGCGATCGTGGCGGCGCTCGCACTCTACAGCGTGCCCGAAGACCGGAGCTTCTCCTATGCCATCGCGTACCACGTAACCACGTTCATCCCGATCACGCTGCTGGGCCTCTGGTCGCTTGCGCAGAGCGGGGTCGGGCTGAGCGACCTCCGGCGCGGGACGCCACCTCCTCCGCCGGCCGGCACACCGCCCGCTTGACCTCCGTCGCCGTCGCCTGCCACGCCAAGCTCAACCTCCTGCTGCGGGTGCTCGCGCGGGAGGATGACGGATACCACGGGATCGAGACCCTCTTCTGTCTGGTGGAGCTGGCGGACCGGCTGGAAGTGGAGCGCAGGGACGAGCGCGGCGTCACGATCGAGGTGACCGGCGCGGAGGTGGGGCCGCCGGACGAGAACCTCGCCGTGCGCGCGGCGCGGATGGTGGTGGATGCGACCGGGGGCAAGTTCGGCGTGCACCTGCGCCTGGAGAAGCACATTCCGGTTCGCGCGGGGCTGGGTGGTGGATCGAGCGACGCCGCGGGAGCGCTCGCCGCGGTCAACCGTCTCGCCGGCGACCCGGTGCCGCGGCACGAGCTGCTCCAGTTCGCTGCCCGGCTCGGGAGTGACGTGCCGTTTCTGTTTTCCGGGGCGCCGCTCGCGCTCGGGTGGGGCCGCGGCGAGCGCCTGCTCCGGTTGCCGCCCCTCCCCGCGGCACCGGTCCTGCTCCTCACTCCGCCCGTGCTTGTGGGCACGGCGGAGGCCTACCGCTGGGTGGACGAGGCGCGACAGGGAGTGGGCCGCCGCGGTGCCGTGGCACTGGACCTCGACGCGCTCGCCGGCTGGGGGGACATCGGACGGATGGCGGGCAACGACTTCGAGTCGCCGGTCTTCGCCCGGCATCCCGCGGTCCGAGCCGCGTTCGAGGCCCTGGTCGGCACCCGGCCCCTCGTGTGCCGCATGAGCGGATCGGGCGCCGCGCTGTTCGCGGTCTACCGTTCCACGCGCGACCGCGACGACGCGATGATGCTGCTGGGCCGGAAGTATGGTGTGGCGATCGCGACGGCGACGCTGGAAGCAGTCACTTCTCACTCCTAAGTTCCGGTCTCACCCTGAAATCCATCTCCAGCGCCTGGCCCTGGCTGTCGACGTCCGCTTCGAGGTGGAGTCGCAGCACGGTGGCGACGTAGCGCCGCCCGACCAGGCGGCTCAGAAGATTAGAGAACTCCCGCTCGAGCTCGCCGAGCGGGATTTCCTTGAGGGGGCGGGCACGGAGCGGGTCCCGGCGATCGACGTCGGCGAGATTGGTCACGGGAGACAGCATCCCGCCGGCGTGAACGGACCCCGCGACGGCCGGGTATCGAACCGGTCACGGCGGGTTTGCCACACCCCGGCGTGCCCGGACAGATTACGGCGGCGCCGCGCCGGCGCCGCTGCGTCGTACTGGCCCTTCGTCCAACGGCAGGACAGCGGACTTTGGATCCGTTAATGGTGGTTCGAATCCACCAGGGCCAACTCGCGCTCCCGCCTGGCACGGTTGTGCAATTCGCCGCACCTGGCCCCCAAGCAGGTGTTGCCCCGACGCAACACTATCGACCGAAGTCCCTCCGCCAAAAGCCGTTACGCGGCTCATGATTCTTGCTCCGCCTTCGGCCCGGACCATTACCGAAGGCGGCGGCGTGATCAAGGTCGGGCTTGTGGGCTACGGTTATTGGGGACCCAATCTGGCTCGCAACCTCGCCGCGAGTCGAGAGTGCCTGCTGGCGGGAATCTGCGATCTGTCCCCAGACCGCGTCGTCGCCGCGGCCGCGGAGCATCCCGCGGTCCCGGTCATGACCGACTGGCGGCGACTGATCGGCGATCCCCGAATCGACGCGGTCGTCCTGACCACCCCGCCCAACACTCATTTCGCCCTGAGCCTCGCAGCCCTGCGGGCCGGCAAGCACGTCTTCGTAGAGAAGCCCCTCGCGCA
>JBGPPG010000174.1:0-5447 GCA_041488455.1 Gemmatimonadota bacterium
CCGAGGACTGCAACGAGGCGTTGAACGACTCGTCGTAGTAGCCCAGCTCCTTCATGACGCGCGCCCGCTCCTCGAGCAAGCGCTTCTCCAGGTGGGACAACTGCTTCTTGTTCATGCGGACGTTCCGTTCAGTTGAGGTCAAACAGGGGACCGGTCCTGGTATCGCCGCAAACCGAGGGCGATCCTCCAGCCGTCGATCTCGAGCTCCTGCTCTAGATCGGCGGCGACGGCCCGGGCGCCCAGCTCCAGGCACCGTGCCAGCGTCTCCACCTCGATGAATGCGACATGCGGCCGGAGGGCCTCGATCGCCACCCGGTCGCCGTCGATCCAGAGATGGATGCGCGTGGTGTACTCATAGCCCGCCTCCTTGCGCAGGCGCTGCACCCGGTTGATCACCTCGCGGGCGAAGCCCTCGCTCTTGAGCGCGTCGTCGATCACGGGATCGAGCGCCACGACGTATGGACCGTCGGTCTTCACGATCCAGTCGCTCGTGACCTCCCGCTCGATCGTCAGGTCCTCCGGCAGGTAGGTGATCGTCTCGCCGTCCAGCTCGAGCGAGAGGCTCTCCCCCGTCTCCAGCGCACGGAGCTGCTCCTGGGTGAGCCGCGCCGTCGCCGCCGCCACGTCCGGCGTACGCTTGCCGAAGCGCTTGCCCAGCGACCGGAAGTTGGGGCGGCCCCGGAGCCGCACCAGATCGGTGTCGGAGCTCACGACCTCCACCGCCTTCACGTTCACCTCCAGCCGGAGCAGCTCCAGCAGCTGGTCGAACGCCGCGCCCCGGACCACGGCCGGAACCGCGACGCGCATCCGGCGAAGTGGCTGCCGCACCCGGATGTTCGCGTCATCGCGCGCGGCCCGCGCCAGCGAGGCCAGCCGCCGGATCGCGTCCATCGCGACCTCGAGCGCGGAGTCGCGGCGCCCCTGAGCCACCGGAAACCGCGCGAGGTGCACCGAAGTTCCCGCGAGCGCCCGGTGGAGCCAGTCGGTCACAAACGGCGCCGCCGGCGCGAGGAGCCGGGCCACCGTCGCCAGGGCCTCGTGCAGCGTCGCGACCGCGGCGGGGTCCGCCTCGTGATCCGGCGCCCAGAACCGGGAGCGGGACAGCCGGACGTACCAGTTCGAGAGGTCGTCCACCACGAAGTCCATGACCGCGCGGGTGCCGGCGGTGACGTCGTACCCGCCCCAGTGTCCCGCCACCGCGTCGATCGTGGCGTCGAGCCGGCTCAGGAGCCACCGGTCCATCTGGCTCCGCGCAGACACCGGCGGCGCCTGGTCCCGCCGCCAGCCGCCGGCGTACAGCGAGAAGAAGCCGTAGGTGTTCCGGAGCGTGTTGAAGAAGCCGCCCGCGACCTCGGGGATCGTCCGCCGGTCGAACCGCTTGGGCAGCCAGACCTGGCTCGAGGCGAGAAGGTACACCCGAATGGTGTCGGCACCGAACTCCCGGATCATCTCCCACGGGTCCACCACGTTACCCCGGCTCTTCGACATCTTCTGGCCTTCAGGGTCCAGCACCAGCTCGTTCACGATCACGTGCTTGTACGCCGTCTGGTCGAACGCCGTGGCGGCGATGGCCAGGAGGCTGTAGAACCAGCCACGCGTCTGGTCCACGCCCTCGCAGATGAAGTCGGCCGGAAAGTGGGCCCGGAACTCGGCCTCGTGCTCGAAGGGGTAGTGCCACTGCGCGTACGGCATCGCCCCGGAATCGAACCACGTGTCGATCACCTCGGGGGTCCGGCGCATTAGACCGCCGCAGCGGCAGGCCCAGACGTACTCGTCGATGAACGGCTTGTGCGGATCGAAGGCCTCGGGGATCGGCTTGCCCCAGCGCTCGGCGAGATGCTTGAAGTCGCCGATCACCTCGACGTGCGACGAGTCGGCGTCGCAGACCCAGACCGGCAGCGGCGTGCCCCAGTAGCGGTCGCGCGACAGGGCCCAGTCCACGTTGTTGGCCAGCCACTCGCCGAACCGGCCGGCGCCGACCTCCGGCGGATGCCAGTCCACCTGGACGTTGAGCTCGAGCATGCGCTCCTTCACCGCCGTCGTCCGCACGAACCAGGAATCGCGGGCGTAGTAGATGAGCGGGCTCTGGCAGCGCCAGCAATGCGGGTATGTGTGGGTGTACGGCTGCGACAGATGCCAGCGGCCCTCCTGCTTGAGCCGCTGGATGATGAGGTCGTTGGTCTCCCGCGCCGTGACCAGCTTGCCCTCGATCTCGGGCCAGGTCGTGCCGACGAAGGTGCCGTCCGCCGCGACCGGCCGCACCAGGGCAAGGTCGTGCTCCTGCCCGATCGCGTAGTCGTCCGCCCCGAAGGCAGGGGCCATGTGCACCAGGCCGGAGCCGTCGTCCGCCGTGACGAAGTCGCCGGCCACCACGACGTGCGACACGCGATCGGCGGGGAGCGGCACGACCTCGAGCGGCCGGCGGTAGCGCAGGCCCACCAGGTCGTGCCCCTTGAAGGTCCTGAGCGGCGTGATCGCCTTGAACGGCACGGGCGACTTCCGCGCCCGGGCGGACTGACGGCCCGTGCCGACACCGCCGGCGCCCTGGGCGATCTCTTCCATCCCGCTGGGCAGGTCCGCCCGCGCGGTGGCGAGAATGATGGTCCGGCCTTCCACCGGATACTCGGCGTACTCGAGCTCCGGGTTAACGGCGACGGCGACGTTGGCGAGCAGGGTCCAGGGCGTCGTGGTCCAGATGAGCAGCTGGCGGCTCGGGTCGTCCTCGAGGGGGAAGGTGACGTAGACCGAGTTGGTCGTCACCTGCTCGTAGCCGAGCGCCAGCTCGTGGCTGGAGAGCACGGTGCCGCAGCGAGGGCAGTACGGGAGCACCCGGTGGCCGCGATTGAGCAGCCCTTTCTCGTGCAGCCGGTGCAGCAGCCACCAGACCGTTTCGATGTACTCGTTGCTGCACGTGATGTAGGGATGCTCGTAGTCGAGCCAGTAGCCGATCCGGTCGGACAGCCCCTCCCATTCCGACTGGTACTTGAACACGCTCTTCCGCGCGCGCGCATTGAACTCGGCGACACCGAACTTCTCGATGTCCTTCTTCCCGTTGATCCCCAGCTCCTTCTCGATCTCGATCTCCACGGGGAGCCCGTGGGTGTCCCACCCCGCGATCCGGGTGACCGCCTTCCCCTGCATCGCGTGGAAGCGGCAGACCAGATCCTTGATCGTGCGCGAGAAGACGTGGTGGATCCCGGGCCGGCCGTTGGCGGTGGGCGGCCCCTCGTAGAACACGTAGGGCGGCCCGTCCTGCGCCGCCTCGAGCGTCCGCTGGAACAGGCGCTCCGCCTTCCACAGTTCGAGCTGCGCCTGCTCCAGCTGGTCGGGGGAGAGATCGGGCCACGCCACGAACGCCATGCGCTACATCCGCTCCACGACGCGCCGCACCAGTCGCGTGAGCGAGGGCTCCGCGCGGCGCGCGGTCTCGATGATCCGCCCGATGTCCGCGGGCTCGAGCGCATCGGGCAGACACTGGTCGGTGATGATCGAGATCCCCAGCACCCGCATGCCCTCATGGTTGGCCACGATCACCTCGGGCACCGTGGACATCCCGACGACGTCGGCGCCGACCGCGCGGAGCATCCGATATTCCGCCCGCGTCTCCAGGTTCGGACCCGCGACCGCCACGTAGGTGCCCTCGCGGAGGGTGATGCCGAGCTCGCGCGCCGAGTCCCGGGCCAGTGCCCGGAGCTCCGGCGAGTAGGGGGCGGACATATCAGGGAATCTCGGCCCCAGCCGCTCGTCGTTCGGGCCGACGAGCGGGTTGTCGCCCAGCAGGTTGATGTGATCCGCCAGCAGAACCAGATCGCCCGGGTCCCAGAGCGGATGCATGCCCCCGCAGGCGTTGGAGACGATAAGCGTAGACGCACCGAGCGCGTGAAGCACCCGTACCGGAAACGTCACCTGCGCGAGCGAGTAGCCCTCGTACCGATGGAACCGTCCCTGCATCGCCACGACCGGCTTGCCTCCCAGCCGGCCCAGGAGCAGGCGGCCCGCATGGGACTCGACAGTCGAGAGGGGGAACCGGGGGATCGCCTCGTACGGCACCTCCGCCTCCACCGCGATCTCATCGGCGAGCCCGCCCAGCCCCGTGCCCAGGATGATCCCGACCGACGGCGTGAGCGCCGCGCGGGGGCGGACTACATCGGCGGCGCGCTGGATATCGTCGTACAGCGTCGTCGTAGCGGTCAATGCGTCTCCGCTGCCCCCACTTCGATCTCCGACGGCGGCGGCCGGGTCGGCACGATGGTCCGGGCGGCGGCCTGAAGCCCGTCCACCTCGGCGAGCTGGCGCTCGAGCAGGAGCCGGAAGCTCGCGACATACGCGTTGAACTGCCGGACGGCGTCTTCGGTCCGCTCCCGCACGAGCTGCTCGTCGAGCTTGGCCCGGTCTACCAGCTTGGCTCCCTCCGCCCGCGCCTCTCGAACCACGATCGCCGCTTCCTGCTCGGCCTGCGTGCGGGTGTCGGCGCGGAGCTGCTGCGCCGCGACCAGTGCTTCGTTCAGCGCCCGCTCGCGCTCGCGGTAGGCACGGAGCTGATCCTGAGCGCTCTTGAGGCGCTCTTCCGCCTGGATGCGAGCCCGGGTGAGGCGATCGATCTCCTCGGCGAGCCGCAGCTTGAAGTCGTCCACCTGCACCCGATCGTAGCCCCGGACGGCGCGCGTGAAATCCTGCGTCCGCACGTCCTGGGGTGTGAGTTGGAAGGCGTCGTCGCTCATGCCCGTTCCCCGAAGAGCAAGGTTCCCAGCCGCACGATGGTCGCTCCTTCTTCCACGGCCACCGGGAAATCACCTGACATTCCCATAGAAAGGTCCGGCAGCGCGTGCCCCGCCGACTCCGCCTGGTCCCGGAGCGTTCGCAGCAGCCGGAACGCCCGGCGCTGCTCCGCCGCGTCGTCGGTGAGCGCCGCCATAGTCATCAGCCCACGGACGCCCAGCTGCTCGAGCGGGCGGAGGCCGTCCAGCAAGCCGGTCAGCGCCTCCGGCTCCACCCCACCCTTCTGCGGCTCGCCGGAGCAGTTGACCTGGACCAATACCGCCTGCCGGCGACCGGGGGCCGTTCGGCGCGCCAGCTCCTGCGCCAGGTCCAGCCGGTCCACCGAATGGATGAGCGCGAAGCGGCCGACGGCATGGCGGGCCTTGTTCCGCTGGAGCCCGCCGATCAGATGCCACTCGACGGCGACGTCCGGCAGCTGGTCCTGCTTGGCGAGGGCCTCCTGCACCCGGTTCTCGCCGACCGCCGTGATCCCGGCGGCCACCGCGGCGCGGATCGCGTCGGGCCCGTGCGTCTTGGTCACCGCCACGATGGTCACCGGGTGGCGCCATCCCCCGAGCGCCTGGTGCCGGTCGATCGCCTCACGCGCTTGGGCGAGCCGGGCCGGAAGCTCCGGGAACGTCATAACCTTCTAATCTACGCGGGGATGCCGGGCAACTGTAGGGCCGGTC
>JBGPPG010000175.1:0-5446 GCA_041488455.1 Gemmatimonadota bacterium
TGGGGCCGGTACACGATCACCTTCGCTCTCTCCAGGGTGATCAGCCCCCCGCCGATCATCCCGTCCAGCTCAGGCAGGATTGACTGGATCTTCTCCTCGGTGTCCACACACTCGACGATCAAAGGCAGGTCGAGGGAGAGGCGGAGCACCTTCTCCGTGTGCAGCCGGGCGGTCGCGCCGAACCCGGCGATGCCGCGCAGCACGGTGGCGCCGGCGAAGTGCCGCTCGCGGAGCAGGTGGACGATCGCCTCGTAGAGCGGGCGCCCGTGGTACTTGTCCCGCTCGCCGATATGGATGCGCATGAGCGTGCGCTCGCCGGTCAGTCCGTGCATACTGTGCTCCGCTAGATCCTCGTCCGAAGCGCGATCAGCTCGCGCGCCGCCACGAAGCCGGCGAACGTCGCGAGGAGCGATCCGGCTACGCTCAAGGCGACGTAAAGGCCCGCCCTCCGCCAGTCGCCGTCCTCCAGCAGCGCGACGGTCTCGTAGCTGAACGTGGAGAACGTCGTGTATCCGCCGCAGAATCCGACGCCAAGCAGCGCGCGGATCTCCGGCGTCATGGTCGGCACGTCGAGAGCGTAGCGGAGGAGAAACCCCAGGAGGGCCGAGCCGGTCAGGTTGATGACCAGGGTGCCCGCAGGGAACGACGTAGACAGGATCCGCTGGATGAACCCGCCCAGGAGATAACGGCTCACGCCGCCCGCCGCGCTGCCGATCGCCACGTACCAGAGCATGCCGAAAGAAAACCGCGCTAGATTTGTTACACCATGCTCCAGCTCGCCATAGCCCAGCTCCGACCCCGGAAAGGGGCCTACCAGGAGAACCTCTGCCGTCTCGGGCGGATGTTCCGGGAGGCCGCCGGGTGGCCCGTGCCTCCCGGGCTCGTCGTGGCTCCCGAGAGCGCGCTCACCGGCTACTTCCTCGAGGGCGGCGTGCGGGACCTGGCGCTCCCGGCGGAGCAGCTGTTCGAGGACCTGACCCGGCAGCACGAGGAGTCCGGCGCGCCCCCGTTCGATGTAGCGATCGGCTTCTACGAGGTCCACCAGAACCGCCTCTACAACTCCGCGCTCTACGCCTCACTCGGGGGGTCCGACGCCAGGATCCGCCACGTGCACCGCAAAGTGTTTCTCCCGACCTACGGCGTGTTCGACGAAGAGCGCTTCGTCGAGGCAGGCCGGAGCGTCGAGGCGTTCGACACTCCGTTCGGGAGGGCCGCGATTCTGATCTGCGAGGACGCCTGGCACTCGATCACCCCCATGCTCGCGGCGCTAGATGGGGCGCAGCTCGTGATCATCCCGAGCGCGAGTCCCGCGCGCGGCATCTACCCGGGCGAAGGGGTCAGCCGGCCGGCCAGCCTCCGGCGGTGGGAGCACATTGTCCAGGACATCGCCGGGGAGCACGGCGTCTATGTCGCCCTGTCGCAGCTCGTAGGCTTCGAGGGCGGCAAGGCATTCGCCGGCGGATCGCTGGTGGCGGGGCCGAGGGGGAGCCTGATCGCGCAGGGGCAGCTGTTCGAGGAGGGCCTCATCCCGGCGACTCTCGACTTCGAGGAGATCACCCGGGCCCGGGCGGACTTCCCCCTGCTGTCGGATCTGGAGATGCGGTTGCCGCACCTCATTCGCGGCTTGGCGGCTCAGTCGGGTGCGGAGACGCAGCGTTCGGACACGCCCCCCGCCGTCCGGCGCCCCCGTGCTCCTGCCGGGCCGCCGTCGGGAGAGCCGCCGATCAGCCCGGCCCGGCCCGCGGCTCCAGGCGCCGCGGCCAAGGCCCCGCTCGAGATAGACGCGCCGCTAACCCGACGCTGGCTGGTGGACTTCATCCGCGACGAGGTCGTTCGACGCCGGGGGTTCAAGAAGGTCGTGATCGGGCTCTCCGGCGGCGTGGACAGCTCGCTCGTCGCCCATCTGGCGGTGGAGGCACTGGGCCGGGAGAACGTGCTCGGCGCCCGCATGCCGTACCGGACGTCGAGCCCGGACAGCCTGGACCACGCCCAGCTGGTGATCGACGCGCTCGGCATCCCGAGCGTCACGGTGGACATCAGCGCCGCCGTCGACGGGCTGGTCACCGCTCTCAGCGGCGAGAGCGACCCCGGCCGCAAGGGCAACATCATGGCCCGGGCTCGCATGATCACGCTCTTCGATCTCTCCGCCGTCCACAACGCGCTCCCGCTGGGCACCGGCAACAAGACCGAGCGCCTGCTTGGCTATTTCACCTGGCACGCGGACGACGCGCCCCCGGTTAACCCGATCGGCGATCTCTTCAAGACCCAGGTCTGGGCGCTGGCGCGGCACGTCGGCGTGCCCGAGGTGATCATCGCCAAGCCGGCGAGCGCCGACCTGATCCGCGGGCAGACGGACGAGGGTGACTTCGGCATCTCCTACCCCAAGGCCGACGGGATCCTCTACTGGCTCTTGCTGGGGTACCGCCCGGCTGACGTGGCGGAGTTCGGCTACACCGCCGACGAAGTCGAGCTGGTGCGCAAGCGGCTCGAATCGACCCACTGGAAGCGCCGCCTGCCCACCGTGGCGGTGCTGAGCCAGACGGCGATAGGGGAGTTCTATCTAAGGCCCGTCGACTACTGAATTGCGTAAACAGTGAACAGTAAACAGTGAACAGGGGCTCAGCCTCGCACCGGAGGCGCCTGTTCACTGTTCACTGTTCACCGTTCACTGTTAACCCGTCATGGGAGTCTTGCATGTCCCCGGAATCCCGTCCCATGTCCTACTCCCGCGGCGAGATCTCCACCTTCGTCATGCCCCACATGCAGAACGTGCTCGGCGATCTGTTCGGCGGGCATCTGATGGCGCTGGTGGACCAGGCGGCGGCGGTGGCGGCGATCCGGCACGCCGGCGGACCCGCGGTCACCGCGAGCATCGACCGGGTGGATTTCCGGGAACGGATCAAGGTGGGCGCGCTGGTGACCTGTGTCGGCACGGTGGACTACGTGGGGAACACCTCGATGGACATCACGGTCGAAGTCTTCTCCGAGAACGTCAGCACCGGCGAGAAGCGGCACACCCACACCGCGCACGTCGTCTTCGTGGCGATCGACGAGACGGGGAAGCCCAAGCGAGTCCCCCGGCTCGTGGCGGAGACGCCGGAGGAGCATGCCCGCTTCGAGCGGGCGCGCAAGCACCGGGAGGCAAAGCGGGCGACGTGAGTGCGCGGGTCGTCGTCCTGCTGAGTGGAGGTGGGGCCAAGGCGGCGGCGCACGTGGGGGCGCTTCGGGCGCTGACCGAGGCCGGGCTCGCCCCGACGCAGATCGTGGGCACGTCCATGGGCGCCGTGATGGGCGCCTGCTTCGCCGCCGGGCTCGGGCCTGACGACATTCTGGGCCGGGTGGCGCAGATCGGCACCAGGGGCATCGTTCGCGCGCCGTGGGCGCCGTTCGCGGGGCTTTGGCTTCGGTCGCTGCTCCGGGGCGAGCCGCTGCGCGACGGGATCGCGGCCCTGCTTCCGGCGCGATCGTTCGCGGAGCTCAAGGTGCCGCTCCTGGTCACGGCGGTGGACATCGACAGCGGCGCCCTGGTCCGGTTCGGCCCCGGCGGCGAGAGCGTGTCGCTGGTGGATGCGCTCTGGGCTTCCTGCGCGCTGCCGGTGTTCTACCCGCCGGTCATCCTCGGAGGGCGCAGGTTGGCAGACGGCGGTCTCCGGGGCGTCGTGCCCTTCGCCGCCGCGATGGACGTGCCGGCCGATCTGGTGGTCGCGATCGATGTGGGGCCCGGGTTTGACGAGCCCGCTGCGGCCGCCGCCAGCTATCCGGCGCTCGTCTCCCTCCATAACGACACCACGGGCATCCTCATGGCTGCGCTTACCGCGGCCGAGCTGGCGCGGTGGCGGGCGGAGCCGGGACGGCCGGAGCTGGTGTACGTCCGGCCCCGGGTCGAGCGGAGCGCCACGTTCCGGGTGGATCGTGCCCGCGAGTACGCGGCGGAGGGACATCGCGCCACCGCGGCCGCGCTCGCGGCTCGCGAGACGCGGGCGCGCTCTTGACCTCGACCCCGACTGCCCCAAATTGCGAATCCCCACCCCTGACTCGGGAGCTCCCTTTGCGCGCGCGAGACGTCATGGTATCCGACCCGCACGTCGCCGTCGCCGGTGCCATGGCCAGTGAAGTGGCGATCATGTTCAGGACCCGGAACATCTCCGTCGTGCCGGTGGTGGACGACCACCGCACCCGGAAGTTTCTCGGGATCCTGAGCGATCGCGATCTCGTCACCCGCTGCCTCGCCGAGGGAAAGCACCCGTGGCACACCCGGGCGGACGCGTTGATGCGCACCAACTCCGCCGTCATCGCGCCCGACCAGGAGTTGGAGGGATTCGAGCTGCGCATGGACCTCGATCCCACCGAGCTGCACCTCCGCCCCACGATCACCGTGCTGGACGACCAGCGCTGCGTGGTCGGCTTCATCAGCCATCCCGAGCAGCTGGCCGGCGTCAAGATCATCTGGAAGTGATGCCCGACTTCAAGCTCTTCACCCTCGACGAGGCCGAGCGCACGCTGCCGCTGGTGCGGCGCGTGGTGCAGGATCTGCTCGAGGAGTACCCCAAGTGGCGCAAGGCGGTCGCGCGCTTCGAGGTGCTCACGGGCGGCGCCCGCGCGGACTGGGGCGAGACCAGCGATCTCGTCGCCGCGCGGGACGAGGTCACCGTGCACGCCGACCGCATCAATCGCTACCTCCAGGAGCTGGAGGCGGTCGGCTGCGTCTTCAAGGGCTTCGACGCCGGGCTGGTGGACTTCCACTCGCTGCGGGACGACCGCGTCGTCTTCCTGTGCTGGCGGCTGGGGGAGGAGCGGATCACCCACTGGCACGAGCTGGACGCGGGCTTCGGCGGCCGGCAACCGATCGACCCCACCTTCTCCGGAGCGCATCAGTGAACCACTTCTGGCTCTTCGTCCACCTGCTCGGCTTCACCCTGTGGCTTGGCGGCGGCGTCGCGGCGATGTTCGTGGGCATCGCATCCCGGTCGGAGGACCGGGCCTCAATGGGAGCGGTGATGCGGGCGCTCGCGGTCATGCAGCGCAGGGTCATCTCGCCGGGCGCGGTGCTGGCGGTGATCTCGGGGCTGGTTCTCACCTTCAAGGTGGGGGGAATGGCGGCGCCCAGCCCGTGGCTCATGGCCATGCAGGGCGCAGGTCTCGTCGGAGCGCTGCTCAACCTCGCGGTCATGCTGCCCACCGCGAGCCGCGCCGCCAGGATCGATCCGACCGGACCGAACGGCGCCTACTTCGACGAGCTGCGCAGCCGGATGCGCGTGGTGGGCATGGTCGCCGGGACGCTGGGGCTCATTGCCTTGGTCTCAGGGGCGATGATACGGTAGAAAAGCGTGAACAGTGAAAAGTGAACAGTGAACAGGGACAACGCGCGGCGGCCGGGAGTGTGAGACGGGGCGGCGGGGTGTGGCCTGTTTACCGTTCACTGTTCACGCTTTTTTCCCGTCCGACA
>JBGPPG010000176.1:0-5416 GCA_041488455.1 Gemmatimonadota bacterium
CCGTCCACCAGCATCAGGATATGGGTGTTGTAGTCGCCCGGGGTCGTGAAGCCGCGGACGGCGACGTAGGTGTAGTTGCGGTCGTAGGTAGTGAAGAAGCCGCGAACGTTGTTCAGGACGTCGCCGAGCGTACGATACCCGTACCGGCGGATGTCGTCCTGCGTGACCACCGTGATCGACGCCGGGGCCTCGCGCGGATCCTGCTCATAGCGAGACGCGCCCGTGACAACGGGCACCTCCGCGAAGAGCGCCTCTTCCTGGGCGTGAGCGGGCCGGGCAGCGGCCCCTGCACCAAGAAGCAGAACGGCGGCGAGGACCCAGCAGCGCCCGGGGGGTCGCGCGGTCGAAGGCCGTGCCACCAAGTCTTGCATAACGCACCCCCGCCCCGCACCTGCCGGGGCGTAAGCCCGAGGAAACGAACGGAAGCACAATGAGTTACGCGATGCAGCCCCCCGACTAGGAGCAGATCACATGCCATCGGTCGTTGGCTCTTAAGGGCGGCTGGCTGGCGGGACGATCCCGTTCATCCGAAGGTATTCGACCATCTGCCCGTAGTGATCGTATGCGTGGATCAGCGCTTCCACCGTGAGCGCGAGCGGCGTGGTCCGGTCGCCTTGCAACGGCGAGATCGGCGAGCTCCTCGCGACCGCACCGGGCTCGCCGATGCGATCGAGCGCACGCTCGAGCTGCGCGAACGAGTCCCTTACATATGAAAGGAGCTGGGCCTTGGTGACGACGGAATCCGGCCCGGCCTCGTCTCCTACGTCGGCGGGTGGCTCCACTCCCAGCGCGGCGGAGGCAAGGATGTAGTTGGTGGCGGCCAGGTGCTTCAACTGGCGGCCAAAGCTGCGCACGTTCCGGAACTCTCCGTCGGTCGGCGCAAATCCGTACTTGTCCGCCGGCATGGCTTCGGCGGCGCTGAGGACGTTCCGCTCGACGATGCTTCGCAACACTTCCAGCCCGCGGTGCTCGTTCTCCGCCTCGGTGCAGACAGCGGTCACCGCTCCCCGGCTCTGCGCGACGATAGCGGCGCTCCGGAGGAGCAGAAACAGTGCGAGGGCCCAGGTGAGTCTCGGTTGCATTGGCGCGCTCCGGCTCGGGGGTGGTGTGCATTGGCCGGACACACGGTACGTCTTCAAGTGGACTTCAAGTCAAGGCGGGTGCATGAGCGGGGAAATCAGGCTGAGCATCGGGGAGGTCGCGCGCCGCGCTGGAGTGCGCACATCGAAGATCCGCTACTACGAGAGCGTGGGATTGCTCGGGGCCCCAGCCAGGTCGGGCGGACGGCGCACCTACGACGGCGAGATCATCGACGCTCTACGCGTCGTCCAGCTGGCCCAGCAGGCGGGCTTCACGCTCGCAGAGGTCCGCCGACTGCTCCGCGACTTCGACGCGGCCACTCCAGCCTCGATCCGCTGGCGAGCGATGGCGGAGAGGAAGCTCCGCGAGGTGGCTGCCCTGATCGAACTCGCCCGGCGCAGGCAGCGGTTGCTCGAGGCACTGATGTCCTGTGACTGCGGGCAGCTCGCGGATTGCGTGCGACCGACACTCGTGCCCATCACGCGGGCCTCGACCGTAACACGAGGGTAAATGAAAGGCGCCCGAGATTCGGGCGCCGGGTGCTTCAAGTCCGGCCCGGCCTCAAGATCGTAAGTCGCCGACGCGGTGGATATTGGCCGCAGGTGAGAGAGCGCGCTTGGCGCGAAGGGGTGGGTCGGAAGGCCCTGCGCGGGCGCTACTTGCCGGTCGTGAGCCGCTCGAAGCGCGGGTCGCCGCGCAAGGGCCCGTAGGTGGGATCGATCCGGAGCGATGCTGGTGTCGTCGTCCCGGGCAGGTGAAGGAGGGTATCCGTCCAGGCTATCGCCTCGGCGGTGTTGCCGAGGGCAAGGTCGATGTTCAGCAGGCCGAAGATGTAAAAGCTCCAGCCGGCCGTTCCGGGCACCGGCTGATACATGGTGCGCACCCGTTCGACTTGCGCGAGGGCCTGATCCCGTTGGCCGGCCGCTGCAGCCGCCATCGCCAGGTTGAAGCGCGCCAGCAAATCCTCCGGGTGCCGGGCGAGTCGTCGCTCGAGCAGAGGACGGGAGGCGACGGCCACCGCCCTGGCCGCGGCATATTGCCCGGCGTTCCAACGCACGACGGCGAGGGCCCCGAGACCCACGCCCGAGTCCGGTGCATACGCGGTGGGCGGCAGCCGGAGCGCCAGCGCCTGCAACGAATCGTCCAGCCAGACAAACGGCGGCTGCGCTACGGCGAAATCGGCCGGCGGGATGTGCCGAAGCGCGTCGCGAACTGCCGCCCGAGCCCCTGCCGCATCGCCGCGCGCCATCCGGGCCAGGGCCAGCTCCACGACAATGTCGGAGTTATCCGGCGCGAGCCTAAGCCCCGCGGTCGCGACCGACTCCGCCTCGGCGAAGCGTCTGAGGTCGAGGAGAACGCCTGCGTAGCGGCGCGCGACGAGCGTCGACCGAGGATCGAGCCGGGCCGCCTCGGCGTAGCGGGCGACGGCCTCGTCCGTCCGTCCGGCCACCGAAAGGAAGCTCCCGAGCAGGCTGAGCACGTCGGTGTCGTGGGGTGCGAGCCGCCAGGCGCGCTCGAGCTCTTCCGTGGCGCCGCGGGCGTCGCCGTCGATGTTGCTCTTGAGGAACCCGACCGCGTAGTGAGACTCGGCTCGATTGGGCGCCAGGGCCACGGCCCGGTCCGCCGCCTGGCGCGCCGCGTGCAACACGCTGTCCCCGTTGTCGCCCGTCGAGTAACGGATCCCCTCGGCGCGTGCCAGGCGGGCCCAGGCCAGGGCAAAATCGGGATCGCGCTGCACCGCCTCGCGGTACGCAGCCGCGGCGCGGCGGGCCGACTCGCCATCGACCTTGCCTTCGGTGATGAGGATCTGCTCTCCTCGAAGGAACGCGTCATACGCCGCGAGGTTCTCGGTCGGCCTGGTCGCGAGCTGCTGCCGGGCGCTGTCGCCCAGCGCCACGTTCAGGGCCTGCGCCACGTCGCCCGCGATCTGTGCCTGTACCTGGAACACGTCGGTTAGTGAGGCATCGAACTGCTGTCCCCAGCGGGTCCGCGGTGCGTGCCCCGGGCCCGCGTCCACCAGCTCGGGAATCACCCGTACCCGGCTCGCTCCGGACGGCTGTTTCTCCCAGCGGACCGTGGCGGTCAGCAGGTAGTCCGCTCCCAGCTCGCGGGCGATCTGCTGCGGTGCCTTGGTCGTGTGGCGGTACTGGTTGGAGCTGCCCCGCGCGATTACCTCCATGCCCCCGAGCTGCGAGAGCTTGCTGCGCACCTCGTCGGTAACGCCGTCGGCGAAGTAGGCCTGGGCCGAGTCGCCGAGGTTCTCGAACGGGAGCACGGCGAGGATCTTGGGTCCCGCGGTCTCACCCGTGGCGCTCGTGTGCGCCCGGCGCCAGGCGAACAGCACGCCGAGCCCGAGGACGAAACCGACGCCGAGAGTGATCGCGCCGACGGGAAGGCGGCGTCGCGGCACGGACGACGGCGGAGCCGCTGAAGCGGCGGCGCCACTGGCGGCCATGGCGGCTGACGGCATCGGCGTCGCCATTGTCGGGAAAGGGGTGGGCGTAGTGACCGCCTGTTGGAGCGCCTGGGCGAACTCGAACGCCGTCGAGAACCGGTCGGCCGGCACCAGAGCCAGAGCCCGTTGGAGCGCGAGGTCCGCGCTCTCGGGCACGCTCGGCCGCACTCGCCGGACGCTCGGCACCGGATCGCTGAATCGCTTGGCGACGATGGCCTGCGCGCTGGGCCCGGTGTACGGCGCCTCACCAGCGAGCATCTCGTAGAGCACACAGCCGAGGCTGTAGAGATCGCTGCGCCCGTCCACCGCTCCGCCGGCCGCCTGCTCCGGGCTCATGTAGGCCGGCGTTCCCACCGCCATGCCGGTCTGGGTGAGCGACTCGGCGGCGCCGAGCGCCCGGGCGATGCCGAAGTCGGCCACCAGCACCTCGCCGCGCCTGGTGAGCAGGATATTCTCCGGCTTGATGTCGCGGTGGACCACGCCGTGCTCGTGGGCGTAGTCGAGCGCCGCCGCCGCTTCACGTGCGATCCGGAGCGCGTCCTCCACCGGGAGCTGCTGTTCCCGGCGGAGCCGGTCGCGCAGGCTTTGGCCCTCGACGAAGGGCATCGTGAACCAAAGCTGGCCGGCTGCCTCGCCGGAGTCGAGGACGGTGAGAATGTGGGGATGCTGGAGCCGGGCGGCGATCTCGATCTCGCGGTGGAAGCGCTCGGCGCCGAGGGAGGCGGCCAGCTCGGGCAGGAGCACCTTGAGGGCGACGGGGCGTTTGTGTTTCAGGTCCTGCGCGAGAAACACGGTCGCCATCCCGCCGCGTCCCAGCTCACGCTCCAGGGTGTATTGACCGGCGAGGCCGGCCATGAGCTGAGCGGACAGGTCGGCCATCAATTGCCTGCCAGCTTCTGGAAGTGCGGGTTGCCCCGTAGCGGCGCGAAGTTGGGGTCGATCCGAAGCCAGCCCGGCGAGAGGAAGTACGGCGCTTTGAGCAGCGGCTCGAGCTGGTCGAGCGCCTTGTCCGGGCGAGCCGGCGAGCCGTCACCGGGGAGCGAGGCGGCCAGCTCGGGAAGGAGCACCTTGAGCGCGACCGGGCGGTCGTGCTTGACGTCGCGGGCGAGAAAGACCGTGGCCATCCCGCCCCGCCCGAACTCGCGCTCGAGAACGTAGCGGTCGCGCAGGGCAGCGGCCAACGCGGCGGGGGGATCGCCCAAGGGGAATGAGGTGGAGATGCGGTAAATGTGGCCTGGATGGGGCCTTGTCGCCAGCTAACAGCCCGGCGGTCTAGGGCTGCGCCAGCGGCGACAGCTCGATCTGCTCAGTGTCCCGGTGCTCCTCGTCGAGCCGAAGCTCGCCGGTGGTGTCGTCGTAGGTGAACGCTTCCGCGTACCGGCCCCACTCGACCGCCGTCTCGAACTGGCGCTGCGCCTCCTCGCCCGTGAACGAATGGCGCAGCTCATCGAGGATATCCTCGGCGTCGGCCGTATGGCTCGGACTCGTCTCCAGCTCCCGCATGATGAACCGGATCAGCGAGAGGTGCTCGATCGCGGCCCGCCGGAAAATGGACTTCTGCTCGTCCACCGGGGCCTCCGCGAACCGGCGGCCCAACGCCGTCACCACGACGACGCGCTCCCGGAGATCGGCCAGGCCCACCAGATCGGCGGCTTCGATGAGGGGTAGCAAGTCGTCGGCCTCCATCTGGAGATCGCGCCCGAGGGCCAGGAGCTCCACCTGGCCGCCGATGCCGGCCAGGTACTGCACGAGGCCGATGAGGTCGTCGGTGCTGACGTCGGGGAGCACCTGATAGCGGCGGCGGCGCCCGGAGTCGGTATGCGGCCGCGCCACCACTCCGCGCGCCCGGTGCTCAGCGACCAGCGCCGTCGCGTCGAGCTC
>JBGPPG010000177.1:0-5323 GCA_041488455.1 Gemmatimonadota bacterium
CCATCTGGTCGCGGGGAAGAGCCGCTCGCAGGACGAGCTGTTCCTGCTCTTCAACCATTTCCTGGAACACGGCCGCCAGATGGTCTTCACGTCGGCGGTGCCGCTGTCGCAGCTGGCCGGGGTCGAGTCCCGGCTGCTCACCCGGCTGGAGGGCGGGCTCGTGGCCGAGCTGCCCGTGCCCGACCGCGAGATTCGGCAGCGGGCCGCCGACCGTCTCCTCAGCGAGAAGATCCCCGAGATCGATCCCGAGGTGGCCGCGTATCTGGCGAGCCGGCCGGCGGAGTCCGTCCGCGCCGTGCTCGGCCTGGTCCAGCGCGTGCTGGGTGCGGCCGAGGCGCAGCAGGCGAAGCTCACCGCTTCGTTCGCGCGCTCGGTGCTGGAGGGGGCGCCTGCGCGACCGGCGCGCCGGCCGAGCGCCCCGCGCTCGTCCGGTCTGGTGGCGCCCGGCCAGGGGGGCATCCGGAGCCGGGAGAAGATGGTGTGGGATTGGCCCGACATCGGCGAGCGGCTGATCGAGGAGTGGCGCTGATGGCGATCAAGGGCAGTCTCAAGGAGGCCAGCCTCCCCGACGTGATCCAGCTGCTGTTCCTCGGGCGGCGGACCGGGTGCCTCGCGCTCGCCGACCGGCAGAACTTCGGCACGATCTATTTCGATGAGGGGCAGATCGCCTACGCCGCGATCGTGAACCGTCGCGACCGCCTGGGCGACATCCTGGTGCGCGGCAAGCGCATCACGGCCGAGCAGCTCCAGGCAGCGGTGGACGCGCAGGATGCCGCCCGGGAGCGCAAGCTCGGCGAGATTCTGGTCGAGCAGGGCTCGCTGTCCCGGGAGGAGCTCCAGGAGTACATCCGCCTCCAGGTCGAGGAGGCGGTGTACTACCTGTTCACCTGGTCTCAGGGCACGTTCAACTTCGAGGCCGGCGTCCGGCCCGAGCGCGAGGACTTCCTGGTCCACATCAACCCCGAGTATCTGCTGCTCGAGGGCGCGCGCCGGGTGGACGAGTGGAGCCTGATCCAGAAGAAAATCCCGACCTTCGATCTCATCTTCTCCGTGGACAGTGCCCACGTGGGGCAGTCCGACGTGAAGCTCTCCGCGTCGCAGAGCGGCATCCTCCCGCTGCTCGACGGAACCCGCGACGTGCAGCAGGTCGTCGAGGAGTCGGGCCTGGTCGAGTTCGAGGTGGGGCAGGCGCTCTACGGGCTTATCCAGGCCGGCTTCGCCCACCGCGTCGGAACCTCCGCCGCCGCGCCGGTCACGCGGGTGAACGACACCCGCATCGAGGAGCACCGGAACCTCGGGATCGCGTTCTACAAGGCCGGCATGTTCGACGAGGCCCTCCGCGAGTTTCGCCGGGTAGCTGATCTGCGCCCGTCCGAGGGAAGTGCACCGTTCTTCCTGGGCCTGATCTCACTGCGCCAGGGTCGCTGGGCCGAGGCGGTGGAGGCACTCAGGACCGCGTCGGACAAGGGGGGCCCGCGCCCGGCCGCGCTTCATGCCCTGGGGCTCGCGCTCGAGCAGCTGGGGAAGCTCGAGGAAGCCGAAGCCGCCTTCGGTGACGCCGCCGGCCGCGCGCGGGAAGATCCGCGGATCATGCTTGGCTGGGCCGTGGCGGCGCTCAAGCGCGGCGAGTATCAGGTCGCGCTGGGCCGGCTGGCGCGCGCGCGCGAGCTCATCGGCGAGAAGTCGGTGCCGGCGGCGTGGTACTGGGCGGCCGGGCTCGCCCACGCGGGGGCGGAGGACCACGAGGGCGCGCTCAACGTCGCCCGGGCGGGCGTTGCCGCCTTCCCCCAGCGCGCGGTGCTCCGCAACAACCTGTCGGTGCTGCTGGAGGCGGCGGGAGACCTCCCCGGCGCCGAGGCGGAGCTCAAGGCGGCGCTCGCGGAGGACCCGTCGCTGCCTCAGGTCTCGAAGAACCTCGCCGATCTCTGCTATCGGAGCGGGCGCTACGACGACGCGTTCGAGGCCTACGAGCGGGCGGCCAAGCTCCAGCCGGACCTGGGCGACGATCTCTACTTCAAGCTCGGCAACCTCGCCTACAAGCGGCGGGACACGGCGCGGGCCCGGGCCAGCTGGGAGCGTGCGACCGAGCTCAACCCGGGGCACCAGCTCGCGCGGGCCAACCTCGACATGCTCGAGCGGGCCTCGTGAGCGGCGCGGATGAGGCCGCGTTCAAGTCGCTGGCCCGCCGGATCTCCCGGGGGGCCGGCCTGGCGCTCGACGCGTACAAGGACAAGTGCATCCGGCGGCGCATCGCGGTCCGGATGCGGGCCTGCGGGGTCCACACGTACGCCGAGTACGAGTCGGTGCTCGACCGGACGCCGGCCGAGTACGAGCGGCTCCGCGATGCCCTCACGATCAACGTCACCCGGTTCTTCCGGAACGTGGAGACGTGGGAGCGACTGGCTGCCGGCTTTCTGCCCGCGCTTTGGGCACCGACTGGGGCGCTCCGGATCTGGAGCGCGGGGTGCGCCTCCGGCGAAGAGGCGTACAGCCTGGCGATCGTAGCCGCGGAGCTGGCGGAGGCGCGGGGGCGCCCGCAGGCGCTGGAGCGGGTGACCGTGGATGCGACCGACGTGGACCGCGAGAGCCTCGCCCGGGCCGAGGCAGCGCGCTACCGGCCCGAGACCCTGATGGAGACGCCGACCGCGCTCCGGTCCCGCTACTTCGAGCCCGACGGCGAGCAGTACCGGGTCGTAGAGCGGGTCCGACGCCGGGTCCGGGTGCGCCCCCTCGACCTGAGCCGCGAGCCACCGGCCGAGCGGTCCTACGATCTCATCGTGTGCCGCAACGTCGTGATCTACTTCGATCGCGCGATGCAGGAGCGGCTGTTCCTCACGTTCGCCGATACGCTCCGGCGCGACGGCATTCTGGTGCTCGGCAAGGTGGAGACGCTGCTCGGTGCCGCGCGGGACCGGCTCACGCTGGTCGATGCCCGCGAGCGGATCTTCCGGCGGTCGGCGTGAACGGGCGCAACGGCCGGGAGCTCATCGTGCGCGTGGCCGATCTCAAGATCGGCGGCCCCGAGGACGTGCTCATGACCGTCGGTCTCGGCAGCTGCGTCGCCATCATGCTGCACGATCCGGTCGCGCAGGTGGGCGGCCTCGCCCACGTACTGCTCCCCTCGCCGGCGCTGTCCCGGCCGGAGCGGCAGAATCCGGCGAAGAGTCCCCAGACGGCGCTGCCGCTCCTGCTGGAGCAGATGGCGAGCCGAGGGGCAAGCCCGCGCCGCATCACGGCGCGGATCGCGGGCGGCGCGAGCATGTTCGCATCGCTCAACGCGCCGGGCACGATCAACATGGGCGAGCGGAACATCGTCGCCACGCACAACGCGCTCATGACCCACAGCATCCCGCTGGTCGCGGAGGACGTGGGCGCGGACTACGGGCGCACGGTGCGCTTCCACGTGGCCGACGGGCGGGTGGACATTTCGTCGGTGTCCCATGGCAGCCGCGCCCTCTGACCGGCCACGGACCGTGCTCGTGGTGGACGACAGCCCGTTCTTTCGGCGTCTCATCAGCGATCTCGTGAATAGCACGGGCGAGTTCCGGGTCGTGGCCACCGCGCGGAACGGGATGGATGCGATCCGCAAGGTGCATGAGCGGGCGCCGGACCTCGTGCTGATGGATCTCGAGATGCCGGAGCTCGACGGACTTGAGGCCATCGGCTATCTGATGTCGGAGTCCCCGCGGCCGATCGTGGTGGTGAGCGCGTACGCCGGGCCGGGCACCGCCGCCGCGATCCGTGCGCTTGAGCTCGGCGCGGTGGACCTCGTCGCGAAGGAAGAGGAGCGGAGCGACGTGGCGCTCGCCCGGTTCGGCGAGCGCGTGATCGCCGCGCTCCGGGCCGCCAGCGCCGCGGACATCAACCGGCTGCCCGTGCTCGCCCGCCCGGCGCAGGTGCCGCCGCCGGCGCCGGCCCTCGCGCTGGCCGGGCGGGCCCGGTTCTGCGTCGCGGTCGCGGCCTCGACCGGGGGGCCGCGCGCGCTGGCGGAGCTGGTGCCGGAGCTCGTGCGGGGCCAGGAGGCGGCCGTCGTGATCGCCCAGCACATGCCGCCGCGCTTCACGAGGAGCCTCGCCGAGCGGCTCGCGAGCCAGAGCCGGGTCACCGTGGTCGAGGCGGAGCACGGGACGCCGCTCCTGGTGGACACCGCCTACGTGGCCCCGGGCGACTGGCACATGCGCGTCGCCTCCGGCAGCGGCGGTGCCAGGCTGGAGCTCGCGCGGGACGCCCCGGTGTGGGGCGTCCGTCCGGCCGCCGATCCGCTCTTCCGCTCGGTCGCCGCGGTCTTCGGTTCCCGCGCGGTGGGGGTGGTGCTCACGGGGCTGGGCCGGGACGGCGCGGAGGGACTCCGGGCCCTCCACGACGCCGGCGGGGTGGGGATCGCGCAGGATCGCGAGAGCTCGACCATCTATGGGATGCCCAACGCGGCCGTACAGGCCGGTGGCGTGGACCATGTGCTGCCGGTCGCTCGCATCGCCGACCGCGTGACCCGCGAGCTCGAGCGGATGAGGCGGCCGTGAGCGGGCCCGCGCTCGCGATGCTCCTCGTTCGCGCCGGCCGCCGTCAGGTGGCGCTCACGCTGGACCATCTGGTCGAGGTGGTGGACCCCGGCGTCCCGATCGGCGTTCCCGCCCGGCAGCCGGCATTTCGCGGTCTCACGACCATCCGGGGGCAGCTGCTGCCGCTGGTGCACCTGGGCACCCTGCTCGACGGCGGGTCCTGCCCCGAGGGCGTGGGCGACGCCGGCGTGGTCATCGCGGTGGGTGATCGCCGGATCTGCCTCGAAGTCGAAGCGGTGGAGGAAGTCGTTCGGGAGCCGGCTCTGCCGGTGCCCGCCGGCGAGACCCTTCCCTGGGCGCTGGGGGTGACGCGCGCGCCCGGTGGCCTCGTGCCTGTTCTGGACATCCCGGCCCTCGGCGGCCGGCTCGCAGAGGGAGGAAGCTGAATCGTGGCCACCGAAGACGAAATCCAGCTCGTCGCGTTCCGCGTGGGGCCGCAGGAGTTCGCGCTCGACATCCTCCAGGTCGAGCGGATCCTGCGTTACGAGCGCCCCGCGCCGTTGCCCAAGGCACCGGCCTTTCTCGAAGGCGTGGTACGCTACGAGGACGGCGCGGTCCCCGTCGTGGACCTCCGGAAGCGCCTCGAGCTCCCCGACCCGGTGCGCGAGGAAACCCGGCTCATCGTGCTCAATCTCGAGAACCAACGCGTCGCGATCGTGGTGGACGAGGTCCTGGAGGTCATGCGCGTGGACAGCACGACCATCACGCCGCCTTCGCCGGTCGTGCGCGGCCTCGCGGCTCCCTACATCGCGGGCGTCATCATC
>JBGPPG010000178.1:0-5306 GCA_041488455.1 Gemmatimonadota bacterium
ATCGATGTACGGGAAGCGATACATGGGCATTCTGCGCACGACGTTCGTGATCGACGGCGACGGCCGGATCTCGCGGGTGTTCGAGAAGGTGAAGCCCGAAGGCCACGCGGCGGAAGTGCTGGCGGCGCTGCGCGCGTGACCACTTCACTCCGGACGGCAAGTCCGTCATGTTTCCCCCAACCTTTCAGAGCCCGTCGAGCGGGCGCCTGGACATGACCGCATCTCCGAACACCCAGATCCCGACCCCCCGCCCGGCCGCCGCTCAGCCGACGCGCTCCTTCGCCCTCTGGCTGTGGGAGTGGACGAAGTCGATACTGGTCGCGCTCGTGGTCTGGTTCCTTCTCCGCACCTTCCTCGTGGAGGCCTTCAGGATCCCGTCGGGCAGCATGGAGAACACGCTGCTCATCGGCGACTTCCTGTTCGTCAACAAGGCGCTGTATGGGGCCGAGGTGCCCTTGGTGCACGCTCACCTGCCGGCGTTCAGGGAGCCGAAGCGGGACGACATTCTCGTCTTCGACTCGGTGGAGGAAGAAGGGCTCAAGGTGGTCAAGCGGCTCATCGGCATGCCAGGCGACACTCTGTGGATGGAAAACGGCGAGCTGTGGCGCAACGGCGAACGCGTGAGCGAGCCGTACGTCGTCCATTCCGACCCCACCCGGTCCGAGGACCCGATCCAGCGCCTCAAGATGCGGGAGTGGCAGCTGCCGCACCTGGTCAAGCGCGACCCCGCGACCTACAAGCCGGACCTCCAGGATTGGGGCCCGATCGTCGTGCCCGCCGATTCGTTCTTTATGATGGGGGACAACCGCGACAGCTCCTACGACGGCCGCTACTGGGGATTCCTGCCCCGCCAGAACGTCCGGGGCCGGCCGCTGCTGGTGTACTACAGCTACGACGCGAGCAGCTGGCGCTCGCTGCCCGCCCTCACCGCGATCCGGTGGAACCGGATCTTCACCACGCCCGAATGAGGACGCGGAGCGAGGGGCGGCGCGGCGAGATGACCGGCGACGTCCTGTTGCTTCTCTCCGATGCGGAGAGCGCCGGCCTGTTGGCCGAGATGCTCGCGCGAGGGCGGCGGGTGACGATCGGCGAGTCCGAGGCTGCGCTCGATGGGAGCTACGACCTCTGCGTTGTGGACGGGCCGATGCTCCAGCGCCTCTGGCGCCGGATCGCGGAACGCAAGCGTTCCGAGACCCCCGCCCTCCTCCCCTTCCTGCTGCTCACGACGCCTCCCGATGTCGGGCTGTTCGCGCGGTTCCTCTGGACCGCGGTGGACGAGCTGGTCCAGACGCCGGTCCAGCCACCCGAGCTGCTGGCGCGGGTGGACGTCCTGCTGCGTGCCCGGGAGGCCTCCGTCCGGCTCCGGGACCATGAGGAGGAGCGCTTCCGCCAGTTCTTCGAGACCGATCCCGCCGGGAAGTGGGTAGCCGCCCCCGACGGCCGCATTCTTCTCTGCAATCCCGCCTTCGCCGCGTATGCCGGATTCACCTCGGTCGAGGAGACATGCCGGCATACCTGGGGGGACCTGATCGCCGACCCGATCGTGGCGGCCGACTTCGGCGCCGCCCTCGAGGTCGGCACGCAGCTGACCGGCTATGAGATGCAGTTGCGGCGCTCCGACGGGACCTCGATTCATGTGCTCCAGCACGCCGTGCCCCGGTCTGTGGACGGTCGGGTGATCGAAATCCAGGGCTACCTTGTAGACGTCTCCGAGCGGCGCCGCCTCGAGCGGCGCCTGCATATGGTCGAGCGGCTGGAGGCGATCGGGAAACTGGCCGGCGGGATCGCGCACAACTTCAACAACATGCTGAGCACGATCCTGGGCTACTCGGATCTGCTGCTCACGGATCTTCCGATCGGCGACCCCCGGCGCCAGGAGATCGAGGAGATTCGACAGGCCGCGCTCCGCTCGGCTGAGCTCACGCGCCAGCTCCTCGCCTTCAGCCGGCAGCAGGTGCTCACGCCGACCGAGCTCGCGGTCAACGACGTGATCTCAGCGATGGAGCGGACGTTCCGCGGGCTCCTGGGCGATCGGCTCGACCTCGTGCTCGCGCTCCACCGCGATCTCGGGCCGGTCGTCGCCGATCGGAGCCAGCTCGAGCAGGTGCTGATCAACGTCGTGCTGAACGCCCGCGACGCGATGGCGGGTCAGGAGCGGGGAGAGCTCCGGCTCGAGACCACGCCTCTCACCCTCGCGCGCCCGGATCGGACCTCCGCCAGCGTCGAAGTGCCGGCGGGCGACTACGTCGTGGTCCGAGTCCGCGACTCCGGGCGCGGGATGGATGCAGCGGCTCGGACGCGCGCATTCGAGCCTTTCTTCACCACCAAGCGGGCGGGGGAGGGGATCGGGCTGGGACTCGCCACGGCGTACGGCATCGTCAAGCAGAGCGGCGGATTTATCTGGATCGACAGCGAGCTGGGCCAGGGAACGACCGTGAGCGTCTATCTCCCGGTCGCGCGCGCAGCCCGGCCCCGTGAGCGACTGAGTCCGGCGCCAGCCACCCTCGAGGCAGCTGCCGGCGAGACGGTGCTGCTGGTTGAGGACGAGGACTCGGTGCGGACGATGGCGGCCCGCATCCTCAGACAGCGCGGATATACCGTGCTCGAAGCCGCGAACGGCGCCAGCGCGCTGGCGCTGCTCGAGCGCCACGAAGGCCAGATCGACATCCTGGTTACGGACATCGTCATGCCGGAAATGAGCGGGCTCGAGCTGGCTGATCGGGTGGCGGGACTGCGCGAGGGAATCCCGGTCCTGTTCGTGTCCGGATACGCCGAGGGCAGTCTGGGTGAGGGCCACGCCGGGGCTACGTTGCTCAACAAGCCCTTCCGGGCCACCGAGCTCCTGGGCACCGTGCGCCGTCTGATCGACGGTCCGCGCGTGGGCGGCGAGCCCGTCGCGGCCGGTTGACGCCTAGCGCGCCTTCGGGGCCTCGGGAACGGGGGTTTGTCCCGCGCCGCGGTCGATGTAGCCGGCGCTCCGGCCGCAGGCCGAGCAATGCAGGGTGATGCGTCCGGCGGGCTGGTCGTCCCCCCCGATGGGGCGGGGAGGGTTGCGCTCGACTGCGGGCGAGCCGCAAGAAGGGCACACCAAAGGTTTGTGGTCCCGATCGGCTGCGATCAAGATCAACGCCTCAGGTGCCCGGTACTCCTTGATACCCCGACGACCCACAGTCGGTCCTTCCGGTGGGAACGGGGGCGCTTCGTGCGGCAAAGATCCCACCTTCGGTTCAATCTACGGTCGGCCTGAAATGCGCGCAAAGCAGTGGACGTGGTTGCTGCTCGCAGCAGGGGTCGCGCTCCAGGACGCCCGCTCGGCGGCGGCCCAGGCGGTTCACATCGTGAGGCTGGAGGTGGACGTAGCGCGCGAGGTCTATCGGTTCGTGCCCGCACGGGTGACTGCCCGTCCCGGCGACATCCTGCGGTTCCGGGTCTCGAGCGGCTCGCCGCACAACATCACGTTCGAGGGTGAGGCCCTGCCGGCCGGCGCGCGCGAGGCGCTGAACGCAGCCATGCCCGGCCGGACCGGCGAGCTCAGCAGCCCGGTGCTGGACCGACCTGGGGCCGAGTACCGGATCGTGGTTCCTGCCCTGCCTCCGGGCCGGTATCCCTTCTTCTGCACGCCCCACCGGGTTTACGACATGCACGGCGAGCTGATCGTACCGAAGTAACGGTGTTTTCGGTATTTACTCGGTAGTAGTCATGACTACGAGCCCAAGCTGACCTGCCAAATCAGCAGTAGCGCTCGCTTGACGTTCTCCGGGGCCCGTGATACGTTGCCCGCCACGGAGATCCGGGCGGCCGCCCCTGCGCCGAGCCGGTCTCCGCCTCAGGGAGGACTGCAGTGTCGGAGCTCGGTGGCTCGCAAATCTCAACTCTGCTCGAGGCTCTTCCGGGCATCGCCAACGTGCTGCGTAGCCCGGTGGCGGACGCGCTGGTGAACACCATCCGGGCGGCGGCCCGATTGGGAGAGTTCCAGCTGGTGGACGCTGAGGAGCTCGTGAAATACGCGGTCCGACGGGGTCTGCTGGGCGGTGAGGAGGGGGACCGGGTCCTCGCTGACGTGCACGAGGCTCACCGGAAGCGGGCTGACCGGGCGGCCGATCGGGCTCGCGCGCACAAGGCCAAGGCAAAGGCCAAGGCAGTCAAGTCGGTGAAGGCGGTAAAGAAGGCGGCGAAGAGCGGGAAGCGCCGCTAGTCCTCAGGTCTTGAAGTCACCCATCACGGTGGCCAGGCGCTGGGCTCCCTGAAGCAGCTCGGCGGCGGATGAGGCCATCGCTTCGGTCGAGGCGGTCTGTTCCTCCGCGGCCGCCGTCACCTCCTCACTCATCGACGCGTGCTCCGTGGCGGTCTGCGCCGCGGCCGACGTCTTCCGCCCCAGGTCGTCCACCATGCGACGATGCTCGACCGCCTCGCGCACGACGTCCGCGGCGGCGGCGGTCACAAGCGCCACCGCCTCCGCGATCTGCCTGAGACCGCCCGCGGCGGCGGCGGCCACGCCTTCCACCCCGCTCACCTTCGCCGACCCCAGCTCCATCGTTCCCGAGACTTCCCGGATCTGGTTGCGGATGTATTCAACCGTCTTGGTGACCTCCTCCGCTGCGGCCGCGCTGGAGTCGGCGAGGCGTCGCACCTCCTCCGCCACGACGGCGAACCCGCGTCCGTGCTCGCCGGCCCGCGCCGCTTCGATCGCGGCCTTCAGGGCGAGTAGGTTCGTCTGAGACGAGATCTGCTTGATGAGGTCGATGAAGTCGGTGATGGATTCCGAGAGTCTCGCGAGCTGGTGCACCTGCGTCGCCGAGGTCTGGACGACCTCCCGGATGCCGAGCAGGGTCTCGCCGGCGTTGTGCACGTCCGTCTGGTGGTGTCCCGCCAGGTCCCTGATCCGGTCGCCGAGGGCCACGACCCGCGCGGCGGCCTCGGCGTTGCCCTCGGCGGCGCGGCGCAGTGTCACGAGCACCGCGTCGGCCTCCCGCATCCCGTTCACCTGCTCTTCGGCGCTCGTCGCCATCCGCACCATGGCCGTCGAGATCTCGCCGCTGGACGAGGCGAGCTGCTCGCTCATGGCCGAAAAGTCGCTGGCGCTGGTGCTGATCTGGCTGGCCTCGTGCACCACGGCCTGCACGACCTGTCGGAGCCGTGCCCCCATCTCGCTCATCGCGCGCCCCAGCCGATCGAGCTCGGTCGGCATGGCGCCCAGCTTGATGGGACGGAGATCCCCGGAGCCGAAGCGATCGGCGGCCCCGACCAGGCGGCGGAGCGGCAGGCTGATCCAGCGGTCGGTGACCCAGGCGATGACGGCCGCGGCG
>JBGPPG010000179.1:0-5154 GCA_041488455.1 Gemmatimonadota bacterium
CATCGAGGCCATCAGGATCCCGGGGGCCGTGCAGACCCTGGTGCAGGGGACCGCGCAGCTGATCGGCTTCCTGGTTGCCACGTTCCTGATCGGGAAATGGGCGCTCGGCTGGAGCTTCCGCGACCTGCGCTGGACCCGGGGCCGTCCCGCGCTCGCGGGCGCGCTCCGCGGCCTGGCGCTCGGGGCGGCCGCCGCCGCGCTCGCGATCGGGGGTGCCGTGGTGCTCCACGCCGCGTTCTGGTCGGCCGACCGGGGCGGCGTGGCCGAGTACGCGACGCAGGTCGCCAAGACGGCGGGTGTGCTGGCCCCCGCGGCGCTCAGCGAAGAGATCATGTTCCGCGGGCTCCCGCTGGTGCTCCTGGCGCGGACGATGGGCCGGTGGCCGGCGCTGGTGCTCGTGGCGGGACTGGTCTTTTCGCTGCTGCACGGCGTCAACCCCAACATCACGCCGCTCGCTTACTTCAACATCGCGCTCGCCGGCCTCTTCTTGGGCGTCGCGTTCTACGCGCCGGGCGGCATCTGGACCGCGTTCGGGGCGCACCTCGGCTGGAACGTGATGCTCGCGGCGCTCGATGCGCCGGTGAGCGGGATGCCGTTCACCATTCCGCTGCTGGACTATCACGCCGGGGACCCGACCTGGATCTCCGGCGGCCGGTTCGGTCCCGAGGGCGGCGTCCTCGCCACCATCGCGCTGGTGGCAGCCCTCTTCATGGCGCGTCGCTGGGCAAGCAAGGAGACCACATGACGTCCCGCGCAGCCGTCGTCGGCGCCGGCACCATGGGCAATGGGATCGCCCACGTCTTCGCGCAGCACGGCTGGGAAGTGGCGCTGATCGACACCGTGCCGGCCGCGCTGGACAAGGCGCTCGCCACCATCCGGGCGAACCTCGAGCGCCAGGTGAAGAAGGGCGCGCTCCCCGCCGACGCCCAGGCCCAGGTACTCGGCCGGATCACGCCGGCGCCGGCGCTCGACGCCGCGAAGGGCGCGAGCCTGGTGGTGGAGGCTGCGAGCGAGAACCCGGCCGTCAAGTTCGCTGTGTTCGAGCAGCTCGACCGGATCGCCGAGCCGGCGGCCATCCTCGCCACCAACACCAGCTCCATCTCGATCACCGAGATCGCCGCCCGCACCCGCCGGCCCGCACAGGTGATCGGGATGCACTTCATGAATCCGGTGCCGGTGATGCAGCTGGTGGAAGTGATCCGCGGCCACTCCACCAGCGACGCCACCACCGCCACGGTGATGGAGACCGCCCGCACGCTCGGCAAGGTGCCGGTGGAGGTAAACGACTACCCGGGGTTCGTGTCCAACCGGGTGCTCATGCCGATGATCAACGAGGCAATTTTCTGCGTGATGGAGGGCGTTGCCACGCCCGAGGCGATCGACACGGTGATGAAGCTCGGCATGGCCCATCCGATGGGGCCGCTGGCACTCGCCGACTTCATCGGGCTGGACGTCTGCCTCGCGATCCTCGAGGTGCTCCACCGGGGGCTCGGCGACGACAAGTACCGGGCGTGCCCGTTACTGCGGAGGATGGTGGCGGCAGGGGAGTGGGGGAGGAAGACAGGAAGGGGATTCTACGACTACGGTAAACAGTGAACCGTGAACAGTAAACAGGCGGTGCCCGCTCCGGGACCCCCCTGTTCACTGTTCACTGTTCACCGTTCACGCTGTCCTGTCTCGCTGCACCCATATACATTGGGGCGATGCCCGAAGTGATCCCGATCGGCGCGGACCACGCCGGCTTTTCGCTCAAGGAACGGCTCAAGGCGGAGCTTGCCCGGCTCGGGTACGAGCCGCTCGATGTGGGCGCCCACTCGGCCGAGTCGGCGGACTATCCCGACTATGCGCACGAGGTGGCCGATCGGGTGGAGCACGGCGGCGCCGCTCGCGGCGTCCTGCTCTGCGGGACGGGACTCGGGATGTCGTTCGCGGCCAACCGGCATCACGGGGTGCGCGCGGCGGTGGCCTGGGCCCCGGAGATCGCGAAGCTCGCCCGGGAGCACAACGACGCCAACGTGCTGGTGCTGCCCGCCCGATTCGTGAGCGAAGAGGAAGGCGTGGCGATTCTGCGGACGTGGCTCGACACCAAGTTCGAGGGCGGGCGCCACGCCCTCCGAGTGGCCAAAATCGACCAGGAGACCCGATGACGCTCGACCACAACGCCTCCTTGCGCGACGCCGATCCGGTGGTGGCGGCGCTCATCGATCGGGAGCTCAATCGGCAGCGCCACGGGCTCGAGCTGATCGCGAGCGAGAACTTCGCCAGCCGCGCCGTCATCGACGCGATGGGCACGCCGCTCACCAACAAGTACGCCGAAGGGTATCCGGGCCGGCGCTATTACGGCGGCTGCGAGGTGATCGACCAGATCGAGCAGCTCGCGATCGACCGGCTGAAGCAGCTCTTCGCGGCGGAGCACGCCAACGTGCAACCGCACTCCGGCGCCCAGGCCAACTTCGCGGCGTTCATGGCGCTCATTCGCCCGGGTGAGAAGCTGATGGGCATGTCGCTCCCGCACGGCGGACACCTCTCGCACGGCGCGGCGGTGAACCACAGCGGCGTGATCTGGCAGGCGGTGCACTACGGCGTCGATCCCGCCACCGGCCGCATCGACTACGACAAGGTGCGGGAGCAGGCGTTGCGGGAGCGGCCGCGGCTCATCATTGCCGGCGGCAGCGCCTACGCGCGGATCATCGACTTCGCCGCGTTCCGCGCCATCGCCGACGAGATCGGCGCGTTCTTCCTGGTAGACATGGCCCACTTCGCCGGTCTGGTGGCGGGCGGGGTGCATCCGTCGCCGGTGCCGCACGCGCAGGTCGTCACCAGCACCACCCACAAGACGCTACGCGGCCCGCGCTCGGGGCTCATTCTCTCGATCGCCGAGCACGCCAAGGCCATCGACAAGTCGGTGTTTCCCGGCACGCAGGGCGGTCCGCTGGAGCACGTGGTCGCGGCCAAGGCGGTCGCCTTCGGCGAAGCGCTTTCCGACGACTTCAAGCGCTACGCCGGCCAGGTAGTGGAGAACGCCAAGACGCTGGCGCAGGCGCTGGTGGACCGGGGCTTCGCGGTCGTCTCCGGCGGAACCGACACGCATCTCATGCTGGTGGATCTCCGGCCCAAGTCGCTTACCGGCAAGGCCGCCGAGGCGATCCTGGGCAAGGCGGCGATCACGGTCAATAAGAACACGATCCCGGACGATCCCCAGTCGCCGTTCGTGACGAGCGGCATCCGCATCGGCACGCCGGCGGTCACCACCCGCGGCCTGGGCAAGGCCGAGATGGTGAAGATCGCTGAGCTGATCGACCGCGCGCTCACCAAGCAGGACGAGGCGACGCTGGCCCGGGTCAAGGCCGAAGTCGAGTCCATGAGCCGCGCGTTTCCGCTGTATCAGCCGGGCTCGGCACGCCACCGCGTCCGACGTAGCGCCTGAGCACCGCCCCCGGAGAGACGCCCGCGTGAACGAGCTGCAGTTCGCTGAAGATGTCCTCGCCCGCATCCGGGCCCGGGGCGGCCGCTACGATGAGCGGGCGTATCTCTTCGTGCTGGCCACCGTGGAGTTCATCCAGGCGCGCCTGCCGGTCCGCCGGCACGTCACCGGTGCGGAGCTGGCGGTTGCTTGCCGCGATCTCGCGCTGGAGCAGTTCGGGCTCCTGGCGCGCCAGGTGCTCGAGCACTGGGGGATCACCCGCACCGAGGATCTCGGCCGCGTGGTGTTCACCCTGGTGGAGGTCGGCCTCCTGGTGACCCAGCCGGGCGACCGCGAAGGAGACTTCGCCGGCGTCTTCGACTTCCAGGAGGCGTTCACGGACACGTACGCCTGGCAGGGGGTGCGTCGCGGCTGACGGCACAGCGACGCGGGGAGGGAGCATGGAAGCCAAGGACTGGCCCAAGTGCCTCAAGTGCTCGCAGGGAATCCTGATTCCATTGTCCGATTACGGCCGTGACGGCGCGCCCATCACCTACAAGGCGTGGGTCTGCACCAACCCCGAGTGCGGGTTCAACCTCCGGATAGACAACGGGGAGATATCGTTTGGGCGGGCGATAGGGCAAAGCTTCAAATGACTGCGTGAACTGTTCACTGTTCACTGTTTACTTCTCTCATGCCCATCCCGGTCTTGTCGCCTGAGGAGTCCTCCGCCTGGGACCGCGCCGCCGAGGCGGCGGGGATCTCGCTCGCGACCCTGATGGAGACCGCGGGGCGCGCGTGCGCCGCCGTGCTGGCCCGGCGCTACGGGCCCGTGCTGGGCCAGGGCGTCCTGGTCGCGGCGGGGCCGGGGAACAACGGCGGCGACGGCTGGGTCGTCGCCCGTGCGCTCCACCGGCTCGGCGTGCCGGTATGGGTCGCCGCGGCGCCGGGCGATCGCTCGCCGCTCGGCCGGCTCATGTCCGAGCTGGCGCGGGCCGAAGGCGTGCGCGAGGTGGCGCCCGACGGGCCCTGGCCCAGTGTGGGGCTCGCGGTGGACGCACTGCTCGGCACCGGCGCGTCCGGACCGCCGCGACCCAACGTCGCCCATCTGCTCGAGCGGCTCGTGGACCTCTCCGTCCCCGTGGTCGCGATCGACGGGCCCACCGGCGTGGACCTCATGAACGGCACGGTCCACGACGCGGCCCAGGCCGGGCTATCGATCACGTTCGGCGGCCTCCGGCGCGGTCACCTCCTCGCGCGCGACGACGTGGGCGACGTCGTGGTGGTGGACATCGGCCATCCGCCCGCGTCACCGTCGTGGCCGGCGCTGGTCACCGACACCGACGCGGCCGAATGGCTTCCGCGCCTCCGCGCGTCCGATCACAAGGGCGTGCGCGGGCGCGTCGTCGTGGTCGGCGGCTCGACGGGGATGACGGGCGCAATCCGGCTCGCGGGGCGGGCCGCGTTCGGCGCCGGCGCCGGCCTGGTCCACGCCGTGGCGCCGGCCGACACCGTGGCCGCGCTGGTGCAGGCAGAGCCGGATCTCCAGACCTTCGCCCACGATCTGGACCGCCCGCCGACCGCGGCTCTGCTCGACCTCGTACACCGCGCCGACGCTCTCGCGATCGGTCCCGGCCTCGGTCGCGCGCCGGGCCGGCGCGAGCTGGTGAGCGCGCTCATTGAGGCCGCTTCGAGCGTCGTGCTCGATGCCGACGGCCTCGTGGCCTTCCAGGGTGCGACGGCCGAGCTGC
>JBGPPG010000180.1:0-5090 GCA_041488455.1 Gemmatimonadota bacterium
GCGCGACGAGGCCTACATGCTCGCGAGCGTCGCCGCGGACCTCCACATCAGCGAGCTGGTGGACAGCAACAAGGTGGTGAGCATGATGCTGCCCAAGAGCGTCTTTCTCCGCTAGGCCGGCGGCTTCCGCCGCCCGCTTCTGGGCGCGAGCGGATCCAGTGACGCCGCGGCGGCCCGAAGCGACGCGTCGTCGAGCCGCGGGAGCTGAGGCAGGAGTGGCGCCATGGGGTCCACCGGCAGCTTGGCCGCGTGAGCCCGCATCCATCGCTCGATCCCCTCGAGCATCCAGCGGTTAGCGATCCCGTGGGGCGTGTCGTCGCCCACGTTCGGGCTCATGATGCCGTCGAAGGCGAGCCGGGGCAGCGGCGCGAAGGCCACCTGCGACAGCTTGGCGCGATACTCCAGCTCCGGCGCCTTCAGCTTGGCGCCGAGCGCGTCGTCGATCGCGTGCCGCCCCTCGTGCGCGAAGATGGAGAACTCCACCACCGCGTCGCCGATCTCCCGCTCGAACGCCGCCTCCAGCTCCCGGCCGGCGAAGCCCGCGCGCCGGAGCGAGTCGAGCAATTGCCGCCGCCCGTCGCGCTCGAGCCGCTCGGCCACGCTGGGGAAATAGGCGACGGGCTTCCGCCGGCCGAGGGCCAGGTCGGCCGCGCTGTCCTCGGCGATCCGCTCCGCCTGACGGCGCACGCGTGCGGTATCGGTGATCTCGCGCCACGCGTAGAGCGGCGACTCCGCGTAGCCGGTCCGGATCTGCACGATCATCGCCTTGCTGCCCCACCCACCGTGCTCGGCGCGCCCGTCCCAGGCCCAGCTCTGGAAGCCGTTCGAGACGATTCCGTCGAGGGCCACGAAGCGGACCGTCGCCGAGCGGCCGTATTGCCGCACGGTGCGCCGCTCGTCCACCACCCGGTGACCCATGTGCAGGTCGTGATACCCGGCCGTCTCGCCGAGATTCACCACCGCGCCGAACCGGCGGTCGATCTCCTCGCCAAGGCGCTCACGCGAGAATTCCGGCGGCGAGCCGGTCCACCGGAGCGCGGGCCACAGCGCCCGGCCCGCCGAGTCGACCGCGGCTTTCCAGGCGGTCGTGTCGCCCTGCCCCAGCGCCGTTTTCCGGTAGTACTCGTCCGTCAGGCGGGTCACGCCGTCGACGAACGCCGCGTAGGTCACGATCTCGCGCGCTTCGGCGTCCCGGGCCGCAAGCGTGGCGCCGCCGGGGCCGGGCTCGAGGGCCATAGCCGCCGCCGCGTCGAAGAAGCGCGACTCGGCCAGCGCGTGGACGAGCGACCCGTCGGTGGCGCGGATGGCGCGGATGGCGCGGCGTGGCGCGGCGAGAGGGCCGCGCAGCGTGTCTCCCGTTCCGACGAGATAGTAGGAGCGCCAGCCGTCGGCGATCGCGGAGCGGTGGCCAGTCAGTGCGCCACCGAGCACCAGGAGCCGGGCAGGATCGAGCCGCCCGGGCGCCCGGCGCACCAGCGAGTCGAGCCGGGCGACGGCCTCGCGGAGCAGCGCGGGGTCGGTCGGATCGGCCGAGTGAGCGCCGCTCGTCGCCGCCTCGGCCGGCGCGCCGGCGCGCAACCGCTCCGCGAGCGCGGGGAGGATCGCCGCCTGAGCCCAGGCGACCGACGCATCGTCCCGCTCCACTAGCGTGCCCGCGGCGGATTCCGCCTCGGCGGCAGCCGCGCGGGCCCCCGCGTAGTCGCCCAGCGAGCGCAGCATACGGGAGCGCTCCAGGCGCGCGACGTAGCGGCCCCACGACGT
Source organism: Gemmatimonadota bacterium (assembly GCA_041488455.1). Lineage (GTDB taxonomy): Bacteria > Gemmatimonadota > Gemmatimonadetes > Gemmatimonadales > GWC2-71-9 > DASQPE01. The sequence continues at coordinate 1,762 of JBGPPG010000180.1, forward strand.
CCCCGCCGCCTCCGCCAGCACCCGGGCCGCCGCGGCGGTGTCCTGCCGCACGCGCCAGGCGATCGCGGCCAGGGTCACCGCGGCCTCGCTCTTGTGTGCCTCGACGGTGTCATCGGCCAGCACCTGCCGGTAGGCGGACTCCGCGGCCGGGAAGTCGTGGCTCATGAACGCGGCCTGCGCCCGGTCGAACGGGCCGGACTGCGCGCTGAGGGTTGGGGCGGCGGCGACCACGACCATGAGAAGAATGCGCGCGCCGCTCATGCGGTCACCGCGCGGCGGGCCGACCCGGGAGCCCAGCCGAGCTGCTCGCCGAGCGCGGCGAGATCCTTCGGCTCGATCAGGTAGCGGATCTCGACCGCCCGCGGATCGGCGTGCTGCGCCGGTGTGAGCGCGGCCCACACCCGGGGAGCGAAGAGGAGTGGCGTCCCTTCCGGCGCAGCCGTGAGCGCGGCGCCCGGCGAGGGCTCGACTCGCGGCGTCACCTCGAAACGGTCGGCCGGCAGCACGGCCTTCACGTCGGCCGCGATGTTGGCCGCCATCGCCGCTTCCCGCTCGCACACCAGCACGGGCGTGCGGCCGCGCCCGCGCCGGAACGAGGCGAGCCGGGCGGTGAGTGCCGGGTCGGGACGGATGGCCACGAAGCGGACCGAGGCGAAGCGCTCCGGCCAGCGGGTGCGGATGTCGTTGTAGTGGAAGTAGGTGGCGACGAGCGGGCCGGCCGGGGGCTCGCCCGGGCGCTCGAGGCTCCACCCCCGGGCGGACACGCTCCAGCGGGCACCGACCTGCGACGCGAGATCCGCCGCCTGGCTTTCGCTGCACTCGATCACGTGGACCGTGTCCCCTGCTCCACCGGGCGCCTCGTCCAGCAAGCCGAGCCGGTGGCGCACCTCCTCGGCCGAGAGGCCGAAGCGCTCCCGCGCTTCGTGCAGCATGCGGGCGAGGAAGCGCTCCGTCGGATCGCCCGGGGTCCGCCGGCTGCCGCCGAGGACGACGGTGCCGCGGGGGGCTTCGGTGCGCACCAGGCCGAGCTCGGCCAGGGCGGCGTAGGCGTGGCGGACGGTGTGGAGGTTCACGCTCCACTGCCGGGCGGCGTCGCGCAGCGAGGGGAGGACGGTGCCGGGCTTGAGCGCGCCGGTGGCGATGCGGTAGCGGAGGGCTTCGGCGAGCTGGTGGTAGAGGGGGAGCGGGCTCGCGGGGTCGAGATGCAGCTTCATAGTATGTTATATAACAATAGAACAACCGCCGAGCAAGCCCTGCCTCCCAGGCCCCATCCCCGGCCCTGCCTCAGGTGAGAGTGATCCGCGCGCTCGCCCCGGGCTTCGCGCTGCCATATCATGCGGGATGCCACCCCGCCTCTCCCGCGCCCGGGCCGTCCGCATCGGACTCACAATCGCCGCGCTTGCGGTCGTTGGCGTGATCGGCGTGGGCTGGTGGGCCCGCCGCCTGGCCCCGGCGCGGGTGGACGCGGCGGTGCGCACCTGGGCGGCCGCGCGCGTCCTCGCCCTCTCCGACAGCATCTACCGGCTCAGCGTGGGGAGCATCAGCTACAATCCCGCCGTGGGCAGCGTGTCGCTCGACTCCTTCCGCCTTACCACCGACAGCGCCCGCAACGCCGCGCGCAGCCGACCGCTGCCCATCGTCACGCTGCTCGTCCGCGGCGGTCACGTGGGCGGCATCCGGCTCCGGAACGTCGTGGGCGCCGGTCGGCGCGCCATCGCCATCGGCACGGTCCAAATCGACGACGTGGACGCGGAGGTGGTGCTCCCGCCGCCGCTGGAGCCCACCGGGGGCTCGGAGGCGACTGGTCCGGCGATCCCGAAGGCGGCCGCGACGCCTTCCGCCCCCACGGCGCGCCCGGCGCAGGACACCTCCGGCGCGAAGTCCGTCCGTAGCGCCGCCGATTCCGCCCGAGAGCTCGGCTTCTTCGAGTGGCGCCGGGGCGTCTCTCTCCCGAAGGGCGTGCCCCGGATCCGGATCGGCCAGGTGCTGGTGCCGCAGGTGACGATCGTCGTGCGGCCCACCACCGGGGCGCAGGGTCAGCTGCGCGTCCTCCCCCAGCTCGCGATGGAGCTGGACAGTCTGGTCATGGACGCGCGCGACACGGCCACGACGCCGATCTACGCGCGCGACATCCGGCTCCGGGCCGAGCGGTACCACGGCGGCTGGGACTCGCTCACCAGTCTCTCCATCGAGCGGGCGGAGGGGAGCTTCGCCGATTCGGTGCTCCGGGTGGACGGCGTCGAGATCCGTCCGACCAAGAGCGACGCCGAGATGCGGCGCGCGGGCGGGCCGAGGCACACGCGGGTGATCGCGACCCTGGGCCGGTTCGACGGGCGGGGCATTGCGTGGGGCGAGATCCTGAAGCACGCGACGCTCGTGGTCCGCGCCGCGGAAATCGAGGCGCCCAGGCTCGATCTCCTCTCCGACCAGAACCTCCCCGAGGCGCGCGGGGGCGATGCCCCGCGGATGCCCAACCAGGTCATGCGCGACTTCCCGCTTCGGGTGTTGATCGACAGCGTGCGGGTGAGGAACGGCAAGATCACCTATGGCGAGCTCGAGCCGGGGCAGCCCATGCCCGGCGTCGTCACCTTCGAGGGGATCGAAGCGAGCATACTCAACCTGTCGAACGATCCCGGCCGGATGTCGGTCGAGCAACCGGCCCTGCTTACCGCTTCCGCCAGGATCATGGGGACCGGCCTGCTCTCCGCCGTGCTCGAGATCCCGCTCCTGAGCGAGCGGTTCGACATGAAGTACCACGGCACGCTCGGCCCCATGCCGTTCACCGACTTCAACCGGTTCGCGGCACCCAACAGCGACGTCCATTTCTCCCACGGCGACGTGCTCGGCGTCGAGTTCGACGCGACCGTCACCGCCGGGCGGGCGAAGGGCCGGGTGGTGCCGCGCTATCGCAATCTGGCGATCGGGCTCGATGGCAAGGACGAGGGGATCGTGGCCAAGGCCAAGCGGTCGATCAGGAGCTTCATCGCCAACAGGTTCGTGCTCCGGCAGAACAACCCGGAGCGCGACGCGAAGGGGTCGCTCGTGACCGCGGTGATCGACCGGCGGCGCAGGCCGTCGGAGGGGTTGTTCACGTTTCTCTGGTTCACGCTTCGGGATCCGATCCGGAAGGTGGTGAAGCCGTAGGGGAGCCGTTAGCCATTAGCCGTTAGCCGGGTGCCAAGGACCGCATCGGCATGCTGCCCGACGGCGCGCGTGAGCCGTTCAGGGTCCATCTCGCCGATCTGCGTCGCCGATACCAGCGCGATCTCGCCAAGGGCGGGGCGCGCGTGCCCCTTCCCGCCGCGCTCGACCGTAAGCTGCGGGGTGCC
>JBGPPG010000181.1:0-5003 GCA_041488455.1 Gemmatimonadota bacterium
CGATCGAGATCTTCACCTCTTCGCCGACCAGGATCCCACCCGCCTCCAGCGTTTGATTCCAGTTCAGGCCGAAGTCCTTCCGGTTGAGCTTGCCCGTCGCGCTAGCGCCGCGGCGCAGCTTGCCGTACGGGTCTTTGGTCTCCACGCCGTCGCTCTCCACGCTCAGCCTGATCTCGCGCGTCACCCCGTGCAGCGTGAGCTGACCTGTGAGCTCGTAGGTCTCCGGGCCCGTCCGCACGATCTTCGTCGACTTGAAATCGATGGCGGGGAATCGTTCCACATCGAAAAAGTCCGGGCTGCGCAGGTGCGTGTCGCGCTGAGGCTCGCGGGTGTTGATCGAGGTCGCGTCGATGCTGGCCTGGACCGACCAGCGAGTGACGTCGGCGGGATCGAGCTTGACTGAGCCCGTCAGCTTGCCGAACTCGCCGCGGACGGTCGAGACCATCATATGCCGAACAGAGAAGTGGGCTGCGCTGTGGGCGGGATCGATGTCCCAGGTGCTGACCCGCGAGGGGGCCGTGGTGGACGTCGCCATGCGTGCTGCTCCTTTGATTTGTCGAGTTCCCGATCGCGTCGCGGTTGCTCTGGACGCACGGACACGCTAACAGCTCAAGGGGGGGAAGTGTTCCGCATGCCCGGCCGGGCGCGCGATCTGCGGCCCGGCAACGTATGTTGCGGTATGGCAGCGACCCCCGACCCTCTTCGAACACACCTGCTGGAGCTGCTTCGCGGCGGCCACGCGCACCTCACGTTCGACGACGCCGTGCGCGACCTGCCCTCCGATCTGCGGGGCAAGGCGCCGCGCGGGTCGGCGTACAGCGCGTGGCAGCTCGTCGAGCACATGCGCATCGCGCAGGACGACATTTTGCGATTCAGTCGCAATCAGGACGGGACATACGAGCCGCTGGAGTGGCCGGACGGTTACTGGCCGAAGGCCAGAAGCCCCAAGGACGACGCGGAGTGGGAGGCCTCGCTCACGGCGTTCCGGGCCGACCAGAAGGCGATGGAAGCGCTTGTGGCCGACCCGGCGCAGGACCTCGTTGCTCCCTTCCCCTGGGGCGACGGCCAGACGCTGCTTCGTGAGGCGTTGCTCGTCGCCGACCACACGGCCTACCACCTCGGCCAGCTGGTTCTCCTGCGACGGATACTGGGCGCCTGGCGCGCGTGATCGATTGTCGTCCGCAGCACCCCTGCTAACGCGTCCAGCGCTCTCCAGCATCCCGTGCCTGCGCGCGCTCCAGCACCAGCGCGGCGGCCGCTACATCCTGCACTCCGACGCCGGTCAGATCGCAGACGATCCGTTCGTCCGGTGAAGCCCGGCCAGGGGCCAGCCCCCCGGTGATGCGGCCCAGCTCCGTCACCTCCGATTCACCGATCACCCCCGCGTCCAGCGCGTGGTGGATCTCGCCGATGCGCCGGCATTGCGCCAGACTGTCCGCCACGATTCGGTCCGCGGATGCGAGCACACCGACGTCGAGCTCCTGCTTGTCCGCGCCATCCGACCCGACCGCCACAATCAGGGTTCCCGGTCCGAGCCACTCGGCCCGCAGGAGCGGTTTGCGGCTCGCGGTCACGGTGTAGACCACCTCCGCCCCGGTGACGGCGGCCTCCGGCGTATCGGCCACGCTCGCCCGCACGCCGTGAGGCAGCACACTCGCGAGATCCCGAATCACCGCTTCCGCCGCGTCCCGCCGGCGTCCCCAGATCCGCAGCGACTCGAACACCCGCACTTCCGCCAGCATCCGGACCTGGAGCCGTGCCTGTGTCCCGGTACCGATCACCGCGACGCCGCCGAGCTTCGCGCGCGCGAGGTGCCGCGCCGCCACGGCCCCTGCCGCGGCGGTCCGGAGATCGGTGAGATAGCCGTTGTCGAAAAGAACCGCGGCCGGGACGCCGGTCGCCGCGTCGAAGACGACCACCATGCCGTCGTTGGCGGGGAGCCCCAGCGTCGTATTGCCGGGAAAACCGGAGGCGATCTTCACCGCCCAGCAGTTTCCGCCGTGAAGATAGCCGGCCTTCACATGGATCTCCCCGCGAGCCTCCGACACGTCGAGATGGATCACGCCCGGCAGCTCGGCCCGTCCGGCGGCATAGCTCGTGAACGCCCGCTCGATGGCGGAGATGCAGGACGCCGGATCGACGAGCGCGCGGATCTCGGCTTCTCGAAGAAGAAGCACCGGGGTCGGCATGCGCCAATCATACCGCGGCCGGTCTCCGCCGCCACCCTTTACACTCCCGGCCGCCAGCGGTATGTGTAGGCCACCCGCGCCCCTTCCGAGGCCGCCATGCGCATCGACCGCTTTCAGATTGAACGGACCCAGTGTCTCTACGAGAACGAAGTCGAGTACAACCTCTCGGAGAGCGGTGTGCAACCGCTCACGCCGCGCGAGTTGCTCGACGGCGGCGAGCTGGACCCCGGCGGTTTTCTCGATCTCGCGCTCAAGTATCCCGAATCGAACGGGTCGGCCCTCTTGCGCGAGCGCATCGCCCTGTTCTACCCGGGTGCCGCGCCCGACAACGTGCTGGTGACCAACGGCGGGTCGGAAGCGAACTACACCACGCTCTGGGGCCTGCTCGACAAGGGCGGGAGGGCCGCGGTGATGATCCCGAACTACATGCAGGCGTGGGGGCTTGCCCGGGCTTACGCAGACCGCGCGGACCCCTACCGGCTGGTGGAGCGGCGTGAAGGAGGCGCGCGCCGCTGGGCGCTCGACAGCGAGAGTCTGGATGCGGCGGTGACCCGGCGCACGAAGGTCATCGTCGTCACCAACCCGAACAACCCGACCGGTGGTGTGCTCTCCGAGGCGGAGATGGACACGATCGTCCGTACGGCGCGCCGGGTGGGCGCGTGGATCGTGTCCGACGAGGTCTACCGTGGCGCCGAGATAGCGAGCGACGTGACCTCGCCGACCTTCTGGGGCCGCTACGGCAAGGTGATTGTGACGGCCGGCCTGTCGAAGGCGTTCGGCATGCCCGGGCTCCGGACCGGCTGGATCGTCGGGCCGGTACCGAAGGTCCGCGAGCTCTGGGCGTACCAGGACTACACGACACTCACCCCGACTATGCTCTCCGACCGCCTGGCTCGGCTCGCGATGGCGCCCGAGCGCCGTGAGCGGATCCTCGCCCGTACCCGGGCGATCATCCGCCGCAACCTGCCGCAGGTGGAGGCGTGGATCCGCGGACGCGGCGATCTCTTCGACTATATCCCGCCGGTTGCGGGGGCGATCGCGCTGGTTCGCTACCGCCTGCCGATCGGATCGGTGGCGCTCTTCGACCGACTCCGACTGGAGAAGTCCGTGCTCATCACTCCGGGCGCGCACTTCGGGATCGGCAAGTACATCCGGATCGGTTACGGGTACGACGTCAGCCGCACGCTCGCAGGGCTCGCACGGGTGGACGAGCTGCTCGCCGAGCTGGCGCCCGGGGCGAAGCGGCGGAAGCGAACGGCTACGGCCGCGTGACCCTCACGATGACATTCTCCGCGGCGGACGCCGCCCGCGAGGTCGCCCTCGCGGAGCCGCGCATCCGCCCCTACATCCGGGAGACGCCGCTCGAGCCGTCGCCGTTCCTGAGCCGGGAGACCGGCGCCGACGTGTACCTCAAGCTCGAGTGCGTTCAGGTCACCGGGTCGTTCAAGGCCCGGGGCGCGTTCAGCAAGCTGCTCTCCCTGAGCGGGGCGGAGCGCGCGCGCGGCATCGTGGCCGCATCGACCGGCAATCACGGCCTCGCCTCGGCCCACGCGCTGGCGCTGCTCGGCATCGCGGGCGAGATCTTCCTCCCAAGCAGCGTCTCCCCGGCCAAGCTCGACGGGCTCCGCGCCCGGGGCGCGCGTGTCCGGCTGGTGGAAGGGGACCCGGGCGCGGTGGAAACGGTGGCCCGGCGGGACGCGGAGCAGACCGGGCGGGTCTATGTCTCGCCGTACAACGATGCGCAGGTGATCGGCGGCCAGGGGACCGTCGCGCTCGAGCTGCTCCGACAGCTGGAGAGCCTGGACGTGTTGCTCGTCCCTGTGGGCGGCGGGGGACTGATCAGCGGGATCGCGGCCCATCTGAAGGAAAGGGCACCGCACGTGCGCGTCGTCGGCTGCCAGCCGACCGCATGCCCGATCATGGTCGAAAGCGTCAAGGCCGGCCGGGTGGTGGAGCTGCCGAGCGCACCGTCGCTGTCCGATGCGACGGTCGGGCTGGTCGAGGCGGACGCGATCACGCTGCCGGTCTGCCGCGCATGCGTGGACGAGTGGATGGTCGTGGACGAGCCTGCGATCCGCGCCGCGCTCCGGCTCGTGCTCGAGCGCCAATCCCTGCTCATCGAGGGCGCCGGAGCGCTGGCGGTGGCCGGCCTGCTCGCGGCGGGGCGGCGCTGGCAGGGGGCCCGGGTTGCGCTGGTGCTGAGCGGGTCGCACATCGCGCTTCCCACGCTCGCGGCGCTGCTGCGGGACGCGTGAGCGCTCAGACCTCCAGCCGATCCCCCGGGCGCGCCACCAGCTCGTAGAGCACCGGCATCAGGAACACGCTGATCAGGAGGCGCGAGAACATTCCGCCTACGATGACCATCGCGAACGGCCGCTGCGAGTCGGAGCCGACGCCGGTGGAGAGCGCGGCCGGCAACAGGCCGAGTGCCGCCACCAGCGCGGTCATCATGATCGGCCGGAGACGGAGCAGCGCCGCCTCCCGCGTGGCCTGCTTGATGTCCGCCCCATCCCGCCGGAGCTCGTTCACGTAGGAGATGTAGACCACCGCCGTCTGCACCGAGACGCCGAAGAGCGCCAGAAACCCGATGCCGGACGACACCGAGAACGGCGTGCCGGTGAGTGCCAGCGCGAGGATCCCCCCGACCGGAGCCGAGAGTAGCACGCCCACGACCGTGATGATCGGGAACTTGAAGTTGCTGTAGAGCGCAAACAGGATGAGGAAGATGAGGAACAGCGTGAGCGGCAGCACCACCTGGAGCTGGCTCCGCGACGCGGTGTATTCCCGGTATTCCCCGCCCCACGCGACCCGATA
>JBGPPG010000182.1:0-4984 GCA_041488455.1 Gemmatimonadota bacterium
CCCCCGGCGGGGATCCTCGCAGAGGGCCAAGCCGCTCGCCGGCCAAAGCGGCGTCGAGGTCTGGGGCGGATGGCGATTCAGCTGGACATCGACGAGCGCGCCGGAGCGGCAGGAGCGCCTGGCGATGACGGCGTGGTTCGAGCCCGTCCCGCTGGCCCTCAGGGCCTGGCGCGAGGGCGAGCGAATCCGGCCGCTCCGGGGCCGCGGACGCCGCCTCCTCGTGCGCTGCTTCCAGGACGCCCGGATCCCGCGCAGCCGGCGGGCCGGCTGGCCGGTGCTCGAGTCTGCGGGATCGCCGGTCTGGGTTCCCGGTGTGTGTCGGTCCGACCTGCTGCTCCCTCCACCCGGCGCGGAGGCGCTGCGTGTTGACGCTGAGCTCGCCTGAGATTCTCCGCCGCACCGGCGGCCGAGCGATCAAGTCGATCGTCTACGACGAGGCGACGATCGCGCGCCGAGTGGCGGAGCTCGGCCGGGAGGTCACCGCGGCGTTCCCCGACGGGGAGCTGCTGGTGCTGGGGCTGCTCAAGGGCAGCTTCATTTTTCTGAGTGATCTGGTCCGGAAGATCGAGCGGCCGATCCAGATCGACTTCCTGGTCGCCACCTCGTACGGGGCCGGGAAGGTCTCGAGCGGAACCGTCCGCCTGCTGTACGACCCGGAGACCGACCTCGCGGGCAAACATATCCTGCTCGTCGAGGATATAATTGATAGTGGAAAGACCCTTCAGCGCCTCCTCGGGCTGCTGGGCGAGCGGCGCCCGCGGAGCCTCGCGACCTGCGCCCTGCTGGACAAGCAACTCGCGCCCGCGCGGCCGGCGGAGCTCCGCTTCGTCGGATTCCGGGCGCCCTCGGCGTTCCTGGTGGGTTACGGCCTCGACCATGCCGAGAACTTTCGTCACCTGCCGTTCATCGCGGACCTGGATTCCTAGATGGCTGACCGACTTCCGAGCCGACCCCCGCGTCCGAGCTGGGGGAACCTGAGCAAGAACCTCGCGCTGTGGCTGCTGGTGGCCCTGCTCGCGCTGGCGCTCTTTCAGATGATGAGCCGCCAGCGAAGCCCCACCCAGGAGTTCTCCTACACGGAGTTCAGCCGCCAGCTCGACGGCGGCAACGTCGCCCGGGTAGAGGTGTACGACGGGAAGCGGCTCGAGGGCGACTTCAAGACCCCGGTGGCTCAGGACGGCCGCCCGGCCAAGAGCTTCACCGTGCTGCTTCCCATCGCCAACAGCGAGACGTTCATCAAGCGGCTGGACGACGCGGGGGTACAGGTCATCGCCCGGGAGCCCAAGGGCGGCATCACCGCGATCATTATCGCGGCGCTTCCCTGGGTCGTCATCCTCGGTCTCTGGTTCTTCCTGCTGCGCCAGCTCCAGGCCGGCGGGAGCCGCGCGTTCGCCTTCGGGAAGTCCAAGGCCAAGCTCCTGGCCGGCGACACGCCCAAGATCACGTTCGCGGACGTGGCCGGCGCCGACGAGGCCAAGTACGAGCTTCAGGAGATCATCGAGTTCCTCAAGGATCCGCAGAAGTTCACCCGACTCGGCGGCAGGCTGCCCAAGGGCGCGCTGCTGGTGGGCCCGCCGGGCACGGGCAAGACCCTCCTGGCCAAGGCCGTGGCGGGCGAGGCCGGCCGGCCGTTCTTCTCCATGTCGGGCTCCGACTTCGTCGAGATGTTCGTCGGCGTCGGGGCAAGCCGCGTGCGTGACCTGTTCGAGCAGGGCAAGGCACACGCGCCCTGCATCATCTTCATCGACGAGATCGACGCCGTCGGCCGCCACCGCGGCGCCGGCCTCGGCGGCGGGCACGACGAGCGGGAGCAAACCCTCAACCAGCTCCTCGTCGAGATGGACGGATTCGAGTCGAACGACGGAGTGATCCTGCTCGCCGCTACCAACAGGCCCGACGTGCTGGATCCCGCGCTTCTCCGGCCGGGGCGGTTTGACCGGCAGATCGTGGTGGACGCTCCTGACGTCCGGGGCCGGGAGCAGATCCTCCGGATCCACACCCGGAAGATCCCGCTGTCGTCCGACGTGCGGCTCGACATCATCGCCAAGGGGACGCCCGGCATGGCCGGCGCTGATCTCGCGAACCTAGTGAACGAGGGGGCGGTGCTCGCGGCACGGAAGAACAAGACGCTGGTGGACATGCAGGACTTCGAAGAGGCGAAGGACAAGGTGATGCTGGGCGTCGAGCGGCGGAGCCTCGTGCTCACCGAGGACGAGCGCCGGCTCACCGCCTACCATGAGGCCGGGCATGCCATCGTCGCGCTCAAGATTCCGGGGAGCGATCCGATCCACAAGGTCACGATCGTGCCGCGTGGTCGCGCGCTCGGCCTCACGGCCTCGCTCCCCGAAGTGGACCGGCACAACTACACCAAGGAATGGCTCATCGGCAGCCTGGCGATGTTCTTCGGCGGGCGGGGGGCCGAGGCGATCGTCTTCGGGCCGGAGAAGGTGACCACGGGCGCGGGGAACGACATCGAGCGGGCCACGGCGCTCGCCCGCCGGATGGTGACCCAGTTCGGCATGAGCGACCGGATCGGCCCGCTCGCCGTGGGCGACAAGGAGCAGGAGATCTTCCTCGGCCGGGAGTTCGCCCAGCGCCGGGAGATCTCCGAGCGCACCGCCGAGACGGTGGACGACGAGGTCAAGCGACTGGTGGACGAGGCGTATGCCAAGGCCACCCAGATCATCGAAGCCAACCGGGAATTGCTCGACCGTATCGCGGTGGCGCTGCTGGAACGGGAGACGATCGACCGCGAGGATCTCGACCACCTGCTGAAGGGCGAGCTGCTCGCGCCCCGTCCTCCGGTAGCCGAACCGTTGCCGGCGCAGGCCGCGCCGCCGGCCAAGCCGGCCGCGCAGCCCGTCAGGACGCCGATCCTGGGCGCTCCGCCCGCCGAGCCGGCCGGCGCGTGAATGTCGTTCCGCTCGCCTTCCACTCACCCCGGGCCCTCAGCGATGCACTCACGGCGCACGGGTGGGCCCCGGAAGCGGCGGAAGCGGCGGCGAGCGGGGCCCAACCCCTAGCCTTCCACATCCACGACCTGGACCAGGCGACTCTCGAGTCCCTGGTCCGTTTTGCCGGGCGCCTCGGCCTCGAGGTGGTGACCGGCGATGGCTGGGGCGTCCTCGCGGGCAGCCGCACGCGTCTGAGCGCGTTCGCCCGCCCGTGGACCGCGCCGGAAGAGCTGCGGGAAGTCTCGATGCAGGTGGGCCTCACCATCCCGCCCGACCCTCCCTCGGAGTGGCGCACCGCCCGCGCCGCGATCCCGCTCGACCGCCCCGTCCTCATGGGCATTCTCAACGTCACCCCGGACAGCTTCAGCGACGGCGGGCACTACGCCTCTCTCGACGCCGCCCGCGCGCATGGGGAGCGGCTGGTCCGGGAGGGTGCTGCCATCGTGGACGTGGGAGGCGAGTCCACGCGGCCGGGGAGGGACGCGTTGGTGCCGGAGACAGAAGAGCTGCGGCGGGTGATCCCCGTGATCGAGGCCATCCAGCACGACTTGCCCCACACGGTGATTTCGGTGGACACCGTGAAGTCCGGTGTCGCGCGGGCCGCGCTCGAGGCAGGGGCGGCGATCGTAAACGACGTGACGGCGTTGCGCCACGACCCGGGGCTCGCCTCGGTGGTGGCGCGTGCCGGTGCGGGCCTTGTTCTCATGCATTCCCGCGGCTCGTTGACCGAAATCGCGTCGTACGCGCACGCCGAGTATGGCGGTGACCCGGTCCCGGCGGTGTTGGCTGAGCTGGCCGGGGCGATGGACCGCGCCACGGCCGCCGGCGTCCACGCCGACGCGATCGTGGTGGACCCCGGCCTCGGCTTCTCGAAGACCCCGGAGCAGAATATGTTGGTCTGCGACCGGCTCGCCGCGTTGCGCTCGCTTGGGCGCGCGATCCTGGTCGGTCCGTCACGCAAGCGGTTCGTGGGGGCGATCACCGGGCTCGACACCGCCGAGCGCGACCGGGCCGGCGCCACGGTCTGCGCCCTCGCGTGGGAGCGGGGCGCCCGGTTGTTCCGTGTGCACGACGTCGTCGCCGCCCGCGAGGCCCTCGCGGTCGCCCTTGCCATCGGAGGCCCCTAGTGTCGCTCGAGCAGATCCCGATCGGCATGCCCTCGTGGCGGGACCTGCTCGAGATTCTCATCGTCGCGGCGGTGCTGTACAAGGTCCTCAAGTTCCTGGCCGGCACCCGCGCCCTCCAGATTCTCTTCGGCGTGCTCGTCCTCGCCGTCATCTACGTCGCCGCGTTCCTGCTCAAGCTCTCGATGATCACCTACCTGCTCGGCGTGATCTTCACCTACGGCGCGTTCGTGGCGCTGGTCGTCTTCCAGCCGGAGCTCCGGTACGCGCTGGCCCGGCTGGGGCAGACCCGGCCGTTCACGTTCTTCAGCGGACGCGCTGCTTCGGTAGTCGCGGAGCAGGTCAGTGAGGCCGTGGACCGACTGAGCCAGAGCGCCACGGGCGCCATCATCGCGGTGGAGCGCGAGGTGGCGCTGGAGGAGTACCTCGACTCCGGCACCCGGCTCCAGGCGAGCCTCTCCGCCGATCTCGTCGCCACGATCTTCAGCCCCTACTCCCCGCTGCACGACGGCGCGATCGTCGTGCGGGGTGACCAGATCATTGGTGCGGGCTGTATCCTCCCCCTCACCCAGCACGCGCCGCCCAACAAGGCGCTGGGCACGCGGCACCGCGCCGCTCTCGGTCTGTCAGAGGAGACCGACGCCATCGTCTTCGTGGTATCCGAAGAGACCTCCACCATCTCAGTGGCTCGGCTGGGGAGCCTGGAGCAGGGGCTCACGCCCGAGCGCGTGCGCGAGCTGCTCGCGGCGCCCGCGCCGCGCGGGTGAGCGATCGATCTCCCGCTCGCTTCGGCTCGACCCCCACCCGGACCTTGAGAGCGCGAGTCCGGCCCACTAGCGACCGTCAGGACCGGCCCTACAGTTGCCCGGCATCCCCGCGTAGATTAGAAGGTTATGACGTTCCCGG
>JBGPPG010000183.1:0-4962 GCA_041488455.1 Gemmatimonadota bacterium
ACCCAGAACGAGGAGGTCGGGAAGAACTGGTACCAGAAGACGGCGATGAGCATCGTCATCGAGTCCGGTATGGATCTGACCATCAAGTCGTCCGGCGGCTTCATCAAGATCGATCCGAGCGGCATCACGATCATGGGGACCCTGGTCCGGATCAACAGCGGCGGGGCGCCGAGCATGATTCCGAAGCCTCCGGAGGAGGCGGACGACAGCGAATCCGGCGCGGTCGACCCGCCATTGAACCCATGACCGCGGCGAGGGAGTAGGCGATGCCCGGCAAGCCGGCGGCCCGGGTCACGGATCTCACCACCCACGGGAGCCCCTTGTTTCCCGGGCCGGGGAGTCCCAACACCCTCATCGGCAACCTGCCCGCCTGGCGCACGATCATCGATCAGCACGCGTGTCCCGCGGCGAGCATCAGCGGCGCCGACGGGGTCGGCTCCGTGATCCTGGGCAGCCCGACGGTATTCATCAACATGCAGATGGCGTGTCGGATCCAGGACATCGTCGTGGAGGTGCCCGGCTCGGCCATGGGCCCGGTGAATCCCATCGCGGTGGGCTTCCCGACGGTGCTGATCGGGGAGGAAGGCACCATGATGGGGCCCCAGGCCATGGCCCTCATGCGGGCGGCGTCCAGCGGGGCGCCGCTCTGCGAGCACTGACACTGAGGGTGGCTGCCCCGTCGGGGCGGCAAGGCGACGATCGGAGCGCCCGGGCGTGACGCTGACGGTTGACCGCGCAACCGCCGTGGAGGAGGCGCTCTTTGCCGCGCTCTCGCCCGGCGAGTCGCTCTACGTCCTCCTCGACGCCGCGCGCAATCACGAGATTCCTCTCCGGCTGAGAGCCGGTGGGGTCCCGCACGACTGTCTCTACGAGGGGCTCACCGCGAAGGCGCTCTGGTTCGTGGCCCCGTACCTCGCCCGTTGCGAGCGCGCCTCCCCGTTCGTCTCCTGGCTCATCGAGAACGGGTGGGGCCGGAGCTGGGGCGCGTTCGTGGCCGCCGGCGTTGATCCGGCGGCCCTGCTTCAGCACTTTCGCAAGTTCCTCCTCGTCAAGGGGGACGGCGGCGAGGCCGACTTCTACTTCCGCTTCTACGATCCCCGCGTCCTGCGCGTCTTCCTCCCCACCTCCACGCGCGAGGAGGCGGCCGAGTTCTTCGGTCCGGCTCGGCTCTTCATCGCCGAGGATCCGGCCTCCTCGGGCGCCGTCACGTTCACGCTGACGCCGGGCGGCGTGGCGCCCGCGCCGCTTTCACTCGCTCTCGCTCCGAGCGGCTCGTAGCCGATGCGTCGCGCGGCGGCATGAGGATCCGCCCGCAGCAACTCGCCGCGCTGCGCGAGCAAGGGATCGAGAGCGCGCACCGCAGCCGGCTCGAGCGGCTGCGCGCCGAGGGCTACGGGGTGGAAGCCGGCGCGCGGGCCGGCGAGCTCGTCGTGCGCGACGCGGCCGGGGGGGCGGCGCGCGTCGAGCTGCGCGGTCGCTTCACCCGCACGACCACCGCCGAAGGGCGCGTGATCGAGACCGAGCAGTACCTGAACGGGCGCATCCGGTCGCTGCGCGACCCGCTGGGCCGAGAGATCGTCTTCGACCGCGACGCCGAGGGCTTCCTGACCGGCATCGACCGAGGGCCGAGCGGGGGGCGTTTCGGCTTCGATCTCACGCGGGATTGGAAGCCACGGCGCGTCGACTATCCGGACGGGACCAGCGCGCTCGCGGAGTACGACGACGCCGGGCGCCCCGTCCGCCTCATCGACCGGGCGGGCCATGCGGTCCGCTACGAGCGCACCGCGGCCGGCGAGCTCGCCGGGATCGTGGACGCGCGCGGGGCGCGCACCGCGATCGAGTACCGGGGCTGGAGCCGGCCGAGCGCGGTCGTCCACGCCGACGGCACGCGCCACGAGTACGAGTATGACGCGGACGGCCGGCTCGATCGCTTCCGGGTCGCGGGGCGGGAGCACGGCCGCTTCCACGTCGACGCCGAGACCGGGCTCCACGAGGCGCGTTACCAGGACGGGAGCTGGGCGCGCCTGCGCGTCGAGCACGGACGCATCACCGCCGGGGAGAACGAGCACGGCACGGTCGAGCTCGTCTACGACGAGGCGGGCCGGCTCCTCTCGGAGGCCTTCGCGGGCCACCGGGTGACCTACGAGCGCGACGCGGTCGGCGCCCTCCTGGCGCTCGCCACCTCGACCGGCGAGCGCATCGTCTACCGGCGGGATCGCGACGGGCGCCTCGTCGCGGTGCGCGACGGGGCGGGCGCGGGCTGCGAGATCGAGTGGGGGCCGGCGGGGCCGCCGCGCCGCATCCGGTATGCGAACGGCACGGTGGTGGAGCAGTCGGTCGACGAGCTCGGCCGCGTGGCGAGCTGGACGCTCAGCGCCGCGGGGGGCGCGAGCCGCGACGCGGACACCGCTCGCTTCAGCTACGACGTCTGCGACCGGCTCGTCGGCGTGACCCGCGCCGACGAGCGCCGCGCGATCCGGTACGACCGCGCGGGGCGGGTCACCGCCGTCGAGTCGAGTACTCCGGCCTTCGCCGAGCGGTTCGAGCTCGACGCGAACGGCAACCGCGTGCGCGACCCGGCGGGCCCGGTTGAGTTCGATGCGTGCAACCGGGTGCGCCGGCGCGGCGCCGAACGGTTCGACCACGACGCGCTGGGAAATCTCGCGGGCGTCGGGGGCTGGAGCCTCCGCTACGACGCGCGCGGCCACCTGATCGAGGCGTCGCGGGCCGGCACCACCGTGCGGTACGCCTACGACGCGCTCGGCCGGCGCATCCGCAAGCAGGTGGGCGACCGCGTCACGCACTACCGCTGGGCGGGCGCGCAGCTCCTCTCCGAGACCGTGATCGACGGGGGCGGCCGCGTCGATCGCCGTGACTACCTCGTGTGTCCCGAGTTCCCCACGCCGCTCGCCATGCGGCGGGGAGACGCCGTCTACTGCCTGCACGCCGGGCGCCGCCACGAAGTGCTGGCCATGACCGACCGGTCGGGCGCCGTCGTCTGGAAAGCCGACTACCTGGCCTTCGGACAGGCGATCGTCGAGGTCGCCCGGGTGGAGCAGCCCTGGCGCCTGGCCGGCCAGTACGCCGACGCGGAGACGGGGCTACACCACGTAGGGGCACGGTACTTCTCGCCGGACCTGGGCCGCTTCCTCACGCCCGACCCCCTGGGCCCCGAGGGCGGCTCGCTGAACCGCTACCTGATCGGCGACGGCGACCCGGTGAACCGCATCGACCCGACCGGGGAGATCTCGCTGACGCTGGCGACGGTGCTGGTCGCGATGGCGATTGGCGCCGCGGTGGGGGCGGTGATCGGCGCCGGCATCGAGCTCTACCGGCAGCGGAACGAGCCGGAGACGGACTGGGGTCAGGTCGGACGCGCGGCGCTGATCGGCGGCTGCATCGGGGCGATCGGCGCCGCAGTGGGGGCCATCGCGACGGCCGCCGCGGCGACGATCGTCGGCGGGCTCGCCGCCGGCGCGATCGGCGGCGGACTGGCCGCGGGCGTCGAGTACTGCGTGGAGGCGGTCGGCACCGGCGAGTTCAGCTGGGGGATGCTCGGCGTCTCGGTGCTGGCCGGCGCCACCGCCGGGGCGGCGACCGCGGGGATCGGAGGGGTCGTCGCCGGACGCGCGGCGCGCAAGGCGGCGCAGGAGGCGGCGGAGGAAGCGGCGCGCAAGGCGGCGCGCGAGGCCGAGGAGATCGCCGCTCGCAAGCTCGCGCAGGAGGCGGAGGATGCCGCCGCCCGCAAGCTCGCGCAGGAGGCCGAGGAGCGCGCGGCGCGGGAAGCCGCGAAGGCCGCGACCCGGGATCCCGAGGAGCTCGGCAAGGCGATCGGCGCGGGGGTGAAGAGCCAGAAGAAGGGGAAGACCGCGGCGATTTTGAAGCAGATCGAGGAGCTGCCACTCTCGCCCGAGGAGAAGGCCAAGGCGCTCGACGCGGCCTGCAAGGAGGCGTTCGGCGAGAGCGCCGGGTACGTCAAGGTCGGTGACAACTTCGTGGTCTTGCCAAACATGCCTCCCGGGTCGGTTCCCATCGTGGGGGTGCGGCCCGACGGCAGCACCTTCTCGGGTACCGCCGATCTCGTGATCGACAAGACGGTGAGGCCGTGGGGGGTGACGGCGGAGAACGTGGTGCCCAACCCATGAGCCCGCCGCCGTCCGTGCCGCCCGTGTCGAGCGCCGGCGCCGCGGAACGCGTGCGCCTGTTCGAGCTCTACCTCCTGGCCGCGTTGCGGCCCGGACCGGCGGTGACCGCCGCGCTGCGCACGCTGAGCGTGTCCGCGGAGGACATGCGCGCCGCCGCGGACGCGGTGCGGGCGACCGGCGTCGAGCAGCTCGAGGCGGGCCTGCGGCCCTACCGGGATCTCCTGGGGCCGCCGCGCCGGGTGGCCCCAGCCCAGGGGCTTACCCCCGGGAGCCGCATGAGCGGCTCGCAGGGGTACGCCTTTCGTCTGCCGCTCTGGCCCGCCTTCGACTTCCTCGTGCACGAGCATCCGAGCGGCTTCGTGTGGGGGCTCCGCTTCGTCAGGGGCGAGGCGCCGCCGACCGCCCCCATCACGAGCATCCGCGATCTGCGGCCCTGGAGCCTGGTGCGCGAGGAATTCCTGGCGCGATGCCCCGCCGCCCTGCAGGAAGACGCCTGGGGGACGTTCTGCGACTACTCGCTCTGGCTCTGCGAGGCCCCCGGCGGCGCCATGCACGAGGTGGTGGTCGGCTTCGACTTCGACCTGTTGCACCTCGTGACCGTTCTCTGAGCGCGGGGCCGCGTCCCCGCCGTCAGGCGATGAGAAGGGCGAGACTCGCCGCCTCGACGACCTTTCTGTCGACGACGGCCGCGCTGACCTCGACCGGAGACGGCTGCGTGGACAGATAGCCCGCCAGCTCGTGCCGGAGCATCTCCGACGTGCGCGTGCCGTCCATCAGCTGCAGCAACCGGCGGCCGAGATCGTCCTCGATGCAGACG
>JBGPPG010000184.1:0-4727 GCA_041488455.1 Gemmatimonadota bacterium
CCAAGCCGTTCGAGGAGATCCCCGATGCCGACTGGCTCCGTTTCTTCGAGACCAACGTGATGAGCGGTGTCCGCCTCGCCCGGCACTACCTCCCCGGCATGCGGGCCCGGAACTGGGGCCGGATTATCTTCGTCTCCAGCGAATCGGGGATCCAGATTCCCCCCGAGATGATCCACTACGGGATGACCAAGGCCGCCCAGATCGCCGTAGCCCGCGGCCTGGCCGAGGCCACCGCGGGCACCGGAATCACGGTCAACAGCATCCTGCCCGGGCCGACGCGAAGCGAGGGCGTCGGCGCGTTCGTCGAGCAGATGGCGGCGGCCCAGGGGCTGAGCCCGGAGGCGATGGAGCGGGAGTTTTTCGCCACGGCCCGGCCCAGCTCGCTGCTCCGGCGCTTCACGGCCGTGGATGAGGTGGCGGTGATGGCCGTCTATCTCGCGAGCCCGCGGGCCTCCGCGACCAACGGTGCCGCGGTCCGGGTGGATGGCGGCGTCGTGCGGGCAGCGTTCTAACCACAGATCCAGGAGCGAAGAGCCATGGCCGAGAAGAAAATGATCGCGGTGATGGGCGCCACCGGCGCCCAGGGCGGAGGTGTCGTCCGCGCGATCCTGCGCGACAAGGCCGGCGGCTTTGCCGCCCGCGCCGTGACCCGGAACCCCGGGTCAGAGAAGGCCAAGGCGCTCGCCGCGGCCGGCGCGGAAGTGGTGGCCGCTGACGCGAGCGACCAGAAGAGCCTGGAGCGCGCATTCGCGGGGGCCTACGGGGCGTTCTGCGTGACCTTCTTCTGGGAGCACTTCTCCCCGGAGCGGGAGCTGGCCGACGCGACCGCCATGGCGCACGCCGCCAAACAGGCGGGCATCCGCCACGCCATCTGGTCCACACTCGAGGACACGCGGAAGTGGGTGCCGCTCTCCGACAACCGGATGCCGACGCTGATGGGCAAGTACAAGGTGCCCCACTTCGACGCCAAGGGCGAAGCCGACGACGTGTTCCGGAAGCTCGGCGTGCCGACCACGTTCCTGCTCACGTCGTTCTATTGGGAGAACTTCATCTTCTTCGGCTCCGGACCGAAGCGAGGCCCCGACGGCAAGCTCGCCCTCACCTTCCCGATGGACGACAAGAAGCTGCCGGCCATCGCGGTCGAGGACATCGGCAAGGTCGCATACGCGATCTTCAAGCGGGGGCAGGAGTTCATCGGTAAGACCGTCGCCATCGCGGGTGAGCACCTCACTGGCGCTGAGTTGGCCGCCGCCTTCACCAAAGCGCTGGGTGAGGAGGTGCGGTACAACGCCGTCTCGCCCGAAGCCTATCGCGGCTTCGGATTCCCGGGCGCCGAAGACCTGGGCAACATGTTCCAGTTCAAGCGGGACTTCCAGCAGGCTTTCTGCGGTCCGCGCGATCCCAAGATCGCCCGCGGGCTCAACCCCGAGCTCCAGACGTTCGATCAGTGGCTGGCGCAGAACAAGAGCAGGATCCCCTTGGAATGACCACCGCCGGGACCGCGAAGATCCGCGCACCCCGGCTCGAGGATGCGCCCCGCCTCGCCGAGCTCAGCACACAGCTCGGCTACCCGGCGTCGACCGAGGATATCGCCGGCCGCCTTGCGCGGCTGCTTCCGCGCCCCGAGCACTTTCTCCGGATCGCCGAGTCGCCCGCGGGCGAGGCGATCGGCTGGATCCACGCCGAGGCGCGGCAAATTCTCGAGAGCGGGGCGTGGTGCGAGATCATGGGCCTGGTCGTGGACGCGGCGCACCGGGGCCAGGGCGCCGGGCGGGCCCTCGTGGCGGAGGTCGAAGCCTGGGCCGGCGAACGTGGTCTCCGGACCGTGAAGGTCCGGAGCAACGTCACGCGTGAGGAATCGCACCCGTTCTACCTGCGGCTCGGCTACGCTCGCTCCAAGACTCAGCACGTCTACCTCAAGTCCGCGCGGCGCGGCGCACCCGAAAACACAACGCCCGGCTGAGTGCCGAGGCACCCACCGGGACGAAGGCTCGTGGCAGCTTTGATCACCCGGGCTGCTCTGATTCCCCGGGGCCCGAAGGCTATGTCGCGTACTGCACGATGGAACATTAACCAGGAGGAGAAGGTTCCCGCAACCCCGCCCCCGCCCCCGCCCCCGCCCCAGGATCGCTCCCTCGCCATGGGCTGGGCCGCCCTGCTCGGCATCCTGCTCGTCACTCCGATCGTCGCGGCGCTGCTGCTGCTGCATGCCATGGTCCGCGGTCCCGCGGCGATAGGCGGGGCCATCGACGCCCTGTTCGCGCGTACGGGGTTGGGTCTGGCGGCAGTCGCGGCCGGGATCGTCCTCCACGAGGTCGTGCACGCGGTGGTCTGGGTCGCCGCTGCGGGCGGCGGATGGAGCCGGGTCCGGTTCGGATGGCAGTGGAAGGCCCTGGCCCCCTTTGCGCACTACACCGACCCGCTCCCGGCCCCAGCCTATCGTCTCGGCGCCATCGCCCCTTTGATCGTGCTGGGGATCGTCCCCGCCATCGTCGGGACACTCACCGGTCGAGGGGCCGTCGCGGCGTTCGGTTGGCTGCTCGCCGCGGGCGCCGCCGGCGACCTTGCCGTGCTCTGGCTGCTGCGGGGTGTCCCGTCCCGCGCGCTTGTGACCGACCATCCCTCGCGCGCCGGGTGCCTGGTCCAGGCGCCTGCCGAGCCCGAATGAGCCGCATCTCCCTCCTGAGGTATCCGGCGATCGCCGCCGCCGGTCTCGCCTGGGGATGCGGGCAACAGGGCCCCGCCACGGCGCCCTCTCCGGCCGGCGCGGTAGTCGCACTGGCACGGGCCGAGTCGGCGTACGCCGACCTCCGCTCGCTGCGCGACCGGATCGCGGTCACCACCGCCGCCGGCCGGAGCGAGAGTCCGGAAGGCATTCCGATCTCGACCCTCGCCCGCCGCGCCGACAGCCTGCGCGCCGTGCTCGAGCCCCGGCTCGGCGCGATCGACTCGGCCGCCCTGGCCGGCGAAGACCAGAGAGCGCTCGCGGTCATGCGCCGGGCGCTCAGCTCGGGGCTCGGTCCTGTTGCGGATTCTGTATCGTCCGCGGCCGCCGACACCGCGTCGCCCGACTGCGCGTACGACCCGCGAGCGATCGCCGGCTCCAGTGGGGCAAGCGGTCTCCGGGGTCGTGCATACGCATGCTACGGGTGGGCCCAGCATCACTTGCAGTTCGAGGGCGCCGAATTCAGCCGCCTCAGCCTGGGCCGGGAGGACAGCCCGGAGCGCCGGCGGCGCATGTTCCTGGCTCTCGAGCCGCTCTGGCGCACCATGAACGGCGACGGAGGATCGGACAGCCCCTACCGCCTGCTGCTCCGGCTCACGCCGGGTGGAAGCGAGCCGCCCGCCGCGAGCAGCGCCCGGGCCCTCAGTATGGAGCCGGACTCCCTGGAGCCCTGGCTCATCCGGATCCTCGAGGCCTGGCGCGCGAGCACGCCGGACACGCTGATCGAGCCATGGGATTGGGAATATTTCGTCGGTCGGGCCAACCGGGTCCTGAGCGGCCGGATTCCGCTGCGGCGGCTCGACTCGCTCAACGCGCAGGTGTTCCGCGCGCTCGGCGCCGACCCCGCGCTGCTCCGCGTGCACTACGACCTGGCCCCGCGCTCAGGCAAGACACCGGTGTCGTTCACCGATTTCGGCGCCCGCGCCCGTCGGATCGGCGGAGTCTGGGCCCCCGCCGAGCCCTGGGTCTTCGCCACCTACGAGACCGGCGGGCTGGACAACCTGAACGAGCTGCTGCACGAGACGGGGCATGCAGTGCACATCGCGGCGATACGCACGCGACCCGCCTTCCTCGACTGGCCCGACAGCGACCCGTTCACCGAGGCGCTGGCCGAGTTTGTGACGCTCGACGTGTACGAGCCGGTCTGGCAGCGGCGCTGGCTGGGCGACTCGGTGCCGCTGGCCGACGGGCTGCGCGCCCGCTACGGCGGCATCGTGATGGACGTGGCCTGGGCACTGTTCGAGGCGCGGCTCGAGCGCGATCCAAGCCTGGAGCCGAACGAGGTCTGGACCGCGATCACCCGAGACTACCTCCGGATCCGCCCGCACCCGGAGCTGGCGTGGTGGGCCATGCGAGGCCAGCTGCTCGACTCGCCGGGATACATGATGAACTACGCCGCCGGCGCGATCGTGATCGCGGCGATCAGAGCCCGTACCCGCGAGCTGCACGGGCCGTTCGCCACCGGCGACTCGACCTGGTACGGGTGGGTGGCACCGCGGCTCTACCGGTGGGGCCTGGAGCGCTCCTCGCGTCAGGTCATCACCGACTTCCTCGGCGGCCCGGTGACACCCGGGGCGATCCTGGAGGACATGCAGCGGATGCGCCCATGACCGCGGGGCGCGGCGCGCCCCCGGATTCGGTATAATCGAAGGTTCGCAGGAACAGTCCCCCGCTGCCCGGAGGTGACCGGATGGCCCGCTATCGACGATACCAGCTGGCGAAGCTGAAAGTGGAGCTGACGAGCGAGCGCCACGCGTCGTGGACGTTCACCCGCGAGCCCGTCTCGGGCACAGAGCTCACCTATCGGGTCGAGGACGACAACTTCGACCGAAACAACGTGTGGGAGTTCTTCGTCCGGGTACCCAAGGCGGTGGACGAGCGCATCGAGGTTCGTCCGCACACCACGCCGAACGTGAAGGCCTGGGTCGGGCTGGAGCGGCGGTCGCTCACCTTCAGCCGTGCCGGTCGGGCCGCCTACCGCGGGTGGTACTACTGCCAGATC
>JBGPPG010000185.1:0-4724 GCA_041488455.1 Gemmatimonadota bacterium
ATCGCGATCGACACGATCATCAATCAGAAGGGCCAGGGCGTCGTCTGCGTCTACGTCGCGATCGGGCAGAAGCGCTCCACGGTGGCCACCGTGGTCGAGCGGCTCAAGGAAGCCGGCGCCATGGACTACACGATCGTTGTCGTGTCCTCCGCTTCGGAGCCGGCGCCGCTCCAGTACATCGCGCCCTACGCCGGCTGCACCATCGCCGAGTATTTCATGTACGAGGAGGGCAGGGCCACGCTCTGCGTCTACGACGACCTGTCGAAGCAGGCGGCCGCCTACCGGCAGCTCTCGCTCATTCTGCGTCGCCCGCCGGGCCGAGAGGCCTATCCGGGCGACGTCTTCTATCTGCACAGCCGCCTGCTCGAGCGGGCCGCCAAGATCTCCGAGGATCCGGACGTGGTGAAGTTCGACCCCCGCATCCACAAGCCGGGCGGGTCCCTCACGGCGCTCCCGATCATCGAGACCCAGGCGGGCGACGTCTCCGCCTACATCCCGACCAACGTCATCTCGATCACGGACGGGCAGATCTTCCTGACGACCGACCTGTTCTTCTCCAACGTCCGGCCCGCGGTGGACGCTGGCATCAGCGTGAGCCGCGTGGGCGGCAACGCGCAGATCAAGGCGATGAAGCAGGTGGCCGGTCCGCTCCGGCTCTCGCTGGCGCAGTTCCGCGAGCTGGAGGCGTTCTCCCAGTTCGGCTCGGACCTCGATGCCGCCACCCAGAAGCAGCTGGCGCGCGGCGCGCGGCTGGTCGAGGTGCTCAAGCAGCCGCAGTACCAGCCGATGCCGGTCGAGAAGCAGGTGGCCATCATCTACGCCGTCACCAACGGGTACCTCGACGACGTCCAGGTGCCGCACATCCGCCAATGGGAGCGTGAGTTCTTGAGTTACCTCGAGGCCAAGTCGCCCAAGGTGCTCGAGGCGATCCGCACCAAGAAGACCCTGGACGACGACACCACCCAGGGCCTGAAGACGGCGATCACCACGTTCAAGTCCCTCTTCACCCCCGCCGACTGATGGCGAAGGGCCAGAAGCTTCGGGGTCGCATCCGCTCCATCCGGAACACCCGCAAGATCACCCGGACGATGGAGCTGGTGTCCACGTCCAAGCTCAAGCGGGCACAGGACCGCGTGCTGTCGGCGCGTCCCTATGCGGAGGCCCTGCGCGAGGTCATCGCCGACCTGGTGACGCCGGAGCTGGCGGACAGCTTTCCGCTGCTCCGCACCCAGCGGCCGATCGCGCGCGGGGGGCCTCGGCGCGCCGCCGTGGTGCTGCTCACCTCCAACCGCGGCCTGTGCGGGGCGTTCAACGCCAACCTGATCAAGGAAGCTCGGCGGCGGATCGAGGCGCTTGAAGCCGAGGGCTACGCGGTGGACCTGCACGCGATCGGGAAGAAGGGTGCCGGCTTCTTCAAGTACCTGGGACGGAAGCTCGCCGCCGACCGGCAGGACATTGGCGACAAGCCGACGGCCGACCACGCGGCGGAGATTGCCGCACCGCTCATCGCAGCCTACGAGGCCGGCGCGCTGGCGAGCGTGGATCTGGTGCAGGCCCGGTTCCTGAGCGCGCTCTCCACGCCGCCCGCCACGATCCGGATTCTTCCGGTGCAGGCGGAGGCGAAAGCCGGCGCCCCGGCCGCGAAGGGGCCGGTGCCCGACTACATCCTTGCGCCGAGCGCCGAGGCGATCCTGGAGCAGCTGCTGCCGCTCTACGTCCGGAACGCGGTGTACCGCGGGCTGGTGGAGACGGCGGCGGCCGAGCACGGGGCGCGCCGCACCGCAATGAAGAATGCGACCGACAACGCGGGCGAGCTGATCGATCTGCTCACGCGCACCTACAACCGCCAGCGGCAGGCCCAGATCACGCAGGAGATCGCGGAGATCGTGGGCGGCGCGGCGGCGTTGCAGGGCTAGCCCAAACCCCGACACGACACTCGGACACCGACATGGCCACGGCAGCAGCGACCAAGTCCCGCCCCGCATCGGGCGACCAGAAGGCCCACAACGCCGGCCGCGTCGTCCAGATCATCGGCCCCGTGCTCGACGTGGAGTTCGAGCCCGAGCACCTGCCGGAGATCTACAACGCCCTGCTCGCGGAGGACACCGAGCGGGGGATCCGGGTCGTGGCGGAGGTGCAGCAGCACATCGGCCAGAACCAGGTGCGCGCCGTGGCCATGAGCACCACCGACGGCATGGTGCGCGGGATGACCGTGCTCGACACCGGCGGCCCCATCACCGCACCCGTGGGCGCCGCCGCGCTCGGCCGGATCCTCAACGTCCTGGGCGAGCCGGTGGACGGCGGCCCGCCGCTGCCGGCCGACGTGGAACGGTGGCCGATCCACCGGGAGACGCCCAAGTTCACGGACCTCGAGCCCAAGACCGAGATCTTCGAGACCGGCATCAAGGTCATCGACCTGATCGCCCCGTTCGTGAAGGGCGGCAAGGTCGGCCTCTTCGGCGGCGCGGGCGTGGGCAAGACGGTCATCATCCAGGAGCTGATCCACAACGTGCAGCAGGGGCACGGCGGCAAGTCGGTCTTCTGCGGCGTGGGCGAGCGGACCCGCGAGGGCAACGACCTCTACCTCGAGTTCAAGGAAGCCAACGTCCTGAGCTCGGTGGCGCTCATCTACGGGCAGATGAACGAGCCGCCGGGTGCCCGCCTCCGGGTGGGCCTCACGGGCCTCACGATCGCCGAGTATTTCCGCGACGTCGAGAACCAGGACGTGCTCCTCTTCATCGACAACATCTTCCGCTTCACCCAGGCCGGCTCCGAGGTCTCGGCGCTGCTCGGGCGCATGCCGAGCGCGGTGGGTTACCAGCCGACGCTGGCGACGGAGATGGGCGACCTGCAGGAGCGGATCACCTCGACCAACAAGGGCTCGATCACGTCGGTGCAGGCGATCTACGTGCCCGCTGACGACCTCACCGACCCGGCGCCCGCGACGGCGTTCGCGCATCTCGACGCAACCGTGGTGCTCTCGCGCGCCATCTCCGAGCTGGGCATCTACCCGGCGGTGGACCCGCTCGACAGCTCGAGCCGGATCCTGGCCCCGCAGTTCGTGGGCGAGCGCCACTACAACGTGGCGATCGGCGTGCAGCGGACGCTCCAGCGGTACAAGGCGCTCCAGGACATCATCGCGATTCTGGGCATGGACGAGCTGTCCGAGGACGACAAGCTCATCGTGGCCCGGGCGCGCCGGATCCAGCGCTTCCTCTCGCAACCATTCCACGTCGCGGAGCAGTTCACCGGCTTCACCGGCAAGTACGTGAAGCTCGAGGACACGGTGGCGAGCTTCGAGCGCGTCCTCTCTGGTGAGCTGGATCAGCTGCCGGAGCAGGCGTTCTACATGGTCGGCGGGATCGAGGAGGCCGTGGAAAAGGCCAAGAAGCTCGCGAGCTCGTGATGCACGTCACGGTCATCTCGCCCGACGCGGCTATGTTCGACGGCGACGCTGACGCGGTGACGGCCGCCGCGTTCGACGGCGAGGTCGGCATTCTCCCCGGCCATGCCCCGTTCATGACGCTGCTCGGCCGAGGCCGCCTCCGGGTGCGCCGAGCGGACACGGTCAGCGAATTCAAGGTTGAGGGCGGATTCCTCCAGGTGGTCGGCGATCGGGTGCGGATCGTCGCGGAACACGTGCAAGGGAGCGGCGCATGAGGCGAAGCGGCATCGGGGTGCTCGTGGCGGTGGTGCTCGCGGCGGCGACGGTGACCGGGGCGGCGGCGCAGGAGACCGGCACGCCGGTCTTCAAGGCGCCGTACCGGGCCTTCAATTCGTACGAGTTCGGCGGCTCGATCTCGTTCCCGAGCGGCGCGCCCGACTTCGCGCTCGAGGGGTTCTACAGCTACGGCCACGGCTCCTACGACCTCGGCGTCCGGGGCGGCTTCGAGAACGTACCGGCCGGCGATACGCGCGTCCTGCTCGGCGCAGACTTCCGCACCCGGGTTCTCAACGCGAGCGACCGGTTCCCGCTCGACGGCGCCCTCACGCTGGGCATCGGGCTCAACGCCGGCTCCGGCCCGGACCAGGTCTATCTGCCGGTCGGGATCTCGCTCGGTCGCCGGTTCCTGCTGGAGGGGTCCAGGACCAGCTTCGTCCCCTACGTCCAACCGGTGGCGGTGCCGCGGTTCTCGAGCGGGGACAGCAACCTTGACCTCGCGTTGGGATTCGGGGTGGACATTCGGTTCAGCAACACGGTGGATTTCCGCGTAAGTGCCGGTGTGGGGGACATCGAAGGCGTCTCGCTCGGGGTAGCCTTCGTCCGCTGATCCGTCGCCCGCTGAAACACCCGGCGCCCGGCTCCCCCAATGGGGCCGGGCGCATCTTGTGTTGACTTCCCGCGCGGCGGGCGACTAAGCTTGTCGCCGACTCCAGAGAGGAACCTGATGAGACCGATCAACTTCGCGATCGCCACGGCGCTCGTCGTGAGCCTGTGCGCGGCCTCCGGCGCGTCGGCGCAAGTGCTGGGGCTGCCGGTCAACAACAGCGGCGTCCCGACCGGCCTCGGCGTGTACGCCGACGTGGCCTTCCCCAACGGCGCGGCGGGCGACGGGACCACCTTCGCGGCCAGCGCCCGGCTGGGCATCAGCAAGATTGGCATCACCGGCACGCTCGCCTCCTTCAACCCGAGCGGGGCGGACAACACGATCACGTCGATCGGCGGCAGCTTCAACTACAAGCTGCTCGGCGGCCCGCTGATCCCGTTCTCGGCGACGCTGCAA
>JBGPPG010000186.1:0-4626 GCA_041488455.1 Gemmatimonadota bacterium
CGCCGGAATGGCGGCGCCGAGTGCGTGGCTCATGGCCATGCAGGGCGCAGGGCTCATCGGGGCGCTCGTGAACCTCGCGGTGCTGTTGCCCACGGCCAGCCGCGCCGCCCGGATCGATCCGACCGGACCAAACGGCGCCTACTTCGACGAGCTGCGCAGCCGGATGCGCGTGGTGGGCATGGTCGCCGGGACGCTGGGGCTCATTGCCTTGGTCTCAGGGGCGATGATACGGTAGAAAAGCGTGAACAGTGAAAAGTGAACCGTGAACAGGGACAACGCGCGGCGGCCGGGAGTGTGAGACGGGGCGGCGGGGTGTGGCCTGTTTACCGTTCACTGTTCACGCTTTTTTCCCGTCCGACACTCCGCCCTCACGGGGCACTGCCCACATTTCGCTATTCTCGCCGTACAGACCACAGCTCCCAATTCCATGATCCCCTGGTTGAAGGTCCATGCGGCGCTCCCACGGTGAGGGACGAGCCGGGCCGCGGTCTCCCAGATCCGCCGGTCGGCGGCCGTGCCCCGGTGCCGGGGGTGGAACGCGCGCCGGATGACCCGGGCGACGTTCGTGTCCACCGCTGCGGCGGGCCGCTCGTAGGCGAAGCTCGCGACCGCGCCCGCCGTATAGCGCCCGACGCCGGGCAGCCGCACCAGCTCGGCCGGGTCCGCCGGAATGACGCCTTCCCGCTCGCGCACGACCTCCCGCGCGAGCAGATGGAGATTGGTGGCGCGCCGGTAGTACCCCAGGCCCTCCCAGCTTTCCCGCACTGCTTTGGGCGGCGCGGCGGCCAGGTCCTGCACCGAGGGGAAGCGCTCGAGGAAGCGGTGGTAGTACCCCTCGACCCGGGAAACCTGGGTCTGCTGGAGCATGATCTCCGAGACCAGCACCCGGTACGGATCCCTCGTGCGGCGCCACGGCAGGTCGCGGCCGTGCCGGCGGTACCAGCGGGCGAGCAGCCGGCGGAAGCGTAGGTATCGGCCGGGGGTGGACTTGGGAGGCATGGTGAGTGAAGATAAGGCCATGGCAAGCCGCACCCTCGACATCCCCACCATCATCGGCAACCGGGTTCTGGACGGTGCGTCGCACGTCGGACGGCTCACCTACTTCACACTCGACGCGCTCCGTGGTCTCCGCGAGGTGAAGATCTGGTGGCCCCGGGCGATGACGGAAGCCTGGAACATCGGGGTCGGGAGCCTGTTCATCGTGCTCCTGATCTCGTCGTTCGCCGGCGCCGTCACCGCGCTCCAGACCGGCTACCAGTTCACCGGCAGTATCCCCTACTACGTCGTCGGCACGCTGGTGGTCTCTTCCATTGTGCTCGAGCTGGGCCCGGTGCTGACTGCGCTCATCCTGTCGGGCCGGATCGGTGCGCGCTACGCCGCCGAGCTGGGCACGATGCGGGTGACCGAGCAGATCGACGCGCTCGAGAGCCTCGGCCGGTCGCCCGCGTCGCACCTAGTGATCCCGCGGGTCGTGGCCGGGCTCATCATGATCCCGACGCTGACCATCCTCGCCAACGTGACCGGGATCCTGGCCGGCTGGTGGTCGGTGAAGCTGGTGCTGCCGGTGACCAACGCCGACTTCACCTACGGCGCGCAGTCGTACTGGCGGCCGTGGGACGCTTGGTATTCGGTGATCAAGTCGTTCTTCTTCGCCGGCTCGATCACGCTGATCTCTTGCTACATGGGCTTCAGTACCCAGCAGGGCGCCGAGGGCGTGGGCAAGTCCACGACCGGCGCCGTGGTCATCAGCTCCGTGCTCATCCTCCTCCTCGACACACTGCTCACCCGCCTCCTGCTCAATCAATGATCACGCTCCGCGGGGTGAAGAAGCGGTTCGGGTCCCAGGTCGTGCTTGACGGCGTGGACTTCGAGGTCGAAGAGGGTGAGACCGTCGCGCTGCTCGGCCCGTCGGGGACGGGCAAGAGCGTGCTGCTCAAGACCATCATCGGGCTGATCAAGCCGGACGCGGGCACCGTGATCGTGGACGGCAAGGAGGTCTTCCACCTCAAGCGTCGAGAGCTGGCCGAGCTCCGGTCGCACATCGGCTACGTGTTCCAGAATGGCGCGCTCTTCGACTCCATGGATGTCATGGAGAACATCCGGCTCGGCATCACCAACGAGGAGCGGTACAACGACCTCGACTACGTCCACGAGCGGGTGAAGCAGTGCCTCGGCTTGGTGAATCTGCAGCCCGAGGTGGCGCTCAAGTATCCGGCCGAGCTGTCAGGCGGGATGCGGAAGCGGGTGGGGATCGCGCGGGCGATCGCGGGGGAGCCGAAGTATCTGCTGTATGACGAGCCGACCTCGGGGCTCGATCCCGTCAATGCGGACATCATCGACGGCCTGGTGCAGCGGCTCGCCCACGAGCTGGGAGTGACGGGCGTGATGGTCACCCACGACGTGCGCGGCGCATTCCGCACGGCCAACCGGCTGGCGCTGCTCACTGGCGGGAAGATCGTGATGCAGGGGACACCGAAGGAATTCCTCGCGTCCCCGCATCCGCAGGTCAAGGAGTTCCTGGAGCGCGACTTCGACAATCCCTCATTCGCCGCCTGAGCCCCTCATGGAACTGCGCTACGGACGGGAAGCGATCGTCGGCACTCTCGTGATCGTCGCGATCATGATTTTCGTGTTCGGAACGATGTGGCTCAGCGGGCGCAGCATCGGGAACCGGCATCTGGTGAGCGTCCAGTTCCGGAATTCCTCCGGGCTCAAGCGCGCCTCGCCGGTCACGGTGTCGGGTGTCCAGGTGGGGCGGGTGGAGAAGATCGAGCTGGTGGAGGTGGGGAAGGTGATCGTCTCGATCAGCGTCCCGCCGCACATCGAGCCCCGGATCGACGCCTCCGCCCGGATCGCAGCGGTCGGGCTGGTGGGCGACTTCGTGGTCGAGTTCTTCCCGGGCACCTCCCCCCAGAAGCTTCCCGATGGCCAGGTCGTGATCGGCTCGATGAAATCCGGGTTCGGCGACCGCGCCTCCGCCCTGAGCGACCGGGCCGACAGTCTGATGATCGGGCTCCAGGAGTTCGCGAACAAGGAAACGGCGGACGACTTCCGGACGTCGCTCCGGTCGTTTCAAGCCACGATGACGGAGCTGCAGAAGACGCTCAAGGGCTTCAGCGATCCAGAGCGGGGAACCAGCGCCGAGCTCGCGCGAACCATGCAGTCCCTCCAGCACCTGAGCGGGCGGCTCGACAGCACACTGGCTGATCCGGCCATCAGAGGGATTTTCCGCAACACCGACACCCTCACGAGCAACGTGGCGATGATGACGCGCCAGTTCGCCCTCGTGGGCGCCCGGTTGGACACGCTTCTGAGCGGCGTGAACCAGGGCCGCGGCACCATCGGCAAGTTCGCCACCGACAGCACGCTGTTCTACGAGCTCAAAGACCTCTCGGCGGCGATGAAGGGGCTGCTGGCGGAGCTGCAGAAGAACCCGGGGAAGCTGGGGATAACCGTCAAGGTATTCTAGGAAGAGCGTGAACAGTGAACCGTAAACAGTAAACAGGGGGTTCGCGTCGCGAACGGAGGCGCCTGTTCACTGTTCACTGTTAACGGTTCACTGCACACCGTCTACCGGTACCATGCCTACCTTCGACAAAAACCGCCGTCTCTCCGCCCGCTTCGACCAGGCGTTCTCCTACGCCAGCCATCTCCACGCTTCCCAGACCCGGAAGGGAAGTCGCACGCCGTACATCGCCCACCTGATGGGGGTCGCGGCACTGGTGCTGGAGGACGGCGGGAGCGAGGACGAAGCGATCGCGGGGCTCCTGCACGACTCGGTGGAGGACCATCCGCGCGAGGGGCACACGGAGGAGGAGATCCGGCTGCTCTTCGGCGATCGCGTGCACCGGATCGTGCTCGGCTGCACCGACGCGTTCGAGCACCCGAAACCGCCCTGGAAGAAGCGCAAGCTCGACTACCTGAAGCACCTCGCTGCCGCGCCCGCGGACGTGCGCCGGGTCTCGGCCGCGGACAAGCTGCACAATGCCCGGGCTGTGCTGCACGACTACCGGCACCAGGGCGAGCGCCTCTGGCGCCGCTTCAATGCGGGGAAGAAGGACCAGCTCTGGTACTACCGCAGTCTGGTCGAGGTGCTCAAGCGCGGTCACCGGCGGCCGGGGCCGTTGGTGCGGGAGCTGGAGCGGGTGGTGTTCGAGCTGGAGCAGGCGGTGGTAGGGCGGTGATAACTTACTTCTCACTTTCCCCTTATCTTCGGGCATGTTGTCTATCACCCTCCTCGGCACCGGCGCGGCCTGCCCCAGCATCGAGCGAAACGTCGCCGGGCTCGCGGTCGCGCGGGAGGGCGAGACGCTTCTGTTCGACTGCGGCGAGGGCACCCAGCGCCAGATGATGCGCTACGGGGTGAGCTTCGCTTTCCGGGAGATCTTCTTCACCCACTACCACGCCGACCACATGCTGGGTGTCACCGGGCTGATGCGGACGATGGGGCTCCAGGACCGCACGCTGCCGGTGACGCTCTACGGCCCGCGCGGCGCCGAGCGCATCCTCGGCGCCGCGATCAGTCTGGGGATCGAGCGCAACCGGTTCCCCATCGAGATCCGGGAGCTGGCGGCCGGTGAGCGCATCGCACGGGAGGAGTACGACATCGTCGTCTTCCCCACCGAC
>JBGPPG010000187.1:0-4617 GCA_041488455.1 Gemmatimonadota bacterium
ACAAGAACATCGCGCGCATGAGCTTTCGGGAGCGCCGCAAGTACCGGATCGACGATCTTCCCCGCGACCTGCACGAGGCCCTGGACTACCTCGAGAAGGATCGGGTCGTCCGCGACGCTCTCGGCGAGCACATCTACGAGCGGTACGTGGACGCCAAGCGCGAGGAATGGGAGGAGTACAACGGCCGGGTGAGCCCGTGGGAGGTGGAGCGCTACATGGGGCACTACTGATCCCGTGCAAGAGCTCCTGCCACGCCGCGGCGGTCCGGCCGGTGAGTGTCGAGCGCCAGCCGAAGACGATCCTGCCAGACCGGGATGGTGAGCTCGGTCGAAGCGAGCCACCCCGATGCGCGAGCCTCGACCACGAGCTTCACCGCCGTCAGGACCGCCGGCTCGCCGAGCGGGCTCCGGCGCCAGACGTATGCACCAGGGAGCGGCCGGGACGCGAGCCGGAGGCTCGCGAGCGAAGTGGAGCGGGCGAGGAGCACGAGCGCCGAGCCACCCTCGTGCGCGGCGCGGGAGACGCGCACCATCGCGGTGGTGTCCGGATCCACGCCGTCGAGCACGACGAGCCCGAAGCCACCCGAGCGGGCGAGCTCCTCCGCGGCTCGGAGTCCGGCAATCGGCCCCTCGGGCTGGACGAGCAGCGGCCCCTCGCACCAACACGCGCCTGCGACGGTGTGGGTGGCGTCGATCCAGACCGCGCGCTCGCCGCTCGCCACGGTACGGAGGCAGGTGGACCGGAGCACGGCGGCCGCGCCGGGCCCTGGACTCCAGACCGCGATTCGCCCGCGCTGGAACCCCCCGTCCGGCAGAACCGAATCCAGGGCGGCGATCCCGGTCGGGACGGTTCCCCGAGTCCAGCCACGGTTGGAGACCGCGTCTGGAAATCGTTGTGCCAGAACGGCTTGAATTGAGGCGACGTGAGCTGCCGACATGCGCTGTAGTGGGCGAATGCTGATACCGAATAAATACCGAAGTCAAACTATACAGACGGACCCGGAAGAGGGCAAGGCGCCTCAGGGCAGGGCGCGCGCCTCGGGCAGGAGCGCCCTGCCGATCGTGTTGGCGTCGGTCCCGAACCAGAGTGCCCTGGTGCCGGGGTGGTACACCATGTGACGCACGGTGAGTCCGCCGCTCTCGGCGATCGGAGTCTCGCCGAGGAATTTCTCCGTCACCGCGTCGAAGCCGACGATCCGGTTGGGCTGCGGGCCGGTCTCGACGAACCAGATCCGGTTCTTGTCGTCCGCCGCCATCGCATAGGGCAGCGCGCCCCCGCCCGCCGGCATCGCCCATTCGGAGAACTTCGCCGTCGCCGGATCGAACCGGCCCAACATGCCGCCGACATAGTCCACGTACCAGATCCGGTCGTCGGCTGTGATCGCAATGCGCCGGGGGCGGGCGCGCGCGCGGGGGAGGGTGTACTCGGTCAGCTTGAACGTCGCCGGATCCACCGTCCCGAGCTTGTTGCTGCCGAACTCGACGAACCAGGGCCGTCCCTTCTTGTCCACGGCGATTCCGTAGGGGAGAGCGCTCGGCGTCGGCACGGGAACGAGCCGGACGCTGCCGGTGGCCGTGGTGATCTTGCCCACGAAGTTCGACCGCTGGACCGAGAACCAGATGTCCCCGTTCCGGTCGAAGACCAGCGTGTGCGGGTCGCGCGCGGCAGGATCAGGCATCGCGTAGCGCGTGATCTTGCCGGTGGCGGGGTCGAAGCGGCCGATGGTCCCGTTCCCGTTCCCCGTGTACCAGACGATGCCCTTCGGATCCACGATCACGTTGTGCGGCAGCGTGCCCGGGTCGAGCTCGAAGCGCTTGAACCGGCCGCTGGCCGGTTCAAGGTAGGCGAGATAGTTCCCCACCTGGCCGACGAACCACACCCGTCCGGTGGGGTCGAGATAGGGATCGCGGGGGCGGCTCTGCGCCCAGGGGACCTTCCACTCTGTAATTTCACCGGCCTGGGCCACTGCGCGGACGCCGCCGCCGGGCGCCAGGGCCGCGGCCAGCACGGCGGCGCACCACGAGAGCCGCACCGTAGTTTCAACTTGCATGTTATCTCCCTTCGCCTCGACCGGGCGGGGCCCGACGGCATGCGGATAGTCTATCTTCCGTAACCCCAGCCAGCCACCGATGACGATCACGCTCCGGCCCGGCCGACTCGACGACTCCGCGACGGTCTTCCGCGTCTTTCGCGACGCGGTGATCGAGCTCGGCCGTCGGCTTGGCGTCATGACCATCACCGGAGGAGACGACCCGGCCGTCGTGGCCGATCTCTGGGAGGCGCGGCGGCCGCTGTTCGAGCACCTCGGCCGGACGGGGGCGCACTTCTGGATCGCCGAGTCGGGCGGGGAGGCGGTCGGTTACGCCCGCTCGACCCTGCGCGACGGCGTGCTGCAGCTCACCGAGTTCTTCGTGCTGCCGCAAGCGCAGGGGGCTGGTGTCGGGGGCGAGCTTCTGGCCCGCGCCTTCCCTCGCGCCGGCGAGCGGCAGCGGGTCGTGATCGCGACACAGGACGTCCGGGCGCTCACCCGCTATCTCAAGGCCGGGTGCTACGGCCGATTCCCCCTCCATCACTTCGCGCGCCCCGCACGCTCCGATCCGCCGGCGTCCGATCTCGAGGTGGAGCCGCTCGACGGCTCGCCGCGGGCGCTCGAGCTGCTGGCGCAGATCGACCAGAGCGTCCTCGGATTCCGCAGAGATGCCGATCACGCCTGGCTCATGAGCACGCGCAGAGGCGCCTTCTACCGGCGGGACGGCCGGCTCGTCGGCTATGGATATACCGGAACGAGCAATGGGCCGTTCGCCGCCTTCGCCGAAGCGGACCTGCCGGCCATGCTCGCCCGGGCGGAGGCGACGACTCAGCCCGGCACCGAGTTCGGGCTGGATGTGCCGCTCGTGAACCAGACCGTCGTGGACTACGTGCTGGCGCAGGGGTTCCGGATGGGATCCTTCACCAGCTTCCTCATGAGCGACACCCCGCTAGGGCGCTTCGACGCCTACGTCTTCACGACGCCGGCGTTCTTCGTCTAGGGGCGGGACACGATGCGGTAGACGCCGCCCTGCATCGTGAGGATGTAGATCTCGCCCGCGGCGTCTTCCCCGAAGCTCGTGACGTTGCCGCCCGGGCGCAGCGTCTGCCAGTCCTGCTGCCGGGTCACCTGGCCACCCACGAACCGGAAGCTCCGCACGAACCCCTGGCAGAAGTCGCTGTAGAAGTAGACGCCCTGAAGGGCCGGGATCGCGGCGCCGCGATACACGTAGCCGCCGGTGATCGAGCAGCCCTGCCCATGATCGTATTCGACGACGGGCAGCGTCAGGCCGCTCTGATCGCAGGACCCGCCGGGAGGATAGCAGTGGGTTCCTTCCATCCGGTTCCAGCCGAAGTTGAGCCCGCGGCCGGCAGGCGGAGGCTGCGTGACGTCCACTTCCTCGTAGTTGTCCTGCCCCACGTCGGCGATGTAGAGATCGTGCGTGAGGCGGTCGAAGCTGAAGCGCCACGGGTTGCGCAGTCCCCAGCTCCAGATCTCGCCGCGGGTGGTGGGCCCGGCCGTTGCCGCGAGCGGGTTGTCGGACGGCACCGCGTAGGGCGCTCCGCCATTCAGGTCGATGCGCAGCACCTTGCCCAGCAGCGTGGCGAGGCTCTGGCCGTTCCCGTTG
Source organism: Gemmatimonadota bacterium (assembly GCA_041488455.1). Taxonomy (GTDB): domain Bacteria; phylum Gemmatimonadota; class Gemmatimonadetes; order Gemmatimonadales; family GWC2-71-9; genus DASQPE01. The sequence continues at coordinate 3,657 of JBGPPG010000187.1, forward strand.
GGATCCCCGCCGCTTCCGCCGTCGCCCAGGCCCGCGTAGAGGTAGCCGTCCGGACCGAACAGCACCTGGCCGCCGTTGTGATTGTCGAACGGCTGGGCCACCGGCAGCAGCACGGTCTCGCTCGAGGCGTCGGCCACGTCGGGATCGCTCGAGGCGTGAAACGCGGAGATCCTGGTGTCTCCGTCGAGATTGGTGTAGTTGACGACGAAGCGTCCATTGGTGGCGTAGGCAGGATCGAACGCGAGGCCGAGGAGCCCCTGCTCGCTGCCGCCCGAGACGAGGCTGTGCAGATCGAGGAACGCCGCCGGGAGTAGCGTGCCGTTCTTGATGATGCGGATGCGGCCGGTCTTCTCGACGACGAAGAGGCGGGCATCGCCGGTCGGCGCCGTGAGGTACAAGGGGAAGTCGAGCCCCGTGGCCACGGTCTCGAGTGCGAGGGGAAGGTCGCCGGGCTCCAACACGCTGTCGGATGGCGGAGTGGTCGAGTTCCCGCAGGCCAGGCCGGCCAGGACGAGATACGGAAGGTAGCGAAGCATGGCCATTAGGATTCCGTGATGCGCGCAGTCGTGTTTACCGCCGCGGGCGGTCCCGAGGTGATCAGCATTCGCGAGGTCCCCACGCCGTCGCCCGGGCCGGGAGAGATCCGCGTTCGGATCAAAGCGGCGGGCCTCAACCGCGCGGACATCTATCAGCGGCGGGGCGGCTATGCCGCGCCGGCCGGCTGGCCGGCGGACATCCCCGGTCTCGAGTACGCGGGGGACGTCGATGCGCTCGGACGCGGTGTCACCTCGTGGCGCCCAGGAGACCGGGTCATGGGGCTCGTGGGCGGCGGCGGCCAAGCCGAGGCGGTGGTGGTCCGCGCCGAGGAAGCGCTGCCGTTGCCCCCGAACCTCTCCTACGCCGAGGGCGCCGCGATCCCTGAAGTGTTCTACACCGCTTACGACGCCCTGGTCAACCGGGG
>JBGPPG010000188.1:0-4588 GCA_041488455.1 Gemmatimonadota bacterium
ATTCGCCGGGGCTCCGTGGACGCTCGCGAGCTACATGATCGAGGGTGGGGCGTCGCGCAGCTTCGCGTTGGCGAAACGATTGCTGGTCGAGGATCCCGCGCGGGCGCACGCCCTGCTGGGCCGGCTGGCGAAGGCTGTCGGCGCTTTTCTGAAGGCCCAGGTCGCGGCGGGTGCTCAGGTGGTCCAGGTCTTCGACTCCTGGGCCGGGGCGCTTGGCCCCGAGGATTTCCGGGCGTTCGCCTTGCCGTATCTCGCCGAGGCGGTGCACATCGCCAAGCCAGCCGGCGCGCCCGTCATCGCGTTCGCTCCGGGTGCAGGCTGGGCCCTGGAGGAGATCGCCCGGGTCACCGGCGCCGACGTGCTCGGCGTCGATTGGCAGACCGAGGCCGGCGCCGCGAATCGCCGCGCAGCACCGTTTCCCGTCGCCCTGCAGGGCAACCTCGACCCGTGCTGGCTGTATGCCTCGCCACCCGTGATCCGGGAGCGCACGGGCGCCATGCTCCGGGCCTTCGGTGGCCGAGGGCACATCGCCAATCTCGGACAGGGCATCCTGCCCGACGTCCCAGTGGAGCATGCCCGGGCCTTCGTGGACGCGGTAAAGGAGTGGCGCGCGTGACCTCCCGTCGGCAATACGCGACCGAGTGGGTGGAGTCGCTGCACGACGAGATCACGACGTTCTTCACCGAGCTGGACGGCGGCGGCCGGTTTCGGGAGGACCGGTGGGAGCGGACCGGTGGAGGCGGAGGCGTCGCGCGGGTGCTGACGGAGGGGCGGACGTTCGAGAAGGCGGGAATCAACCGGTCGGTGGTGGAAGGCGAGCTGCCGCCGGGCATGGCGCAGCGGCTCGGGGCGTCGGTCCCCGCCGACCGGCTGCGGCGGTTTCTGGCGGCGGGCGTGAGTCTCGTGGTCCACCCCAAGAGCCCCATGGTTCCGATCGTGCACCTCAACGTCCGGTACTTCGAGCTCACCGGCGATGGCGGCGAGGTGGTGGATGCGTGGCTCGGCGGCGGCACCGATTTGACACCGACCTACCCCTTCCCCGACGACGCAGTGCATTTCCATCGCAGCCTTCGGGCGCGGTGCGAGCGCCACCACCCCGGACTCTACCCCAGGTTCAAGCGGTGGTGCGACGAATATTTCGTGATCGCGCACCGGAGCAACGAGCGGCGGGGCGTCGGCGGGATCTTCTTCGACAACGTGCGTCCGGGCGACTGGGGCTTCGACCTCGACCGCCTGTTCGCTTTCGCGACCGACGTCGGCCGGGTGCTGCCCGAGGCATACGGCCCAGTCGTTGAGCGACGGCGCGGCCTGCCGTTCGGGGAGCGGGAGCGTCGGCTCCAGCTGTTCCGGCGCGGCCGCTACGTGGAATTCAACCTGGTCTATGACCGCGGCACCGTCTTCGGGCTGCAGACCAACGCCCGGGCGGACAGCGTGCTGATGAGCCTGCCGCCGCTCGCGAGCTGGGAATACGCGCCCGCGTTCGTGGCGGGCTCGTTCGAAGCGGAGCTGATGGCGATGCTCGAGCCGCGGGCGTGGGCGGACTGAGACGTGGAGGGGCCATGCTGAGACCGCTGATCCTGTTGCTCGCGCTGGCTGCCGCGACGCCGGCCCAGGCCCGGCAGAGCGAGTCCCTCCGCGCCGCCGCGAAGCTCACCGGTCTCACGACCGGCATGGCGGCGGCTTGCAAGCTCCCGACGAAACCCGTGCTCCACGCGTTCCGGGACCTGATGGATCGGAAGAGCATCCAGGGGACCGAGCGGAGGCGGCTCGTGAGGCTCGTCTCCCAATCGCACGACCGCTCGTTCGCGACTCAGCAGAAGCCGGGCGCGATGAGCTGTCAGGAGGTCGAGGCGCAGGTGAAAAGCACGATCCGGCGCCTCGAGCGCGCGAAGTAGGCGTCAGGTTTTGCCGGCGGCCGAGTCGGCACGCACGGTCGGGCGGCCGATCCCGATCTTGCCGTCCGCACGGCCTTTGAGGTAGGAGTAGATCATCTGCATCTTCGGGATCTCCAACCCGAGGGCGCACCAGGACGGCATGCCCTTGGTCGGCCGGCCCGCGCACACGGTCTGGATGAAGGTCTGCTCGTCCGGAATCGTCCCGCCAGCCTTCAGCGACACGACCAACGCGGGCGCGAACGAGGTGCCCACGCCGTACTCGCCGTGACAGCGGGAACAGTTGAGCTCGAACTGCTTCCAGCCCTGATAGGCGGCCGGCGAGATGGTGTCGCGCGGCGCGGAGTGGAACTCCTTGAAGTAGGTCGGGCTGTTGGCGGTGGTATCCGCGCGCTGTGCGTGCAGAGGCCCGACGGCGGCGAGCAGGCCCAGGCCCGCGCACACGACGGCGGCGGTCAGCGACCCGCGGTAGCTACTGTGTGGGTTCGGCATCAACGCTTCGTCGTTAGAAGGAACCGTAGGATGGATGGTGGTCCCGCGGACGCGCAAGAGGGGACCCTGCCGGCGAACAGTTGCCCTGGATGGCCTCCCGATTGGTGACCCTGGTTCTGGCGCTCGCCCTGGCCGCGCAGCAGGCCGCTCCGGATTCAAGCGGCTGGGACGTGAGACACTACGCGCTGCGCCTGGCGGTCGACCCGGCGACCAAGACCGTACGCGGCGCTGTCACCGTTCGCGGGCGCGTCGGCCCGCGGCAGCTCGACCGAGTGCTGTTGGACCTCGATCACACGATGACGGTCGACTCGGTGACGAGTGCGGGCCGCCGTCTCGACTTCGACCACGCCGGAGACCGGCTCGCGGTAGCTCGGCGGCGGGTCTGGGGCGGGGGCGAGCGTCTGGAGATCACGATCTGGTACGGCGGCCAGCCCAGGGGTGGCCTCCTCTTTCTGACGCACGCGGGGCTTCCCGCCGTCGCCTCATACGGCCTTCCGTACAACGCCCGCCGCTGGTGGCCCTGCAAGGACAGCCCTGCCGACAAAGCCGAGGAGGGGGCAGAGGTGGCGATCACGGTCCCGCGAGGCCTCATCGTGGCTTCCAACGGGCTCCTGGCGCGGCATGTCACCGAGGGGGACGGCACGGAGCTGTACGTGTGGACGGAGTCGTACCCGATCTATCCGGATGCGATTTCGATCGCGGTGGCGAATTACGAGGTGGTGAGCCGGTACTACCATGACGCGGAGACCGACTCGATGCCGGTCACGTTCTACGTCTACCCCGAGGACCGGGCCAAGGCGGAACGCGACTTCGCCGGGCTCATCGACATGCTGGACAGTCACGTCGCCACCTTCGGACCCTACCCCTTCCGCCGCGAGAAATACGGCGTAGCCGAGTTCCCCATCAAGAGCTTCCGCGAGCACCAGACGCTTCCCAGCTACGGCTCGGCCCTGCTCACGGGGGACCGCCAGAATGACTGGATTCTCGCTCACGAGCTGGCCCACCAGTGGTTCGGCAATCTGCTGACGGTGGCGAACTGGTCGCACATCTGGCTCAACGAGGGCTTCGCCACCTATGCCTTCGCGCTGTGGCGGGAGCGTCGCGGCGGTGACTCCGCCTACGCCGCGGCGATGCAGGGCCTCTACGAGCCGAGCTTCGAGGGCTCGCTCTACGTCGCGGACTCGATGGACGTGGCGCACTTCTTCGGGCCCACGACGTTCTCGAAGGGGGCCTGGGTCCTCCACATGCTCCGCCACGTCATGGGGGACTCGACCTTCTTTCGGGCTCTCCGGACCTATGTTCGGGGCTTCAGTTACAAGACCGTCGTGACGGATGACTTCGAGCGGGCCTGCGAGCGGGAGTACGGCCGACCGCTCGGCTGGTTCTTCAAGGAGTGGGTCTATGGCACGGGTCAGCCGGGCTACGAGCTCAAGTGGGAGTCGGCGGGTGAGGGGGGACAGGGGACGACTCGCGTGACGATCGTGCAGACGTCCGCCGGCGGGGCGTTCACGATGCCGCTCGACCTGCGCGTGGCTCGTCCCGGCGGCGATACCACGGTCGTCGTCTGGGACAGCCTTCCGGTCCAGCAGTGGGACATTGGGGCAGGGGGGCGGGCGAGTGGCGTCGTGCTCGATCCGGGCGACTGGGTCTTGAAGGCCAACGAGGCTGGGCGTTGAGCGGATCGGGCCGGTTTCGTCCGGGGGAGCCCACCGGGTATTTTCCGAAGCGATTCTGCAGGTCGGGGCGGTAGCTCAGTTGGGAGAGCACCTGCTTTGCAAGCAGGGGGTCACCGGTTCGATCCCGGTCCGCTCCACTTCGTAAGGCCAAGCTCTCGCGACGTCGGCGCGCGGGGCTTTCTCGCGTGGAGGGTCGCGTTGTGAGTCTAGATCGGTGGTTGACGTTGCCTCCAGCCTTGTCGAGCCGCTGCGCCAACGCTACGATTGAACCATGAAGGCACTCGCGACCCTGCTTCTGCTGCTCCAGCTCGGGCCATTCGCCGGCGCGGCGCTGTGTCATGCCCAGCCGACTTGTGGCATGCCGCGGCACCCCACTGCCGTGACCGCGGCCGGCGGCAGTGACGCGGGTATGGACCATCGCGACTGCAGCGCCATCCAGGTGTGCAGCCCCGCAGTTGTCGCCATCGTTTCCTCCGTGACACGGCTCGAGCCCGCGTACCAGCAGCACCGCGTCGCATTTGCGAGCGG
>JBGPPG010000189.1:0-4585 GCA_041488455.1 Gemmatimonadota bacterium
GAAGAGCCACGCGCCGAAGCGCTGGGGGTCGCGGCATGTCGCGAGTGCCCAGTATGCGCGGACGAAGCCGTCCTGGAGCGCTTCTTCGGCGTCCTCGCGGTTGCCCAGCATGTGCAGGGCGTAGCGACCCAGCGCACTGCGATACCGCGCCATCAGGCCGGCGAACGCGTCCAGGTCGCCCGCCAGCGTCCGGGCGACCAGCGCCGCGTCGCCCTCGATCATTCCTGATAGACCGCGGGCCGCGCCGCCTTGTGACAGGCGAACGCCGCGGGTCTTGGCCTCCGTCGACGGTGACAGGGTGGTCTCCCGGGGGGTCAATGGTCAGTGAACACAGGGTATCCCGATCTCAAGAGGCGACGATGCGAAGCATCTATCGGCAGGGCCTCCGCAATGGATCACGGTCGCGACCCCCGACCGTGCGTTCAATCTGCTCGATTTCTAGAACGGCACAACCGCCCTGGTCGGGGGACATCGCACGGGTGCCCCGCCTCGACGCCGACCATCCTGAACATGACGGAATCTACAGCCGCGCCGTCGGAAGGAACTGGGGCGGCCGCCGCCATTTCGTCGCCTGCTCGTAGGCGTAGGCCAAGCCAAGAAGGGCGGGCTCGCTCCACGCACGGCCGAAGAACGAGAGCCCCACCGGCAGTCCGCGCACATAGCCCATCGGGACCGTGATGTGCGGGTAGCCCGCGACGGCTGGCGGCGTGGCACAGCTCCCGCCGCCACCGGGATCACCGTTCACCAGATCGGTCAGGTTGGGGGGATTGGTCGTCGGAGCGACCAGTGCGTCGAGCCGATACCTGGTCATCGTGGCATCGATGCCGAGCGTTCGCGCCAGCCGGTGGTTCCGGGCGAGCGCGGTGCGGTACGCCGCGTCCTTGAGCGATCCCTTCGCCTGCGCGGTCAGGAACAGCTCCTGCCCGAAGTACGGCATCTCCCGCGCGCGCTCTTTCTCGTTGAACGCGATCAGGTCGGCGAGCGTTTTGGGCCCCGCCCCCGCCCCCGGCCCCAGCCCCGCGAGGTAGGCATTCAGCCCGTCCTTCAGCTCGTAGAACAGAACGGTCAGCTCGCTCTCGTCGTACTCGCCCACGTGCGCCAGGTTCGCGGGATCCACGATCACCGCGCCCGAACGCTTCATCGTCTCGAGCGCATCCGCGGCCAGTCGATCCACCGCCGGGTTGTAGCCGAAGAGCCGCTCCCTCGGCACGCCGATGCGAGCGCCTTTGAGCGCGTCCGGGCGAAGGAACACGGTATAGTCGGAATGGGTGTGTCCCGCACTCGCGCTCGTCGCCGGGTCGCGGGGGTCGGGACCGGCGATGACACCCAGGAGGATCGCGACGTCGCGCACGGTGCGCGCGATGGGCCCGGCGGTGTCCTGGCTGGCAGAGATCGGGATGATCGCCGAGCGGCTCACGAGGCCGACTGTGGGCTTGAGCCCCACCAGCGAACAGCAGGACGACGGTGAAACGATCGAGCCGTCGGTCTCGCTGCCGATCGCACCCGCGCAGTACGCGGCCGCGACCGCGCCGGCCGACCCCGAGCTGGAGCCCGAGGGCGTCCGGTCGAGCGCGTAGGGGTTCCGTCCCTGACCACCCCGCGCGCTCCAGCCGCTGGATGCGTGAGGCGACCGGAAGTTGGCCCACTCGCTCAGATTGGTCTTGCCCAGGATGATCGCGCCCGCTTCGCGCAGGCGGGTCACCATGCCCGCGTCCGCGGGCGGACGCGCCCCCACCAATCCGAGTGACCCCGCGGTCGTTTCCATTCGATCCACGGTGGCGATGTTGTCTTTGACGAGGATCGGGATCCCGTGCAGCGGACCGCGCACGCGGCCGCTCCGCCGCTCGGTGTCCGCCGCGTCAGCGCGGGCCAGAGCGCCGGGATTGGTCTCGAGCACGTGGCGCAGGGCGGGCCCCGCGTGGTCGAGCAGGGCGATCCGCGCGAGCGAGGCTTCCACCAGCCCGCGCGACGTGAGCGTTCCTGCGGTCAGGTCCGCCTGGAGCTCTGCGATGGTGCGCTCGTCGCCGGCGGGCACCTGTGGGTCCGGCGGCGCCGTCGCCGCCTCGACTCTGGGGCTCCCTGCCCCGGCTAGCAGGGTCGTGCCACCGGCCATAGCCGCGCCGACGAATAATCGCCGGGACATCCGGTCTGTTGGTGTGTCGTCCATCGTTGGTCTCCGCGGTGCTCGGGCACACGATGCTGGGGAGCCGCCACCTGTGGCGCAACGGCAACCGCCGCCAAGCCTGTGGGCTTGGCGGCGGCTGGCCGAGAGAGCGGGAGACGGGGCTCGAACCCGCGACATTCAGCTTGGGAAGCTGACGCTCTACCAACTGAGCTACTCCCGCAGGTGCAGCGCCTGCAATATCCTAGGGGCTGATCTCGCTGTAAAGTCTCACGCTGGGGCCGCGACCGTCAACCGAGACTCAAGCTCGACAGGCCTACCTCGAACCGAGCGCTATTGGCGTGCGCGTCGCTGCAAGAGATAGTATGTTGCGCAGCCACCCGCCCGTTCCGCGCCCGAGGCGCTCCCCCGAATGACGGGATTCCGGCTTCGAGAGCAGGCGCAGCGTCATCCGATCGCCGTCCTGGTCGCGGCCGCCCTCGTCCTCCGGCTCGCCACGCTCGCCTGGGGCATCGGGCTCGGTCCCTCGAGCGGTTGGTACCATGCCGACGAGAGCAAGGCCTGGAGTAGCGTGGTCGGCTTTCCCAGCAACTATCTCTCCAATCGGAATTTCCTTTACGGCACGGCGCTGCAGTACGCGCTCGGCGCCTTGCTGTTTCCCTTCAAGCGCCTCTGGCATCAAGGGCACCCGCTCGTGCCCTCCCTCACCTACGTGCAGTTCGCGGTGCTCACGGTCCGGGCGGTCCACGCCGTGCTGGGTGCCCTCACGGTGGCCCTGATCTACCGGCTGGCGCTGCGGCTGTGGGACCGGCCGACGGCTCTCATCGCGGCGGCGCTGCTGGCGGTGTCGTTCTATCATGCGCTCGACAGCGCGTTCGCGACGCTCGACGTGCCGATGGGCTTCCTGGTAACGCTCGGGCTGCTCCTCGCAGCGCGCGCCGCCGACTCCCCGGGGCCGCGTGAGTTCGCGGCCTTCGGGCTCGTGCTCGGCTTTCTCGCGGGGACCAAGATCACCGGCGCGGCTCTCGCCGTCGTGCCGGTCGCGATGGCGCTCGGGGCTCCGCGGGCCGAGCGAGGCCGGTGGGTCGCCGGAACGGCGATTGCGGCGGCCGTCGCCGTGACGGTCTTCGCGCTCTCGACGCCTCATGTGGTGCTCCATCCGCGCGCGTACCTCGAGTTCATGGCTCGGCAGCGGCTGCTCTACGTGGACCGCCACGAGCACACTCCCCCGGCCATCGCGCTGGCCTGGCTCCGGGCCATGTGGATCGCCCTCACGCCGCCGGTCGCGGTGCTGGCGCTCGTCGGCATCGTCGCCGGGCGAGCCGCACCCGCGGCGAGAAGGATCGAGTGGGGCGTGCTGGCGTTCATCGCCGCCCAGATTCTGATCTGGCGCGGCTATTTCCAGCCGAGATTTCTGCTGCCGTTGGCACCGGTGCTCTGCGCGTACGCGGCGCGGACCCTGGCTCTGATGTCGCGCGCCCCCAGCGCAGCGCTGCGGGGCGCGGGCCCTGCGCTCACAGCGCTGGTGCTGGCCCTGAGCCTTGCCGCGGTCGCCGGCGGGATCTGGACGCGCTGGCACGACCCGCGGACGAGCGCTGCGCGGGCGATCGCCCGGCTGGTCCCGGCCGGATCCACGGTGGGATTCGCGACGACCGCGCTCACGGAGCCCTGGACGATGCACGCCTGGCGCTACCCGGTCGTGGACACGACCCGGCACCGGCTGGTCGCCGTGGCGGACGGTCCGGCCTTCCTCGTCGTGACCGGCTGGACTCTCGAGCCCATGCGGCGGGCGCTGGCGTCGGGCCGCCTCGAGCGGGGGTACGTGTGGCCGGACAGCCTCGCCTCGTTCTGGCTCCGGTATCAAGTCCCGGCGCCGGACGACTTTCGCTTCTACGCCCGCCTCCTCGAGGGCCGGTCCGGCTACGTGCTCATCGGATGCTGGGCGCCCGCGACGCCGCTGCCGCCGGAATTCTCCGACAGGAGCGTTGGGCTCTACCGGCGTGACACCCTGCCCGGCACTTCCCCGGGCTCACCGCCTAGCGGCGGGAGGCTCCGGTGCACCTGCGCCGAGCACCTGCCTGCGTGGGCGAGCCGGATTCATGGCCGGTATCTCGTGCTTGAGGGCGACGGGTGGGAGGCGAGAGGCGGGGCTACCGGGGCACAATGCTCGGCGGCTAGAGGCTGTCCTGCCCCTGTCGCAAAGGCGCCCCTCGGTGACGCAAACAGGGCCTCGCTGGCTGCCCAGCAAGCACTTTAGCTTTGGCTTGACGTTGTTGAGAGATCACCACGCACAGGGACCGCCTTCTGCAGCGTCATGATGACAGGCCTGCGGGAGCAGCGTGCGCCTGACTCGGTTGCGGTGCAAGCGATTTCGATGCTGCTAGAAGGGTACCGGACAGGCGCCCGGAACCCAGTTACGCGACCAAGTGCGCCGCCATCTCGCAGCCTAATTCCTAGTTAGGC
>JBGPPG010000190.1:0-4393 GCA_041488455.1 Gemmatimonadota bacterium
CCCAAGGCGGTGGACGAGCGCATCGAGGTTCGTCCGCACACCACGCCGAACGTGAAGGCCTGGGTCGGGCTGGAGCGGCGGTCGCTCACCTTCAGCCGTGCCGGTCGGGCCGCCTACCGCGGGTGGTACTACTGCCAGATCGCGCTCGCGGATCCCACCGGCGAGCGGACGAAGGACGTGCTCAAGAAGGACGAGCGCTCGCTCCTGCCACCCTGGTTCGAAGACCTCGCCACCCGGCTTCGGGTCAAGGACACCGTGCGCGCCACCAAGGGAAACGACGCCGACGGGCTGGTGGGGATCGTCCGTCCCGACGATCATCGGCTGATGATCGGCCTCTTCTTCGCCACCAAGGTGTGGGTGCTGAAGGAGCAGGTGGTGCTGGGGAGCTGAGATGGCGCGAGTCGTCGTGCGGCGGTTCATGACCGAGTCGGAGGCGGACCTCACCCGTGCCATCCTGGCGGCGAACGGTATCGAGGCCTTCCTGCTCCGTGATGACGCCGGAGGCATGCTTCCGGCCATGTCGCTCATGTCGGAGATCCGCGTCGTCGTGGCGCCCGAGGACGCCGAGGCGGCCCGCGAGATACTGGAGGCGGGGGACGGCTGAGCGCGGCGCCCGCCCAGGCTCCCCATATCGGAGGTTCGACCATGCGGCTCAGCTCGGTGACGTTTCTTGCGCTCGCCGGCCTCTTCCCCACCCCCGCCCGGGCGCTGCCGGCGCCGCCGGGGCCGAAGATCACCATCCTCTACGATGCGTTCGGCGATCGCGCCGGGCTTACACGCGATTGGGGGTTCGCGGCCCTGGTGGAATACGGGGGGAAGCGCGTCCTCTTCGATACCGGAAACAACGCGGAGACCTTCGCCCACAACGTCCGCGCCCTGCACGTCGATCTCCGCAGGCTCGACTTCGTGGTCGTGTCGCACCGCCACGGCGACCACATCGCGGGACTCCCCTACGTCCTGAAGGTGAACCCCCGCGTCAAGATCTTCGCGCCGAGAGAGAGCTTCGGAATCTTCGGCGCCACCGTGCCTGGGTCGTTCCTGCGCCCCGATTCCGCCCTGCCAGCCCGGATGCGCTACTTCGACGGCAAGCCGCCGGCCGAGTTCCGCGGCGGCACCGTGTGGCCGGCCGCCGATTTCACGCTGGTAGACAGCCTCACCGAGCCGGCACCGGGATTCGTCATCGTATCCACGGTCTCGAAGACCCCCGGCACTCTGGAGCTGCGCGAGCTTTCGCTCGCCGTCCGCACGCCCGAGGGCCTGGTTCTGCTCGTGGGCTGCTCGCACCCGGGCATCGAGACGATCCTCGAGGCGGCCAGCGCAACGGGCGACCACGTTCACGCGATTCTCGGAGGACTGCACCTTGTCACCACGCCGGACCTGGAGATCGAACGCATCGCGACGTCGCTCAACGAGCGCTGGCACCTCGACCTCATCGCGCCGGGTCACTGCACCGGCGAGCCGGGGTTCGCGGTGCTGCAGCGCGTGTTCGGAAAGCGCTACATCTACGCGGGGCTCGGTACCGTCGTGGAGCTGTGAACTGGCTGGCGATCAGGGGCCCCGGTGAATGCTGAGCTGCGGGGGATGACGGAGGGTCTGAAGGACCACGCAGTAGCGCTCGGTGAGCGCCAGCAGCCGGTCGAGCTGCTCTGGACCCGCGTCGGTGTCGAGATCCATGCTGAGCCGGATGGCCTGGAAGCCGACCGGGGCGTCCTTCACCACGCCGAGCGTGCCGCGGAAATCGAGATCGCCCTCCGCCCGGAGCCGGCCGCCGCGGATGGGGATCTCCAGCGCGGTCGCGACGGCCCGGAGCGTGACGCCGGCACACGCCACCAGCGCCTCCAGCAGCATGTCGCCCGAGCAGGCCTGGAGCCCGGAGCCGCCGGTCGCCGGGTGGAGGCCGGCCTCGACCAGCGCCCGCCCGGTCTCGACCCGGCACGCGATGGCGGCGGAGTCGAGGGTCCCGCTCGCGGTGAGCGTGATGAGAGCCGCCCCCGGCTCGTCCCGGTAGCGCTGTTTGAGCGGGGCCTGAAGCGCCCGCAGCTCGTTTCCGTTCATGCCGCCCTCTCCCCGTTGAGCCTGGCGAACAGTAGTCGAGAACCCCACCTGCGCATACACTATACTTGACCGCGATTCGGAGAACGACCAGATGACCGCCCCCGCGACGGTTCCCGCCGCTGACGAGTACGCCACATCGTATGCGGGGTACGTCGCCCGCGTTCCTCCCGGCAACATTATCCCCCAGCTGAAGCGCCAGATCGACGATACCGTGGCGCTGCTCCGGCCGCTCGATGCGGCCCGGGCCCGGCACCGCTACGCCTCCGGCAAATGGAGCGTCATCGAGATCGTGGGTCACCTCGCCGACGCGGAGCGGATCTTCGCTTACCGGGCGCTCCGCTTCGCCCGCGGCGACCAGAGCCCGCTTCCCGGCTTCGACGAGAACACCTACGTGCCTGCCGCGGAGAGCGACCGCCGGGCGCTGTCGGATGTGCTCGCGGAGTTCCAGACCGTCCGTGCGGCGACCGTCGCCCTGTTCGAAAGTCTCCCGGACGCCGCCTGGGCGCGCTCCGGCGTGGCGAGCGGACATCGGATGACGGTCCGGGCCGCGGCGCGCGTGATCTCCGGTCACGAGCTGCACCACGTCGAGGTCCTGAAGACGCGCTACGGGGTGGGTTCCGGCGGGTAAGACCACCTCGGCTGATCCCCCGCTGGACGTCTGGGCCGGTCCGCGCGATCTTCTGCCGGTCCTTTCGCCTCCCACCCCCTCCACACGGGTCCCATGCACCTCCTCGGTCACGTCGCCCGCGGCCTGCTCGTCGCCACGCTACCCGCATTGCTCTCCGCCCAGACCGCCGATCACCGCGCGCTGGAGAGGGACATCCTCAAGGAGCTGGTCGAGATCAACACCAGTGACTCCGCCGGACACACGCCGGAATCCGCCAAGGCGGTGGCGCGCCGGCTCGCCGACGCCGGGATCCCGGACAGCGACATTCACATCCTGGGCTACGAGCCGAGGCACCAGAGTCTCGTCGCCCGGTACCGCGGGCGTCCCGGAGGCTTGAAGCCGATCCTCCTGATGGCGCACATGGACGTCGTGCAGGCCCGGAGGGAGGACTGGTCCTTCGATCCGTTCGAGTTCAGGGAGCTCGACGGCTATTACTACGGGCGCGGCTCCTACGACGACAAGGCCGGCGTGGCGATGCTGGTCGCCATGTTCATCCGCTTCAAGCAGGAAGGCTTCGTTCCCGATCGCGACCTGATCATATCGCTCTCGGCCGACGAGGAGACGACCAGCCGGAGCACGGAGTGGCTCGTGAAGGAGCACCGTGACCTCGTGGACGCCGAGTACGCTCTCAATGCGGACGCGGGCGGGGGAGAGCTGCGCGACGGCAACGCGCTCACCTTCCTCATTCAGACGGCCGAGAAGGTCTTTCTGAGCTTTCAGCTCGAGGTGAGGAACAAGGGCGGTCACAGCTCCCGCCCCGTGCCGGACAACGCGATCTATCGGCTGGCCGAGGGCCTGGTCAAGGTGGAGAGGTTCAGGTTTCCCGTGCGCCTGAATGAAACGACGCGAGCGTACTTCAGCCGGAGCGCCGCCAATCAGCCAGCGTCGGTCGCGGCCGACATGCGGGCGGTGACGCGGTCCGCCGACCCAGCGGCGGCCCGCCGGCTCTCGGCGACGCCGCTTTACAACGCTCTGCTGCGCACCACGTGCGTCGCCACCCGCCTGTTCGGGGGCCACGCCGACAATGCGCTGCCCCAGCTCGCCCGCGCCACCGTCAACTGCCGGATGCTGCCGGACGACCCGTCCGACAGCGTCGAGGCGGTCCTCAAGCGCGTCGTCGCCGACACCGCGATCCACTTCTCCCGCATCCTTCCGCCCACGCCCAGCCCCCCCTCTCCGTTGCGGCCCGACATCGTCGAGCCCGTGGAGCGGCTCGTGGCACGAACGTGGCCCGGCGCCGTGGTGGTCCCGGAAATGTCCACCGGGGCGACCGACGGTCTCTTCACCAGGAACGGGGGAATCCCCACCTACGGCGTGGAGGGAATCTTTGTGCCGATCGACGATGACCGCTCCCACGGACGCGACGAGCGCGTGGGTGTGAAAGAGTTCCACGAGGGTGCCCAGTTCTGGTACGAGCTGGTAAAGATCCTCACGTCCGCCTCACCCGGTGCGTAGCCCATGGCATCAGCGTTCCGCCTCAGGTTCGCGCTTGGCTCGGCCCTCGTGCTGGCTCCAGTCGCGCCCGCAGTGGCGCAGGAGCTGTTCGAGCTCCGCCCCGTCGCGCCCAACGTGTACTTCGCTTACGCCAAGCCCGAGTTCTTCCCGATCAGCGCCAACTGCAACGCCGTCGTAGTGCTGCTGGACGACGGCGTCCTGGTCGTGGACACCCAC
>JBGPPG010000191.1:0-4342 GCA_041488455.1 Gemmatimonadota bacterium
CTGGACCGCTTCCATCTTCCCCCGGTGCCCGACTCGACCTGGGGCGAGTGGCAGTACTTCAACGTCGTCGCGGCTCCGGACGAGTGGTGGTACGTGACCCTGCTGGTGGGTGGCGAGGTGCAGGCCGGGCGCTGGGGCGGACAGGTACTCATCACCCGGCGGCGCCCGGACGGGCGCTACCAGCGGTTTGTGGGTAGCGTCGCCTCGGCGCGGGTGACGTTGGACACCGCCGGCGCGGATCTCACGATGGGCGAGAGCACCGTGCGGCAGCGAGACGGCGTGTACCACGTGTCGGCCCGTGCGCCGGGCCCGGAGGGCGAGGCGCGTGTGGACCTCGAGATCCGTCCCCGGGCCGACGCCTACTTCCCGGCGGTCGAGCTCCGGGCGGACGACTTTCTTTCCGGTTACGTGGTCCCCGGTCTTGTGGCAGACGCTGCCGGAACACTGTGCGTGGCGCGCCGCTGCCGCCGGGTCCAGGCCGCGCCCGCCTATCACGATCACAACTGGGGTGTCTGGCGCGGCGTCACCTGGGAGTGGGGCGCCGCGCGCGGCACTTCCTTCGCGCTCCTCTACGGCGGCGTGCGCCGGCCCGATGATGCCGCGGCGGCCCCCCTTTTCCTGACGCTGGAGGATTCGCTCGGCGTCCGGCAGGTGCTTCGGTTCCGAACCATCCGCTACGGAGGCGCGCGTGCGGCGGCGGGAGCGCCACAGGTCGTGGCGCCGGAGCGTTTTCAGCTCGACGCCGCCCGGGAGGCGGACACGGTGCGGCTGTCGGTGGTGGTCGAGGACGCCCTCGCCACCAGGGTCCTCACCGAGGGCCTTGCCCGGCACTTTCTCCAGATGCGGGGGCGATTCTCCGTCAGCGGGCGCATCGGCGGCGCGCTGGTGGCGGATTCCGGGACCGGGTTCTTCGAGACCTATGTCACCGATCACCCGAGTATCTTCCAGCAATGACTACGCTCGCCGAGACCTCCGAGGCGACACGCGCGCTGGGACGGAGCTTGATCGACGCCTTCGGGACCGGATGGACCCGGGGGGACATCGCGCTCCTCCTGTCCGTCTTTTCGGCGGACGCCGTGTTCGTGGAAACCCCTTTCTCGTCTCCGCTTAACGGATCGGACGCGATCCGGTCATACTGGGGTGACGTACCCTACCACCAGTCCGAGATCACCTTCACGTCCGGCGAGATCTACGGTGCGGGCCCCTGGTTTTCGACCGAGTTCAAGTGCACGTACCGGCGCCGGCGGACCGGGGAATGGGTGGAGGCGAGGGGCGCGATCTTCTGTGAGACGGACGGGGCCAAGGTGAGCGAAATGCGTATGTACTGGCATAGGTGGAACGGCGGGCGGGAGACCAGCAAGCCCTGAGGGGAACCGGGGGACCCCGCCGCTTGTATCTGAAGCAGGACGTCGAGCCCGGTCTTATGGGCCTAAGTCAATGTCGGATCTGGCCGTTACGGAGTGGCACGGCGCTCGCTTCTAGCCACTTGACTCGCTGGGTCCTTTGAGCATCATAAGAGTAGTGAGGTCGTCTGGAGGTTCCATGTTCTCCACGTTGCTTCTATCCGCACTCGTCCTTGCCGGCCCGGCCGCCACGCCGGCGCCCGCTGCTGCCAAGCAGGACGACCCCGCCATCCGCATCTGGCTGAATAACGACGGCCGGTTCGAGCGGGGGGATCAGGCCAAGGTACAGGTCAAGACCCGCGAAGACGGGTATTTGGTCGTGCTCAACGTGGACCCTGACGGACGGCTTCGCGTGCTGTTCCCGCTCGAGCCGGGCGACAACAATCAGATTCGGGGCGGCAAGACGTACCAGGTCGTCGGCCGCGGTGGGCGCGAAGGGTTCACAGTCTCCAATCGCTCCGGATCGGGAACGGTTTACGCTGCCGTTTCGCAGGATCCCTTCCGGTTCGATGGCTACACCGTCGGAGATCACTGGGATCTCGCCGCCCTCGACGACGTCCGGATGTCGGACAAGCCCGAGAACGACCTCAACGATTTCGCCCGCCGCCTGGCCGGCGCGGACTTCGACTACGACGTGCTGCAGTACGACGTGTTCGAGAATGTGGTCTACGGGTCACCCAACTCGGTGGTCTACGATGACGGCTACGATTACGCCTACGGCGGCGGCTACGGCGGCGGCTATGGCTACTACGGCGGGACCAGCCTCTTCATCGGCTTGAGCTTCGGCCACCGTCATCGGTTCTACGACCCGTTCTTCTATTCGCCGTTTTACAGCTCGCCGTTCTTCTACTCGCCCTTCTACCCGGCGTATTACTCTCCGTTCTACCCGGCTTTCTACTACCCGCGTCCGTTCCGGCCGTTCCCGGTCGCGTTCTATCCGGGCCGCCCGTACTACGGCGGGTACTTCGCGACTCCCTGGCGCCAGCGGCTGAACGATCCGCTGGCTCGGGGTGGCTTCGAGTGGTGGCGCGGACGCCAGGCTACGTTCGGCGCCTCGGCTACGCTCGCGTCGAACAACCGGAGCGGCTTTGGCCGCGGCACGGTCGCCCCGGCCCGAGGGGCAACCGCGACACCCGTCCGGGGCACGGTAGCAACCACCGATGCCGCCATCACGCGGCGGCGTGCGCCGGACATGACGCCCGCGCGCATCGAGTCGACCCGGCCGCGGGGCGGGGTAATCAACCCGATCGAAACCGCGAGCGGACCGGTGGCTCGCCGGGCGGTGGATCGGACCGAATCCTGGGCGGGGCGGGTTGCCGACCGGTCCGGTGGACGTGCCGAGAGCCCGAGGCGCGCGGGTGAGCGTTCGCGCGATGTAACCGGGATGCCCGAAGCACGTCCGGCCCGTTCCACGGTCATCCAGACCCGCGACCGGGTCGAGGAGGTCAGGACCGGTGAGCGGAGCGGGTACGAGGGTCCCCGGGTCGTTGCGCCGCGCACGTACGAAGCGCGCCGTGCCGCCGACGACCGTCCGGCCTCGCGCCCGAATATCGAGTCCCGTCGGATGGACGGCTCGGCCCCGGTCCGGATGGAGCGCAGCGAGGCCTCGCCGAGGGTGGAGCGCAGTGAGCCGGCCCCCCGGATGGAACGCAGTGGGTCGGCGCCCCGGGCGGAGTCTCGTCCCTCGGAATCGCGGGCGCGCGGCGACGGCGGCGGCAGCCGCGGTGGCGGCGATCGTGGCGGTGGGGGCGGGGGCGGGGGCGGGGGCGGTAACCGGCGGCGGTAAACTGCCGTGAGAAGTGAGAAGTGAGAAGTAAGAAGTGAGAAGGGGGCCCGGCGTTCACCGGAGCCCCCTTCTCACTTGTCACCTCTCACTTCTCGACCCGTCAGGCCAGTCGCTGTCGGCGGGCATAGTCCAGGCCCCATGCCATCAGCTCGGGGCTCGTGAGGCCCACTCGGCGCGCCTGCTGGACTGCGTCCCCCTCCTCCATCGCGTGGTCCAGTACGAGGTAGGGGATCAACGCGGCGCCGACCCGGTTGCCGCTGGCGCAGTGGAACAAAGTCGTCCGACCCTGCGCCTTGCGGAGCACGTCGAGAATCGCCTCCAGCGTCGAGTCGGTGATGGCCCCCGCAATCACCGGAACCACCCGGTACTCGAGCCCAAGGCGTTGTGTGACCGCGATTTCGTCCAGCGGCCTCGGCTCCCGCGGCCCACGGATGTCGAGCACGACCTGGCCGCCGGCGGCGCGGACCGCCTCGAGCTGGGCCTCGGTCGGCTGGCCGCCGGTTACCAGGTCGGGCAGGGGCTGCGCGGCGTTGGGGATGCCGGAGAGCGCGTCGAAGGGGCTCGGGGGCACGGGGGCCGCCTGTTCACTGTTCACTGTTTACTGCTCACTGCTGTCGTGGGGCCGGTACACGATCACCTTCGCTCTCTCCAGGGTAATCAGCCCGCCGCCGATCATCTCGTCCAGCTCGGGCAGGATGGCCTGAATCTTCTCCTCCGTGTCCACGCACTCCACGATCAGGGGCAGGTCGAGCGAGAGCCGGAGCACCTTCTCCGTGTGGAGCCTGGCGTTCGCGCCGAACCCGGCGATGCCGCGCAGCACCGTGGCGCCGGCGAAGTGCCGCTCGCGGAGCAGGTGGACGATTACCTCGTAGAGCGGGCGCCCGTGGTACTTGTCCCGCTCGCCAATATGGATGCGCATGAGCGTGCGCTCGCCGGTCAGTCCGTGCATGCTGTGCTCCGCTAGATCCGCGTCCGGAGCGCGATCAGCTCGCGTGCCGCCATGAACCCGGCGAACGTCGCGAGCAGCGATCCGGCTACGCTGAAAGCGACGTAGAGCGCCGCCCGCCGCCAGTCCCCGTCCTCCAGCAGCGCGACGGTCTCGTAGCTGAACGTGGAGAACGTGGTGTATCCGCCGCAGAACCCGATGCCAAGC
>JBGPPG010000192.1:0-4205 GCA_041488455.1 Gemmatimonadota bacterium
GAGGGCCTCGGCCCGGCGAGCGAGGTCGGCGGCGTTGCTGCCGCGGCTCACCGCCCGGCGGCCTCCTGGGAGAGCACCGCCATCGCCACCCCGACGAGCCGGTCCACCTCGGCCGTGCTTGCCCGGGCCAGCGCGCCTTCGCCCCACGGCTCCTCCTTGGCTGCGAACGCGTCGAGCAGCCGCCGCATGAAGCCGACCAGCGCCGCCCGTTCCCGGTCCGCCGCACGGCCCGCCGGGTCCTCGCCGCGTCGGAGCTGGAGCCGCTCGAACCGATGCGCGTTCCGGAGCGCCTTGGCGGTGAGGCTGGCGACGACCTGGCAGAAATGCACGTCGGCCTCGGTGAACGCCGGGCCGTCCCGGAAGGTGCGAAGGAAGATCGCGCCGATCGGCGCGCCGCGCCACGTGATCGGAATGACCGTAATGTTCTTCACTCGGCGCGAGGCGAGCGAGTCGTGCGCATGCCGGAGCGAGGTGTCGGTGGTCACGTCGGGGATGAACACCGTCTGCCCGGTCTCGAGCGCGCGGCGGAGCTCGGGGTAACGGGCAAGGTCCACCACGTAGTTGCGGATGCTCGGGTCCTCGTAGCTCGCCACGAGCCGCACGGTTTCACCGCCGCGCTCCGCCAGGAAGATGGAGCACCGGTCGAGCCCGAACGCTTCGCCCAGTCGGCGGGTGACCGCCTGGACCACGTCCACGAAGTGCAGGGAACCCGCGATCTCCTGGAGAATCTCCACCACCGCCAGGAGGTGGCGTTTCTCCTGCTCCAGCGTCTCGATCCGCGCCTGGAGGCGCTCCAGGTCGTCGGACACTGGTGCTGACATCGTCATGGTGACCGGTCCGGAAGGGGAAGACTACTCCTACGCATAATAAGGGCCGAGGTACCGGGCGGGGAACGGTGTTCGATTCCTGGTGGCCGCCCCCCAATTTCTCGACATGTCACGAAGGTTGACGCCGGTCTCCGGCGGCGAGTAACGTAACCGGGTCAGGAGGTGGACCATGGAGGACAACGACGTGAAGGATGATGAGCGGGGCGGGGGTGGGGTGAGGGGCGCCGCGAATTTCGTGGCGGGCATGGTGCTCGGGGCACTTATCGGTGCCGGCATCGCCATGCTGGTCGCCCCGGCGGAGGGATCGGTGCTCCGGAAGCGGCTGGGCCGCCGGGCACGGGAGCTGGGCGAGCGGGCCCGGGAGGGAATCGACGAGGCGGCCCACCGGACTCGGCGCGACCTCGCCCGGCGCCGGCGCCGGCTCCAGGCGCGGCTGGACCGGCTGGCCGACGAGGCCCGCGAGTCGATCTCCGATCTGCCCTGACCGGCGTCAGGAGCCGTCGCGCTTGGTGGCGATCCTCTGGAGCAGGGCGGCCCCCTCCGCCTGGTACTGTGGGTCGTTGAAGTCGTGGATCGGAAGCGTGTCGAGCGTCTCGAGCTGGCGGCGCGCGTCGTCGTAGCGCTTCCGATCCACATACACCTGGGCCAGGTCCAGCCGATGGACGATCCGGCACGGATCGATCTCCACCGCGCGCTCGAGGTTCGTCACCGCTCCCTCCCACGAGGCCTGGCTGAAGATCCCCGCGCCCAGGAATTGGCGGGCGAAGAACCGGGTGAGCCCGGACAGCCTCATGATCTCCGCGTTCCACCGGCCGAGCAGGTGATAGGCGCCGTCGTGCATAGGATTCAGCTCGATCGCGCGCAGAGCCTCCTGCCGGATCTCGGACGCGCGCCGGATGCGCTCCTTCTTGCTCTTGGTCAGCGACGTCTGGCCTATGGCCCGCGCCAGGATGAAGTGGCCGTCCGGGCCCAGGCTGTCGGCCTGAACCGCGCGGCGGGCGTAGCGCTCCGCCCTGGCGTAGAGCGAGTCGCGGTCCCGGCTCTTGACCGAGTCCGGCGTCCGGACTCCGAGCGTGATGAGCGCGAGCGCCGCGCGCCAGTTGGCCTCGTAGCTGCCGGAATCGGCGGCGAGCACGCGCTCGAAGTCGGTGAGCGCGGTCTCGGGGTCGCGCGCCTCGAAGGCGGCCCGGCCCGCGGCCAGATCGCTCGCGGAGTCGCGCGGCGCCTGGGCGGGAAGCGGCCGGGCCGCGAGGGCGAGCAGCAAGCCCGCTACGATCGAGCGCATCGCGTTTCTCTCCTTCGCAGGAAGGCTCGGCGAGCCGGGGTCCAATGGTGGTTCCCTCACTGATTCAGCGCAAGCGTGATGGAGAGGCGCTCGAGCCCGGAGAGTGGCGCGCCCTCATCGACGACTACGTCGCGGGACGGATTCCGGACTATCAGCTGTCTGCGCTGCTCATGGCGGTCGTCTGGCGCGGCCTGTCGGCCGACGAGCTCGCGGCGCTCACGGACGCGATGCTCGCGTCCGGCGACCGCCTGCGGTTCGAGGGACTGGGCCGCCCCGTGGTGGACAAGCACTCGACCGGCGGCGTGGGCGACAAGGTGTCCTTGCTCCTCGCTCCCATGGTGGCGAGCTGTGGGGTCGCCGTGCCGATGATGTCGGGCCGGAGTCTCGGCCACACCGGGGGGACGCTGGACAAGCTCGAATCGATCCCCGGCTTCCGGACCAACCTCTCGCTCCGCGAGGTCGAGGCCCAGGTGGCGCGGCTGGGCTGCGCGATGATCGGCCAGACGCCCGAAATCGCCCCGGCCGACGGCAAGCTGTACGCGCTGCGCGACGTGACCGCGACCGTCGAGTCGATCCCACTCATCGCCGCCAGCATCATGTCGAAGAAGCTCGCCGAGGGCCTCGGCGGGCTCGTGCTCGATGTGAAGACCGGCTCGGGTGCGTTCATCCCCGAGCCGGACCGGGCGACCGAGCTGGCCCGAGCCATGATTACGCTCGGGGAGACGCGAAGCTGCCGGACGGTCGCACTGCTCACGGCGATGGACCGGCCGCTCGGCCGGGCCTGCGGCAACACACTCGAGGTGGAGGAGGCGCTCCAGGGTCTCGGCGGCGAAGGTCCCGAGGACCTCATGGAGGTGACCTACGCGCTGGGCGTAGAGATGCTGCTGCTCGCGGGAGTAGAGCCGAACGCGGCGGCGGCGCGGCGGCGGCTGAAGGCCAGCATTACGTCCGGACAGGCGCTCGAAACGTTCGGCCGGGTCATCGAGGCACAGGGCGGGGACGCCACGGTGATCGAAGATCCCGGCATCCTGCCGCAGGCGGACGCAGTGGAGGTATTCCGCGCTCCCGCGAGCGGCACGGTGGCGGCGGTGGACCCGCGCATCATCGGGCGGGCGATCGTCGCGCTGGGCGGCGGGCGCAACACGATGGCCGACGCCGTGGATCCGACGGTCGGGTTCGTGATCACGGTGAAGCCGGGCGACAAGGTGAAGGCCGGGCAGCCGCTGGCCTCGGTGTTCGCCCGCGACGCGGCCGGCATCGCGGGCGGGCTCGAGGCGCTCAGGCAGGCGATCTCGACCGACGGCGAGCCGGCTCCCCTCCCGCTCGTGTCCCATCGGATCACCAGCGCGGGGGTGGAGGCGCTCTAGTCCCCCCGGGCCCGGTCTCGGCGAAGAAGCTCGGGTCGGAGGTCGGCCGGGGAGGCGCAGCCGGCGAGGCCCAGGGTGAGGTCGAGGTCGGCGAGAAAGTTGAGGAGGACCTCCCGAACGCCCGCCTCGCCGGCGACGGCCAGGCCCCACCCGTACAACCGGCCGAGGAGGACCGCGCTCGCACCGAGCGCGAGCGCCTTGACGGCGTCGGCGCCTCGCCGCACGCCGCCGTCGAGCAGCACGGGAATGCGCCCCGCCACCCGTTCCAGCACCCGGGGCAGCGCGTCCATCGTCCCGAGCGCGCCGTCCACCTGGCGCCCGCCGTGGTTCGACACCACGATCGCTTCCACGCCCGCATCCACCGCCCGCGCGGCGTCGTCCGGGCTGAGGATGCCCTTCAGCACGATCGGCAGCGACGTGTGGCGGCGGAGAAACGGCAGATCGTTCCAGGTCAGCGCTGCGTTCCCGAAGGTCTCGGCGAAGCGCCGGATGGCCGCGGCGGGGTCCTGCTCGGGCGGGCGCGCGAGCTTGGCTCGGAACGCGGGATCGCTCAGGTAGTTCGCGATGCCGTGCCCCTGCAGAAAGGGCGAATAGGCGTTGGCGAGATCGCGCTCGCGCCAGCTCAGGATGGGGCAGTCCACGGTCACCACGATCGCGCGGTACCCCGCGCGCCCGGCGCGGGTGAGGAAGCTGGCCGCGACATCGGGGTCCGAGCTCCAGTAGAGC
>JBGPPG010000193.1:0-4162 GCA_041488455.1 Gemmatimonadota bacterium
CGCGCGCGCTGCTCCGGCTCTTCGCGGTGCAGGGGGTCTGGAACTACGAGCGGATGCTCGGTGTAGGGCTCGGCTACGCGGCCGAGCCGCTGCTCGAAGATCTCAAGATCGCGGACCCGGTGCGCCATTCCGAGGCCGTGGTGCGCTCGGCGGAGTTCTTCAACTGCAACCCGAATCTCGCCGGGCTGGCGCTCGGAGCGACGGTGCGGGCGGAGTACGATGCCGAGCCGGGCGCCCAGGTCGTGCGGCTCCGCTCCGCTCTGTGCAGCCCGCTGGGTGCCCTTGGCGACCAGCTGTTCTGGGCCGGGCTGCTGCCGGCGCTGGTCGGCGCCGCGCTCGCGGCTGTCGTGCTGGGCGCGTCGGGCTGGGCCATCGTGGCTTTTCTGGTGGCTTACAACCTTGTCCGGATCTGGACCGCGGTATGGGCGCTCCGCACCGGGCTCGCCGCGGGGATGGGCGTCGGCCGGGCGATCGGCGGCTCGTGGATTCCCAAAGCGGTGCCGCTCGTCGGCCACGCGGCGGGCCTGCTGGTCGGGTTCGCGCTGCCGCTCGTGGCGATGTGGTATCTGCGTCCCTTCGGCCTCCGGGGCGGCGTCGCCGTCTGCCTGGTGGTGGCCGCCGGAGTCGCGGCCGGGCGCCTGTTCGGGGCCCGGATGACGGGAAGTCGG
Source organism: Gemmatimonadota bacterium (assembly GCA_041488455.1). Taxonomy (GTDB): domain Bacteria; phylum Gemmatimonadota; class Gemmatimonadetes; order Gemmatimonadales; family GWC2-71-9; genus DASQPE01. The sequence goes on from JBGPPG010000193.1 coordinate 669, forward strand.
TTCGCGCTGGTGGCGGTGCTGGTGACGCTGCTTTTCCGCCTGGTGACCCGATGACCGCGCCCACCGTCGAGCGGGAGGCGACGATCGTAAACCCGCTCGGTCTGCACGCCCGCCCGGCGGCGCAGATGGTCCGGCTCGCGAGCACGTTCGCGGCGGACATCGCCGTCTTCAAGGACGGGATGGAAGTGAACGGCAAGAGCATCATGGGGGTCATGATGCTCGCCGCCGAGTGCGGGAGCAGCATCACCATCAAGGCCAGCGGCGCCGACGCCGAGCGGGCGGTGCAGGCACTCACCGACCTGGTGGCAGGCGGCTTCGGGGAGAAGTGACATGGTGGCTCCACACATGCTCCGCGGCGTCGGCGTCTCGCCGGGCGTAGCCTTCGGGCCGGCCCTGGTGATACGGCTCGACTTCCCCGACGTCCCCAATCGGGCCGTACCGCCGGCGCAGGTAGAGGAGGAGGTGCGCCGGCTTCATGACGCCGTGGAGGCGGTTGTGGCCTCGCTCCGGGAGCTGGGGCAGCGGGTATACGAGCGGGCCGGTCCCGAGGAGGCGCGGATCTTCGACGCCCAGATCGAGATGGCGAAGGACGAGTACTTCATCCAGGCGGTCGAGCAGCTCATCCGCAACAATGCGCTGAGCGCGGAGACCGCCTACGAGTTCAAGGCGCTCGAGGTCCGGAACCTCTGGTCCAACTCGGCCAGCGCCCGTCTCCGGGATCGGCTGGCCGACCTCCACGCCATCCAGATGCGGATGCTCCAGCGGCTCCTCGGCCGCAAGCTGGACGAGCTCTGGAGCGTCGCACCCGACGAGCAGGTGATCGTCGTCGCCCGCGAGCTGTCACCGGGCCTCACGGTCCAGCTCGACCGGGATCACGTCGTGGGGCTGGTGAGCGAGGAGGGCACGCGCACCTCCCACGCGGCGATCCTCGCCCACTCGCTCGGTATCCCCGCGGTGATGGGCGCCGTGGGTGCGCTGGCCTCGATCCCGGATGGCCGCACCTTGCTCATCGACGGCCAGGGCGGCACGGTCGTGATCGAGCCGACGTTCGCGGAGCTCGAGGACGCGAAGGTCCAAGTGAGCCGGCGCCGGCGGCTGGAGCTCGAGCTGGAGACGGTCACCGGCGAAGCGGCGGCGACCCCCGAGGGCACGCCGATCCAGCTGATGGGGAACGTGGATCTCCCCGAGGAGATCGAGGCGGCCGTGCGCTTCGGGGCCGAGGGGGTGGGCCTGCTCCGGACCGAGTTTCTCCTCACCGGCCGCACCAGCCTCCCTACGGAAGACGAGCAGACCGACTACTTCCGGCGGGTCGCGTCGGCGTTTCCCGACCGCACGGTGGTGCTCCGCTCGTTCGACCTGGGCGGAGACAAGTTCCCCGCCGCGTTTCAGGCGCCGCAGGAGGCAAACCCGTTTCTGGGCTGGCGGTCAATCCGCGTCTGCCTCGATCAGCCGGAGGTGTTCCGGGTCCAGCTGCGCGCGATCCTCCGTGCCGCCGTGGACCGCGACATCCAGCTCATGCTTCCTCTCGTCACCCGGGTCGAGGAGGTCCTCCAGGCGAGGGAGCTGATGGCCGAGGAGGCGGAGTCACTCCAGAAGGAGGGCGTCCGAGCGGCGGCAACCGTGCCGGTCGGCGTGATGATCGAGACACCGGCGGCCGTGGTCATCGCCGACCGGCTGGCGGAAGTGAGCGCCTTCTTCAGCGTCGGCACCAACGATCTCACGCAGTACACGCTGGCGGTGGACCGGGGCAACGCGCGGCTGGCCGAGCGGTTCACCCCGCACCACCCGGCGATCGTCCGGCAGCTCAAGCACATCCTCGACGTCGGCACCGCCGCGGGCCTGCCCGTCAGCGTGTGTGGCGAGATGGCCTCCGAGGGCCTCTCGGCCGTGCTGCTCATCGGCCTCGGCTACCGCCGGCTGAGTGTGGCGCCGCCCGCGTTGCCGTTGGTGAAGTGGGTCATTCGGACCGTGCCCGAGACCGCCGCCCGTCACGCCGCCGAGGAAGCGCTCCGTGCGCCCACCGCCGACGCCGTGCTCGATGCGCTTCGCGCCGCGGTAGGCCGGCACGCCGATCTCCGTCTTCTCGACCCGCAAGCGGCGTTGCCGGGCCGCGCGCGGGTGGCTAGCTTGCCTCCCGGCTCCCGGCTGCCGTAGGCGTACCCTCTCCAACCCTCCGACGCACCCCATGGCACTCTCCAAACGGCATGTGTTCACGTCCGAGTCGGTCACCGAAGGCCATCCGGACAAGGTCGCCGACCAGATATCAGATGCCGTTCTCGACGCGATTCTCTCCCGCGACCCTGCGGGCCGCGTGGCGTGCGAGACGCTGGTCACGACCGGCATGGCCGTCGTGGCCGGGGAGATCAGCACCAAGACCTACGTGCACATCCCGGACGTGGTGCGGAGCACGGTCGAGGCGATCGGATACACGGACGCGTCCTTTGGCTTCGATTGTCGCACCTGCGCGGTGCTCGCGTCGATCGACCGTCAGTCGCCCGACATCGCGCGGGGCGTGGACGAACGCTCGCACCGGGAGCAGGGCGCCGGCGACCAGGGGATGATGTTCGGCTACGCCACCTCCGAGACCCGCGAGCGCATGCCGGTCCCGATTCTCCTGGCGCACCGCATCACGGAGCGGCTGGCCAAGGTCCGCAAGGGGCTCGACGGCCTGCCCAAGATCGACTGGCTTCGGCCCGACGGAAAATCACAGGTGTCCGTCGCGTATGAAGGCGACCGGCCGGTGGCGGTGCAGACGGTCGTGGTTTCCACCCAGCACGCCGAGCGGTACGGCCGGCGGACGCTGAGCAACGGGACCATCCGGCAGACGGTCGTCGACGAGGTGATCCGACCGGTGCTCGCGGCGGCCGGGTTTGACCACGGACGCGTCAAGTTCCTGATCAACCCCACCGGCCGGTTCGTCATCGGCGGCCCCCACGGCGACGCGGGACTCACCGGCCGCAAGATCATCGTGGACACTTACGGCGGCATGGCCCGGCACGGAGGGGGCGCGTTCAGCGGCAAGGATCCCTCCAAGGTGGACCGGTCGGCGGCGTACGCGGCCCGCTGGGTCGCGAAGAACATCGTCGAGGCAAAGCTGGCCCGCCGCTGCGAAGTACAGGTGGCCTACGCCATCGGCGTAGCGGAGCCGGTCTCGGTGATGGTCGATACCTTCGGCACCGGAGTGCTGCCCGATCGCCGCCTGGAGCAGGTCGTACGCGAGGTGTTCGACCTCACCCCCCGCGGTATCATTGACACCCTCAAGCTGAAGCGCCCAATTTTCGGACCGACGGCTTCGTACGGCCACTTCGGCCGGCGGCCGCGCGTGGCAAAGTACAACGGCCGTACGGTACAGCTGTTCACCTGGGAACAGACCGATCGCGTAAAGGCCCTCCTCTCAGCGGTGCGCTGAGGCCCGCGACTCGAGCATGATTGAAGTCACCGTAGCGCACCTGGGGTTGGATCGGACCACGAATACCCCGGTAGTCATTCTTCGC
>JBGPPG010000194.1:0-4159 GCA_041488455.1 Gemmatimonadota bacterium
ACGGCGGGCCGCTCGCGAGAGCGGCCCGCCGTTTTGCCGGGATTGACGCCGTTTACTTGGCCTTGGTGACGTTCTCGGCTGCGGGGCCCTTCGCACCCTGCACGATGTCGAACTCGACCCGCTCGCCCTCCGCGAGGCTGCGGAACCCGTCCATTTTGATCGCCGTGTGATGGACGAAACAGTCCTTGTCCCCGTTCTCCGGAGTGATGAATCCGAAGCCCTTCGCGTCGTTGAACCACTTGACCGTGCCGATGGTGCGAGCCATTGCGACTACTCCGCGTTGTGTTGGCTGCCTCAGCGATCGGGAAAGTCCGACCTGCCGAGCTCTTGTGAACGCAGGCCTGTCCTGCGACACAAAAAGACGAAAAAAACCCGAGGGCGAGCGCCCGGGCCTTTCGAATTCCGTCTGACGTCTATTGGGGGCAAAGAAACACCGAGGCCGAAAATTCGGGTCTAAATAATGTATCGAACAAGTGTTTCGTCAAGTGCCATCATATCTTGAGCCACCTGGCCGCCACCCGGGCAAGGTCGCTGCCCTGGCGCCTTGGGGCCCCTCCGGCGGCCCGATTCAGCGCTTGGAGGAACTCGGCCGCGGACGGGTAACGGGCGTCGACCTCCGAGCGGAGCGCCCGGTCCAGGACCTCCCATAGGTCCACGGGGACGTCCTCCCTTACGCCGTCGGTCACTGGGAACTGATTCGTGGTCTGTCGCGCCAGCACCTGTTCCGGAGTCGCGCCCGGGAAGGGGGGCGTTCCGAGCAGGGCGTAGTACGCCACGGCCGCCAGGCTGTACAGGTCTGACCGCTGGTCCACCCGTTCGCCCAGGAGCTGCTCCGGACTCGCGAACTGGGGCGTGCCGCTCTGGCTGGTGGCACCTCCGTACTTGCCGGCGCCGCGGAGCGCCAGCGCGAGGCCGAAGTCGGTAATCCGAAGACTCCCGTCGGGCTCGAGCAGCATGTTCTCGGGCTTGATGTCCCGGTGGACCAGCCCCGAGCTGTGGGCGTGGGCCAGCGCCGACAGGGCCTCCCGCAGGAGGCGCAGGACCTTGTCGAGCGGCATCGGGCCTTCGCGCTCCACCAGCTGGGCGAGGCTGGGACCCTCGATCAGCTCCATCGTGTACCAGATCAGGCCCGAACGCCCGGCGATATCGTAGATGTTGACGATGTTCGGGTGGCTGAGCCGCGCTGCGAGCTGCGCCTCCCGCCGGAACCGCTCGACGACCGCCGGCTCCTGTGTGAGGAGCGGATGGAGCACCTTGAGCGCCACCTCGCGCTCGAGGTGGAGGTCGCGAACCCGGTATACTCGACCGAAGCCGCCCTGCCCCAGCTGACCTAGCAGCTCGTAGTCGTCACCCAGCGCGCGGCGGAGCCGCTTCTCCCATCGGGCGCGGTCCTCGCCGTCGAGGAGCGCCGGCACGCCGGCGATCGGCGTCACGACCGGCGTTTCGAACGTCCCGGCCTCGGATGCGAAGTCCTCCAGCATCTCCGCCGCGGTGAGGTACCGGTCTTCCGGCGCAGGTCGAAGCGCCCGGAGGATCACCCGCTCGAGCGCGCGGGGACAGTTGGGCCGGACCTCCGTGGGGCGGCGCAGGTCCCTCGTGTCGAGCGCGGGCTCCTGCGCGGTGATGGCATAGTAGAGAATCGCGCCGGCGATGTAGACGTCAGTGGCCGGATCTCCTGCCGAACCGTCTCGAGCCTCGGGTGCCATGAAGGCTTGCTGGGTCGCCGCCGCGCCGGGTGGGATCACGGGAAGGGTCCAGCTGCTGAATCGCACATCGGTGATCGTGGCCCGGCCGGCGGGGCTCACGATCAGGGAGGCCGGGACTACTCTCCGCAGCACGATGCCGCGGGCGTGGGCATGCTCCATCGCACTCAACAGGTCCCGCGCCAGCGTGTGGACCGTGGGAATGGGGCGGGCGCCCCGTTGCACGGCCTCCTGAAGCCCCTCCCCGTCAATCCAGTTGCCGACCCGGTAGGCGAGCGTCCCACGGATGCCCACATCGTAGACATGGCGGATCGCCGGATGGTCCAGCTGGCCCAGCGCTTCCGCCTCGCGCAGGAACCACGCGCGCGTCGGCTCGTCCGAGTAGAAGTTGACGCGAAGGCTCACCCGCCGCTTGAGCACCCGGTCCACCGCGAGGAACAGGACCCGCTCCCGGTTGGCCGCGACCAGGCGCTCCACCTGGTAGCGGGCGCCGACGGCCGCCTCCGTCGCCTGGAAGGCGGCGGCGGGATCGGGGGCCGTCATCGCTGAAGGCCGCGCCGCCGCTCGATCCGGCCCCGCCCGCCGCAGGCGACGGAGCTGCACCAGCGACGGCTCTGCGTCGGCGAGGCGTCGAGGAAAAGGAGCGAGCAGGGATCACTGGCGCACTGGCGGACCGTGGGCGTGCGCTCGGCGAGCGTGGTGGCCGCGGACCGCGCCACGGCGTCGAGCGCCGGCGCCGGCCGGTCGGGCGCGAACGGCAGCTCCCAGACGCCGGCGGTGCGCACCAGCTGCTCGTGGCCGGGCTGCCCCGACAGGCGGGCGTTGATCGCGGCGATCGCCGAGGATGGCGGCTGGCGCCCGGCGCTCAGCGCCTCCGCCAGGAGGGTGAGCTCGCGCCGGAACGCGAGGATGGCAGGGAAGGGGACCGTGTCCACGTCCGACACCAGCTTCTCGGCCTTGGTCCAGCGATGGTAGGCGGCGGGATCGGGCAGCAGGTCCGGCGGGGACGCGCTCCGCCCGCGGGCCGTATTGACGAGGTCGAGCCAGAGGGCGTCGCCCAGCAGCGTGAACTCGGGATCGGGCATGGCGCGCGGGACGCTAGCCTCCCCCCACGTCGACGTCGGAGATCTCGACCGAGTTCCGACCACCGCGCTTGGCACGGTACAGCGCGGTATCCGCCGCCGCGAGCACCCCGCTCACGGTCGTGCCGTGCCGCGGCGACTCGGCGATGCCGATGCTCAGCGTGCAGTGGCCGAACTCGGGGTGAGTGCGGGCGAGTGCGTCCAGGCTGGACTGCACCCGCGAGACGAACACCTGCGCTTCGGTCGGCTTGGTCATCGGCAGGATCACGAGGAACTCGTCGCCACCCAGGCGACCGACGACGTCGAGCGCCCGGGCCTGCTGCCGGAGGACGTTGGAGACCAGCACGAGCAGGCGGTCGCCCGCAGCGTGGCCCATCGTGTCGTTCACCACCTTGAACCGGTCGAGGTCCGCCAGCAGCACGCTGGTGTGGAGCTGGTGCCGGAGGCTTCGGGAAATTTCGGCGGCCAGCCGCTCTTCCAACGCCCGCCGGTTGTACAGGCCCGTCAGCTCGTCGGTCGTGGCGGCGCTGTGGAGCTGCTCGACCAGCTCGGAGTTCTTGAGCGCGATGGCCGCGGCGAACGACAGGGTGCCCCCAAGCTCCAGCTCGGCCCGCGCGTACCCCTTGTTGCTGATCCGGGCGCCGAGCACGAGCACCGCCATCCGCTCCGAGCCGGCATCGAGCGGCACCACCAGCTCCGCGCCCTGGCCTACCAGCGCGGCTACCGCCACGTCGTCCGCTCCTACCGAGGCACTGCCGGGGGGCAACGCCTGGTCCAGGGCCGCCCGGTCGATGGGGGCGGGCTGGGGTCGGTCGCCGAGCGAGCGGGCCACCTTGGGCATGTAGGACGAACCGTCCGGCCGGTAGAGGCACGCCCACCAGGCGAAGAACACCTCCGCCATGAAGTCGAGGATGAGCTGCTCGGTCTCCTCGATCGAGTGGACCGAGGAGAGGAGGCGGGCCACCTGGCGCAGCGCCCGGAGCTGGAACACCGCATCGTCGAGCGCGGCCTGGCGGTCGAGGAGGATCCCCCGCAGCTCGAAGACCACGCTGAGCCCGAGCACGAGCGGCATGGCGACGGCCCGCATGTCCGCCGCCACGGTCGGGTCGGCGAACACCACCGCCTCGGTCTCCCCGCTCTTGAGCCGGGCGACTTCAATGGCGCCGTCGAATCCATCGGCCGGGCCGACCCGGGGCATCGCGCCCTCGGGCGCGGCGAGCGTGAACCAGATGTGTTCGCTCTGAAAGCGCTGCACCAGCGCCACTCGGCACCGCTCCAGCAACTCCCCGTCCGTCCGGGAGAGGCGGCACGCGGCGGCGAAGGCGCTGGGGAGGGAGGCGAGCGCGGAGGGGGTCGGTGTTAAACCCATTGGCA
>JBGPPG010000195.1:0-4109 GCA_041488455.1 Gemmatimonadota bacterium
TCGTGGTGGACGAGGTCCTGGAGGTCATGCGTGTGGACAGCACGACCATCACGCCGCCGTCGCCCGTCGTGCGCGGCCTCGCGGCTCCCTACATCGCGGGCATCATCACCCGTGGCAATCGGACGATCGTGCTGCTGAACGTGGGCCGGCTGCTCACGGCCACCGAGCGGCTCGCCCTGGTCGGAGTCGGAGGCTGATATGGCCGACACCTGGGTCTCGACCTTGCGCGGGCAGTACCGGGAGCTCGAGCAGCGCCTCGAGTCGGTTGGCGGGACCACCGAGCGCGAGGCGATTAAGCGCGACATCATCGACTTCTTCAAGCGGGTGGACGGCGCGCTCGGCGAGCTCACGCAGCTCAAGGAGGACATCCGGGTCCTCGTGGACAAGTACAAGCAGACGACGGCCGCCGCGGACGCGCCCCAGGCGCCCCAGTTCACCGGGGCACGTCCGGCGGTCCAGGCCGATCATCTCAACGCGTCCACCTACATCGAGAAGGGATGGAGCCTCATCTCCCTCGGCGACTACGCCGGGGCCATCCAGGCCCTGGAGAACGCCCTCGCGCGCTCACCCGGTGCCACCCAGGCGCTCTCGCTGCTCGGCTGGGCCCAGATGCTGAGCGAGCAGTACGACGAGGCGCTAGGCACGTTCTCCAAGGTGTTGATGAAGGAGCCCGCCAACGCGCTCGCCCGCATCAACGTGGGCTATATCTGCCTGAAGAAGCGGATCTTCGGGGAAGCCATCGAGCATCTGTCCAAGGCGATCCGGCTGGACAACGACCGCAAGGCCACCCTGTACGCCCACTACTACCTCGGGCTCGTGTACCTGGAACGCGAGATGTACGAGGACGCGCAGACGTTCCTCCAGAAGACGCTCGCGCTGGGGCCTAATCTGGTCGAAGCGTGGTTCGAGCTGGGGCGCGTCCGCTGGTTCGCGGGAGACAAGGAAGGCGCCGCCCAGGCGTGGACCGACGGGATCAAGGCCAACAAGTTCAACCCGTGGGCCAAGCGGTGCCGGGACATGCTCGACCTGGCGGCGAGCGGCGGCGAGATCCCCCGCAATCTGGTGGACGGGTAGGGCGGCACGCTTCGCGTTTCTCTCCGCGGTCTCTTCCTTCCTTTCTTCCTGCTGGTCCAGCGGCCGGAGCCCGGCCCGCGGGCCGTCCAGGTCGGGCCGGTGACGGCGGTGGCCTGGCCGGCGCAGGCGGATCTCGCGGTGGCCCTCGCTCGCGAGGCCGGCCGCCCGGCCGAGTGGCCGGGTCTCGGGTCGCTCGCGCCCGACAGCCTCACGCTGATCGTCGTGCCCGATCAGGCCCGCCTCGATTCGGTGATGCGTGGACGCGCCCCTTCGTGGGGCGCCGGGCTCGCGCTGCCCTCCGCTCGTACCATCCTGCTCCGCGCCGACGCGGGTGACCTGCGCCGCACGCTCCGGCACGAGCTCGCCCATCTGGCGCTCCACGCCAGCGTCCCGGTGCGGGTTCCGCTCTGGTTCGATGAAGGGTATGCGGCGTGGGCGGCGGGGGAGTGGGAGCGGCTCGGCGGCCTCGAGCTGAACCTGGCGGTGGCGCGTGGCGCGGTGCCGGACTTCGATCAGCTGGACGGCGCGCTTCGCGGCTCGGCCGCCGCGGCGGACGCGGCCTACGCCCTGGCCATGTCGGCGGTGCTCGAGCTGGCGCGCCGGAATCCCGAGGGCCGCCTGGATCCGCTGCTCGGCCGTCTGGCCGCGGGCGAGGATTTCGACCTCGCGGTGCGGGAAACGACCGGGCTCTCCTTGGCCCGATTCGAGGACGAGTGGCGCCGCGCCGTCCGCACCCGTTACACCATCGTGACTTGGCTGGCAGCGGGTGGGGTCTGGGCACTGGCCGCCGGGGGATTGATCGTCCTCAGGTGGCGTCGCCGCCGGTCGGACCGCGTCCGCCGGGCAGCACTCGACGTCGGCTGGGTGGTGCCGGAGGACGCGGGGGATCAATCTCCGCTTGACCGGCCCCCGACGGGGTGATAGCCTCCATGTCTATGCCCAATCCCGGGACCCGTGAGACTGGTCGGCGGACACCCCTCGGACGACGGAACATCCTCCTCCTTGGCGCCGCGCTCCTCACCGTGGTCGCCGGCTACGTCGTCCTGCAGGCCGGCAGCCCTACTGTGGCGGCGGCGCTGCTCGTGCTCGGCTACTGCGTTCTCTTTCCCGTCGGCATCGCGCTGTAACTCTCGGCGCCCACTCGGCACGCTCCGTGCATCGGGACGCCAGGACCGAGTGGGCGCAGCACGCGAGCGGGGCGAATAGCTCAGCTGGTTCAGAGCGCCTGCCTTACACGCAGGAAGTCGGGGGTTCGAATCCCTCTTCGCCCATGGCGTTTCCGCGCGGGGCGCGCGGACAGGTTTGAGACCCGTGGGTCGGACCCCGTTGCGGAGGTCGTGCATGTCCCTGGTTCGTTTGAGCGTTCTCGCCGTGCTGGGCACGGTGCTCGTTGCGCCCCTCGGGGCACAGGTCCCGCGCAGACCGCGGGAGCAGCAGGTCGCCGCCCTGCCGCGACTCATGGTCGCGAACGCCTACGTCACGGCGAGCGCGGATTCCGCCGCGGCCGTCCAGGTCGGGGCGGGCCTCCGGGACAAGATGGCGAAGATCACCGACGGCGAGTACAACGTGCTGACTCAGGATCAAATGAATGAAGCGCTGAGACAGTACGGCTACCCCGCCAATGCGATCCTGAGCCCGACGCTCGCGACGACGCTCGCCAAGAGCGTCCAGGCCAAGGTGCTGGTCACCTCCACGCTGACCAGGAGCGGCAACCAGTACACGGCCCAGGGACGGCTCGCGGGCGTGAACGACGAGGCCGGGAGCGTCGTGACCGTGCCTCAGGAGGGTCTCACGCTGACGGATCTCGGCGGGCGGGTGGCCGACCGGCTGGAGCCGGCCTACAAGTCGCTGCCGGACGCGAAGGCCTGCATCGACCAGCGCTCCGCGAAGCCGGACAAGGCGGCGGAATCCGCTAACAAGGCGCTGAAGGTGTATGCCGGCAACGGCCTCGCGGAGTACTGCCTCGCGCAGATTTCGCTCGGGAAGAAGGACACCAAGGACGCGATCAAGCATTTCCAGGCCGCGGCCAAGAGCGATCCGTTCAGCCTCGCGGCCTGGTCCAACCTGGCGGAGCAGTACCAGGCCCAGAACGACACGGCCAACGTGCTGGCAACGTTCCGGCAGCTGCTCGTCGTGGCGCCGACCAACCAGAAGCTGCGCGAGCAGGCGTTCAAGTACTTCCTCAACGCCAACAAGCCCGACATCGCCAAGGAGATCGCGGACTCGGGTATCAAGAACGATCCCTACAATCCCGACTTCTACGACCTGAAGAGCAATGCCTGCCTCTTCCTCAGCGATTTCAAGTGCGCGATCGACGCGCTGGAGCAGGGGTACGCAATCGACTCGACCAAGGCCGATACGCTGTTCTTCACCAAGATCACGGTGGCGGCGCGACAGCAGCCGGACACGGCCCGGCTGCTCAAGTGGGCCAAGGTGGCCACCAAGCGGTACCCGAACAACGTGACCCTGCTCCAGTCGCTGGCGAAGGCGTACGCGTTGAGCGGCCAGCTCGACAGCAGCGCCGCGGTGGCGCAGCGCTTGATTGCGGCGAACCCCAGCGACGTGTCGCCCGCGCTGGAAGCGGCGCAGGCCCTCATCACCGCCAAGCGGCCGAAGGACGCCTTGCCGCTCATCCAGCTCGCTGCCCAGAAGGGGGACGCGACGGCCAAGGAAAACGTGGCCGCGCTGCTCTACCAGGCCGCCGCGCCGCTGCTCCAGGACACGCCGCCCGACTATACGGCGGCGGCCGACCTGCTGCGCTCGGCAGTGAGCTACGCGAATCCGCAGGGCAAGGTCTATCCGGCGGCGAACTACCTCCTCGGGCTCGCGACCCTGCTGCAGGTCCCGCAGGTAGACCCGCAGGCCGAAAAGCAGAAGTCCTGTGAGCTGGCCAAGCAGGAGAGCGGTCTTCTCGAGGAGGCTGAGAAGTCGCTCACGGCCGGCCAGAGCGCCAACCCCGAGGTGGCTACCCGCAACCTCGGCATCATCGCGAAGTACAAGCCGCGCGTCGCCTCGATGATGAAAGCGTACTGCAA
>JBGPPG010000196.1:0-3995 GCA_041488455.1 Gemmatimonadota bacterium
CCCATCCGCCGGGAGAGCGCGCCCGGAAGAATGTTGTGGTGAATCACCAGCACTCGCGCGGCGTCCGCCGGCGCCCGGGCGAACACACGCTTCACCCGGTTGGTCTCCGATCGGGGCACATGCCCTTTGACCGCCACGTCGCGCAGGTTCCAGGTCAGCGATCCGAGCGCGATGCCGTAGCTGCTCAGCGCCCCCGCGATCACCGCGCCCGGGATCTCCAGCACCGGCCGCACGTCACCCAAGTAGTGGCGGTACTTCGCATACTTCACCCGCGTGCCCCGGACGCCGAACGGACTCTTCCACCACTCGAGGTCGTGGTTGCCCGGGATCACCAGCGTGGGCGCGTGCTCCCGGACCCGTTGCACGAACACGAGCGCTCGCTGGAACTCACCGTGCCGGGCGCGCTGCGTCAGGTCGCCGGAGATCACGATCGCGTTCGCCCCCAGCGTCGGCACGAATGCCTCCAGCGCCTCGACCTGGGTCAGGTCCGCGAGGCCGCCGAAGTGCAGGTCCGACAGATGAACCAGCGAGACGTCGGTCACCAGACGGCGCGGATTCGATAGCTCAGCACGGCTCGCCCGCGCGCGGGGACCGGAACCCGGAACCGGGTCACGGTGGAGGACACCTTCTCAGCCGGGACAGAGCTCGACAGCACCGACCATTCCCCCGCCCGCTCCTCGCGCACCTCGATCGTGGCCGTGGAATCGGTGGCGTTGGTAAGCGTGACGGTGTAGTCCGCCGTCACGATCGTGCGTCCAACGGCCGCCTTGGTTGTGTCGCGCCGGGTGGTGTACGTCGTCTGCACTCGCCGCGCGGTGAGGTCGAACGCCGTGCCGGCCGCGATGCGCACGTCCTCGCCCGGCGCGGTGTGCCGGACCACGGCTTCCCCCACGAGCTGAAGCCGCCCGGCGCTATCGGCCTGGAAGAGGCGGGCGACGCCGCCCGGCAGCGGCCGGTCGCCGAAGTCGGTCTTCCGCGCGCGCTTGAGCGTGTAGCTCACCTCCACCGGGACCTCGGTCTCATCGCCCTGCTGAGGCACGAAGCCGAAATAGGGGAGCTGCCCGCGCACGACGTACGCCCGCTCGAACGGGACCGACGCCGGCTCGAAGAGCGCCACCGACGTCGTGGTGCCGGGCTCCAGCGAGGCCCGCCCGGCGAGCGTGTACAGATGGAATTCGCCGACCCGCTCCTCGGAGGCTTCGTCGGCGGCGGGGGCGGCGGCCTTGAGCATTTCCAGCCGGGCCAGCGGCCGGGCCGGGGGTGCCGCCACGGCCCGGCTCACCGCGCCGGCGAGCAGCTGAATCTCCGCGTCCTTGACCCGGAGGGTCTGGGACCCGACGACCGCGGCTCCGGTGACGCGCGCGTTGCCGCGGCCCAGCACGGCCTGGTAGCTGGCCTGCCAATCCGCCCCGCCGGTGAAGTAGCCCAGCCGGAGCTCCTTCCGGGCCGCGTCGCTGCGCAGCGTCACACGCGCGATCGGCTCCAGGACGACGACGTCCTCCGGCAGTGCCGGCTGGCCGGGCCGAGCGAACAGGATGCGGCCGTCCGCCAGCCGGAAACGCTCGGGGTCCACGCCCACGACCGTAGCGCTGACGGTGTCCTTGCCGCTCCGGAAGAGGATGCTTTGCCCGAGGGCGCGCCGCATGGCGCTCGCTTCGTCGGCGGCGCCGTCGTACGATGCGGCCGCAATCGTGACCCCCGAATCGAGCGCGAAGAGTGTCGCCGGCTCCAGCGTACCCAGGGCGAGCCGCTGCTCCGAGGTGCCCTTGGGAACCGGGGTCGCAAGCGTGCGCCGGACCAGGACCCGTCCATCGTTGTAGATCGTAAGGCTGGTCTGCTGCGCGGGCAGCCGGGCCGGCGGAAGCAGGGAGAGACAGGCGGCGGCAAGAGCCAGGGTGGCATTCATTGCGGCAGGAACTCCATGGCCAGACGGGTTACGATGCGCCGGACGATCAGATAGGTCGCCACGACCGAGATCCCGGCGTAGAGCCGCGCCGTCGGGTCGGGTGGGAGCCGGAACACCAGATAAAGCCCCAGCACTGCCGTCACGGCGAGCGCGATGCGGCTCGAGAGCCGCCGCGCCCGTCCCTCCCGCTCCCAGCGGCATTCGGGACAGAGCCCGGTCCACGCGAGTCCCGGCACCCGGCGTCCGCATTTCGCGCAGGGAACCTCAGGCAACCCGCTTAGCAACGGCATCCCCGAACTCCCGCGTGCTCGCCGTCCCGCCGAGGTCGCGCGTGCGGAGGTTCTGCTTGACGATCACGTGCTCGACCCCTTCGCGGATCCTCCTCGCCCGGTCGAGCTCGCCCATGTGGTCCAGCATCATCGCGGCGGCGAGTATCTGGGCGGAGGGATTCGCGATCCCCTTGCCGGCGATATCCGGGGCGCTGCCATGCACCGCTTCGAAGATCGCGGCCTTGGTGCCGATGTTGGCACCGGGCGCGAGGCCGAGCCCGCCGACGAGACCGGACACTTCGTCGCTCAGAATGTCGCCGAACATGTTCGTCGTAACCATCACGTCGAACTGGTCCGGCCGCATGACCAGCTGCATCGCGCAGTTATCCACGATCATGTCGTTCGCCGCCACCCGTCCCTCGTATTCGGCGGCGACGGTGCGCCCCACTTCCAGGAACAGGCCGCTCACCATCTTGAGGATGTTGGCCTTGTGTACGATGGTGACCTTCTTCCGGCCGTGGCGCAGGGCGTACTCGAACGCGTAGCGGACGATGCGATCGCAACCCACCCGCGTGACGATCGCCATCGATTCGCCGACCGCGCGCGGGTCGTTGCCCACCTGCACAAAGTGCTCGACGCCGATGTAGAGACCCTCCAGGTTCTCCCGCACCAGCACGATGTCCACGTCGTTGAACCGCCCACCCGGGACGATGGTCTTGGCGGGCCGCACGTTGGCGAACAGCTCGAACTCCTTCCGGAGACCGACGTTCACCGAGCGGAACCCGGTGCCGACCGGGGTCGTCAGCGGACCTTTGAGCGCGAGGCCGTTCTTCCGGATGCTCTCCACGGTGGCGTCGGGGAGCGGCGTCCCGGTCGCCTCCACCGCGGCCACGCCGGCGAGCTCCTCGTCCCACTTGAACCGCAGCCCCGTCGCTTCGAGCACCTTCACGGTCTGCGCGGTGATTTCCGGGCCGATGCCGTCGCCGGGAATGAGCGTCACGTCGTAGGTCATGGGCCCGTGGTCGCGGGGGGCAGGACGGCGGCGATCGCCGCGGCGACGGCATCGCCGGGTGCGTCGCCGGAGCCGTAGGTCGCCGAGCGCCACAGGACGACGCCGGAGCGCGAGTCCGCGAGGGCCAGCGACAGATCGGCCCGGAATCCGCCGCCCGGATCACGCGAGAGGCCCATCGCCGCGGGCACCATAGCGTAGCGGCCGCCGGTGATCGCGGTCAGGCTGCGGAGCGAGCCCCGCAGCGGATCGGGAACCTTCGACAGCTTGGGCGCCCGCAGGATCGCCTGGCCCATCTGGTCCGGATCGGGGACCATCCCGGGATTCCGATGGGCCATCTGCCGGAGGCGCCGCGCGGACACCCACTTCACTTCGGGCGCGCGACTCTCGAACTCCTCGCCGATCACCGAGTCGGCCCAGAGCAGCAGGTGACGCCGATCGCCCAGGGCGGTGACGGCGCTGTCCCCGCGGACCGCGGGATCGGTCACCACCAGCGTGAGCGGCAGCAGCGCGACCGGCTCGCCCGCGAGGCCCTCGGTGGCGAGACCGCGCGGCGGCTGGCTCGGCGCCTGGGCACCCGCGAACGGCACGGTTCCGACGACGAGCGTGAGAGCGACGGCGATGGCGAGGCGCACGGGATGGGCTCGAGTGGTGACGGGACTGGACCGGGGAGCTTTGCGGAAAAGCTAACGACGGGATGGACGTAAGAGAACGGCGGCGTTACTCGAGCGAGAGGCCTCCGTCCACGGTGATCGTCTGGCCTGTAATGTGGCGGGCCCCTTCCGAGCAGAGGAACGAGACCACGTGCGCC
>JBGPPG010000197.1:0-3980 GCA_041488455.1 Gemmatimonadota bacterium
CGACCCCGAGACCGACAACCCGCCCGACCCAGCGCATCAGCGCAAACCCTCCTCCGTGCTTACCGGCTCTCGCGGGTCCGGCCAGCTTACCGACCCGGGCGGCCACGCGCCGGTCGCGGTCTCGACCGCAAGCGCCGCCGCAGCGCGGCGCTGCCGCGCGGTGTGCACGTCGCGCAGCGCGCGAGTCTCCGCAAGCTCAAGCGGCTCGAGCTCGATGACACCGATCTCGCCCCGCTGGTACGCGGAGCGGGCCAGCTCGGCGCGGCGCAAGGTCGCCGCGCGCACCGAATCCGCGCCTTCGACCTCCGCGAGCGCCAGCCGGCACCCGGCCACCGCCGCAGTCACTTCCGCCAACACCGCCTCCTGCCGCTCCGCGAACCGCGCCGCCGCTTCCCGCCGCCGGGCGATCCCCTCGGCGATCGGTCCCCGGTTGCCGCCGATCGGCAGCCGCGGCACCCCGAACAGGAGCGACCAGCGTCCGATGCCCTGGTCCCAGGTATAGCCGGGGCCCAGGCTCAGATCGGGATACGATCCCGCCACCGCCACGCGCAAGTCCCCCTCGGCCACCGCATACTCCGCCAGCGCCCGGCCCACCTCGGGCCGCCGGCGCAAGGCCAGCGCTTGAAGACTATCGCTCCCGTCGGCGCAGGCGGGGGCGGGCTCCGGCCCCACGGGCCGGCCGTCGAGCGCCGACGGCGGCAAGCCGGCGGCCTGGGCGAGCGCCACCCGGGCGCCCTCGACGCCCGCCGATTCCCGCCCGGCCCCGGCGCGGGCGTCTGCCTCCTCGACCTCGACCGCCGCGAGCTCGGAGCGTCCGAGCGTCCCTTCCTCATAGCGCCGGTGGAGCCGCCCGGCAAACGCGGAGGTCCGGGCCAGCCCGGCGGACGCGTCGGCGAGCCGCTCCTCGGCGCCGGCAAGCTCGACCGCAGCCGCCCGGACCGCCCGCGCGGTACGCCACGCGGTGTCTTCCAGATCCGTCTCCGCGACAGCCGTCCGGGCGCGGGCGGCGATCAGTCGTGCCCCCCGCTTCCCGCCGAGCTCGACGGTGAAGAGGGTCCCCAGAGTCGCGAGCCAGCGCGACTCGAACACGCCGCTCGACGTGGCGTACCCCAGCTCCCCCTGGACGTCCGGCGGGGGCCGCGCACCCGCGGTGCGCTCGGCTGCGCGGGCCGACTCCCAGGCTGCCCGCGCCCGCGCGACCGCGGGGTGATAGTAGAGCGCCACCAACCCCAAGGTCGCCGACGTCCACCCGCTGTCCGCCCCGCGGTGGGCGGCCAGCCATGTTTCGAGATCGGGCGCGTCCAGGCGCCGGGTGCCATACGCCTCCGCCGTCGCCGCGGGATCGAGCGGCGCGGGTGTATAGCGGGCGCAGGCCAACGTGGCGCAAGCGAGCCCCAGCGAAGCGACGCCCCGACCACGCATGCTCAGGCGCGTGGGTGGAACTGCTTGTGGACCGAGCGAAGATACTCGCGGTCCACGTGGGTGTAGATCTGGGTGGTCGAAAGATCGGCGTGGCCCAGCATCTCCTGAACGGCGCGAAGATCGGCGCCCCCCTCCAGGAGATGGGTCGCGAAGGAGTGCCGCAGCGTATGCGGGGTCACGCGCTTGGTTATCCCGGCGCGCCGGGCGCATCGCTTCACGATCCCCCACGCCCCCACCCGCGACAGCGGCTCGCCTCGGGCGTTGAGCAGCAGCCGGCCGGCCGCCTTCCCCCGGTCGAGAGAGGGACGGAGCCGGTGGACGTAGGTCGATACGGCGCCGATCACCCCCCGGCCGATCGGGACGACCCGCTCCTTTCCCCCCTTGCCGAACGCCCGCACCAGCCCCTCCGACATGAACAGATCGGTGAGCCCGAGCCCGCAGAGCTCGGACACCCGGAGGCCCGCGCCGTAGGCGAGCTCCAGAAAGGCGCGGTCGCGCCAGGCGAGCGGCTCCTCCACGAGCGGCGCCGCGAGGAGCGCCTCCACCTCGGCCACGGAAAGCGTCTCGGGCAGCCGGCGCCAGCGCTGCGGGCTCTCCAGGCGGTCGCTGGGGTCCTCGGCGAGCCGTCCTTCCCCGATCAGGAACCCGAAGTACGTGCGGATCGCCGACACCTCCCGGCGGATCGTGGCCGGGCTCAACCCCAGGTCCTTGAGCAGGTAGACGAAGTCTCGCAGATGCGTGCGCGTGATCTGGGCGGGCCGGCGCACACCCTTCGAGACGACGAACTCACCGAGGCGACGGAGGTCCCGCAGGTAGGCGTCCACGGTGTTGACGCTGTGGCCGGCTTCCAGCGACAGATAGTCGCGGAAGGGCTCCAGCTCGAACTCGCGGTCGATGTCTCCGAGCGTGGCGGTCATCCGCCGGCTCCGCTTCCGGTCCGCGAGCGGCGCAGTGCCTCGGCGAGCTCGGTAGGCGACAGCCCCAGCAGCTCGCCCGCGCGACGCATCACCCGGTCTTCCTGCGCGCCGATGGCTCCGTCGCTGAAGGCCGCGTGCCACATCCCCTCGACCAGCGCCAGCCGCTGCGACCGGCCGAAGCGCTCCACCAGGCGGTCGCGATACTGCGCCAGACGACCCGGCTTCGCCGTCTTGGCCTCGGCCGGGTCCAGTCCCCAACGGCTGCGCAGATGCTCCTCGATCAGTGCGCGGTCCTCCGTCGTGAGCGCCTCGTCGGCATACGCGAGCTCGACGACGAGCATGGCCGCGCTCCGCGGGTTGACCGTGGCATACTCACCCGTGGGCTTCGGCTCACCCAGCGCCCGCGTGGCGGCATCCCACACCCGCTGCCGCCGGCGCCGCCGCGAGCGCAGCCAGGCCACGGCGCCCCACGTCACCAGGAGCAGGACCGCGAGCCACCCGAGCGTCTGGTTGACCCCGGACAGGATCACGCTGATGCGATCCCAGTTCGCGCCCAGCTCGGCGCCGAGGATCGTGATCCCACCGTACCAGATGGCGGAAGCGAGGGCGATGGGCAGCCCGGCGCGCAGCGGCGAAAGGTTGACGATGCCCGCGAACGGCGGAACCACGGCGCGGATCCCCGGCAGGAAGCGGGCGAGGAAGATCCCGGCGAGGCCGAACCGCAGGTACTCGCGCTCGATGGCGCCGATCGCCTCGGGCGTGAGAAGCCGCCGGCCCGCTGCCGTGGTGAAGAGTCGGCGCCCGTAGCGGCGGGCGGCGAGATAGACGCCGAAGGCCCCGCCCACGTTGGCGAGCCAGACGACCAGGAAGACCGCGGGCGACGAGGTGACGCCCCGATGCGAGAGGAACGCCCCCAGAAGCGCGGCCAGGTCGGCCGGGACGGGGGGGACCACGTTCTCGACCGCCGCGATGAGTGCGAGGAACGCGTACACGGCGGGCGACGGCAGTCCCGCCAGCCACTCCAGGACCGATTCGATCAGCTGGCCTCCAGAGTTGCCACCGCAAGCACCGCCAGACCCTCGCCTCGGCCGATGAAGCCCATGCCCTCGTTGGTCTTCGCCTTCACGCTGATGTCGGCGACACCCACGCCGAGCCGCCCGGCGAGCCGTTCGGCCATCGCAGCGAGGTGGGGTGCCAGCTTCGGCTGCTCGGTGATGATGGTGAGATCCGCCTGCCGGAACGCCAAGCCCTTGCGGCGCACGACCTCATGCGCCGAGCCCAGGAGCTCCATCGAGTCCGCGTCCTTCCAGCGGGGATCGGTATCGGGAAAGAGCCGGCCGATGTCGCCCGCGGCGGCCGCACCCAGGATCGCATCGGTGAGCGCGTGGGCGACGGCGTCGGCGTCGGAGTGGCCGGCGAGCCCGAAGGGATGGGGCACCGTGACGCCGCCGAGCACGAGGGCGCGGCCGGCCACGAAGCGGTGGGAATCGTAGCCGATGCCGACGCGGATCACGGGCGGGCGGGCTGAGGCGACGCGAGCGACGCGGGGGCTCCGCCGGGCGCTTGGGACGCTCCGCCGGGGTGAGCGGCCCTTGGGGCGCTGCAGTTCCCGCTACGCTCGTCCCGCCAGCCTTCCGATCC
>JBGPPG010000198.1:0-3753 GCA_041488455.1 Gemmatimonadota bacterium
CCCGGAGCTCGACCGCCGGGAAGTAGGCGTCGGCCCGGGGACGGATCTCGAGGTCCACACGCGCCTCGCCCTCCGGGCCCGGCGCACGGGCCGACAGGTGGTACACGCCGTCTCGCTGCCGCACGGTGCTCTCGCCCATCGTGAGATCCGCGCCGGCGGTGTCCAACGTCACCCGCGCCGAGGCGACGCTACCCGCAAACCGCTGGTAGCGCCCGTCCGGGCGCCGCCGGGTGATGAGTACCTGTCCGCCCCAGCGCCCGGCCTGGACCTCGCCACCCACCAGCAGGGTCACGTACCACCACTCGTCCGGAGCCGCGACGACGTTGAAGTACTGCCACTCGCCCCAGGTCGAGTCGGGCACCGGGGGAAGATGGAAGCGGTCCAGCTCGTCATAGAGCTGCTGGGCCGAGGGCGCGATCCAAGCGGAATCGGCGGGGTCATCGGCCCATGCACCGTCACGAACGTCGAGCGCGGCACCCACGGCGGCCGCCCTGCTCGGGATTTCACCGCCAGCCCGGACCGCGATTGGAGCGCCGCCCTTTTCCTTCCGGACATAGAGCAGCTTGCCCTCGATTGCGGGCGCCACGCCGGCAACGAATGCCCGTTGCCGGGGCCCACCGAGCAGCTGGCGCGAGACGAAACGGGCGCGGTCGATCCCGAAGAACATCCCGCTCACGCCGCCGGTCCGCATCGCCTCGACGTCGATGCCCTGCGGGAGCACCGTCACCTCGCCGCCGCCGACGAGGGCCACGTCCCGCGACTGGTCCAGCATCGCTTCGCCCACGGAGAGCAGCACGATCATCACGCCCACCCCCAGCCCGAAGCCGAAGAGGAGGAACGCGGAGCGGCGTTTCTTGACCCAGAGATGACGGAAGGCGAGGGTCGTGATCATGGGTCGCCTACGATCCGTCCATCCAGCATGTGCACCACTCTGCCCGCCTCCCCCGCCAGCCGGTCGTCGTGGGTGACGACGACGAGCGTGGTGCCGTCCGCGTTGAGGCGACGAAAGAGATCCAGCACCTCCTGGCCGGTCGCGGCGTCCAGCTCACCCGTCGGCTCGTCGGCAAGGACGAGCGCCGGCCGGTTGGCCAGCGCGCGGGCGATCGCGACCCGTTGCATCTCTCCGCCCGAAAGCTGGGTCGCCCGGTGGCCGGCACGGTGTCCCAAACCCACGTACTCGAGCAGCGCGAGCGCCCGCGCCCGCCGCTCCGTGCCGCTCAGTCCCGCCTCCGCCATCGGCAGCTCGACGTTCTCCCGCGCCGTGAGCACCGGCAGCAGGTGAAACCGCTGGAACACGAACCCGATCCGGGAGAGCCGGAGCCGGGTGAGGTCACGGTCGGAGAGCGTGCCGAGCCGCACGCCCTCCAGCTCGACCCACCCGGCTGAGGGCGAATCGATTCCGCCGAGCAGATGGAGCAGCGTGGACTTTCCGCACCCCGACGGCCCCGCGATCGCGACGTACTCGCCGCGCCGTATCTCCAGGCTCACGCCCTTGAGCGCGTGCACCTGCTCGGCCGCCATGGGGTAGTCCTTCCGGAGCTCCCGGGCGACGAGGAGGCTCACGTCGCCTCCGCGCGGAGGGTTGCCGCGATCGGCGCCCGGGCCGCAAGCCACGCGGGGTAGAGCCCGGCCAGCGAGCCCGCGAGGAGCAGGATCGCGCCCGCCGTCCCGAGAGCCCGCGGCTCGGGCACGAAGAACGACAAAGCTGCCGGGAGTCCCGGGAAGCTCGTGAGGATCGCGTCCAGGTAGCGAGCCGTGACCACGCCGAGCGCGACGCCGAGCGCGCTCCCGATGAGCGTGAGGGCGATGCCCTCCGCGAGGACCTGGCGAACGATCCGGGCGCGCTGCACACCTACCGCGCGGAGGGTCGCGATCTCGCCGAGCCGCTCGCTCACCGTGATCGTGAGCAGCGTCGCGATCAGGAGCACCGTGACGATCAGGCTCACCGTCCCGAGGATGTAGGAGAGCTGGCGGAAGTAGACCAGGCGCTCGCGGAAGTGCGCCACCAGCTGGGCCACGCTGTTGACCTCGAGCCGGGGCTGGGCGGCGCGCAGACGAGTGACTACGGCCGGTACCGCGGCTCGGTCCCGCACCTTCACGACCATGATGGACACGCGATCCGGTGCTCCCGCGAGCCGCTGCATCACGGGCAGCAGCACGCCGACGGATGGCTGGCCCCGATAGTCGTAGAGCCAGCGGACCATGCCGCGCACCACGAGTCGGCGCTCCACCGCCGCAGTCGCGATCCCCGGGTCGAGCTGGCCGACGATCCGTACCGTGTCACCGGGCACCGCAGCCAGCCGAGCGGCTGCCGGGGCGCTCAGCAGGACGCCCATAGTGTCGCCGCGGGCGAGGTCATTGCCGCTCACGAGCTGGTAGAGCGACTGCACGGACGGATCGATGCCGTAGCCGAAGAGCGTCGCCAGCGAGTCCGGTGTCCGGGCGTACAAGGCGCCGCCCAGCACCGGACCCGCGGCGGCGATATCCGGGTCGGCGCGCACCTCGGCCAGTATCCGGTCCGCGCCTGCGATCGTGGCTTCGGCGTCGAAGGGCAGCGTTCCCTTGGGGCTGAGCCGGATCTGGAAGCCCCGGCCGAGGAGCAGCCGCTCGAAGGAGCGCTCGATCCCGCCGCTCAGCATCACCATGTCGAGCAGCATGGCCGACGCGACGGCGATGCCCGCGAGCGACAGCGCCGTGCGCAGCGGGTGGCGTCCGAGATTCCGGAGGGCCCATGCGAGCGCCATCAGCCGCGGCCCCAGAGCACCGTCGGCGATGTGCGCACGAGCCGCCAGGCCGCGAGCGCGCCCGCACCCAGACCGAGGGAGAGCGAGAGCGCAACGCTGAAACCGACGATGCCCGGCGTCACCAGTGAGAAGACCAGGCCCGTGTCGAACAGGCGCTGGTAGTACACGTTGGTCGCGGCACCCGCCGCCAAGGCGAGCGCGGTGCCGAGTACCGAGCCCAAGCCCGCGATCAGACAGGCCTCGAGCAACAGCGCCGCGAAGATCGTTCGCCGCCGCACGCCGACGAACCGCATCACGGCCGCGTCGAGACGGCGCTCCTCGACCTTGAGCAGCATGATGCAGAGGAGAAAGACCGCTCCCGCCACGATCGTGATGACGCCGATCGCGCGGTGAAAGCGGCTCACGACGAGGAAGGTCTGCGACGACTCAGCCGCGATCGTTCGGGAGGGAAACGCCCGGAAGCCGAACGCGGTCCGGTTGAGCGAATCGGCGGCACGGGCAGGATCCGTCCCGGGAACGAGCGCCAGGCCAAAACGGTCCACCCGATCAGGCGTGCCGAGCAGGGCCGCGAGATCGGGCAGGTGGAGCCGCACGTAGCGGTCGGGGTGGAGCACTCCAGCCGGATCGGGCTTCGGCTCGTAGATCGCCGTAACGACCGCGCGGGCGTGGAGGGAGTCCGGCGCCCGACCGACCCGGAGCGTGTCCCCCACCCGAAGGTCGAGCTCCCGTGCCAGCCGGCGCTCGACCGCGATGCGCGGGAACTGGGCGCCCAGGCGCTGAGCTGCGAAGACACAAGCGAGGACCAGCAGCCCGAGGCTTGCGGCGGGTTTGATCATGACGGGGGTGGTACCCAGGGCGTGAGAGGGGCTTTCCTATTATCCTACACCAATTCCTGAAGTCACTCGAAAGGACGTCATGCACGACGAGCGGGACCGAGCGCGGGTTGCCGTGATCGGTGCGGGCCATCGTGGGCGCGGCTGGGCTGCGCTCGCCCTGAGCCGCGGATGGC
>JBGPPG010000199.1:0-3740 GCA_041488455.1 Gemmatimonadota bacterium
CCGGCCGTGTACGACGTGACCGTGGTGGACTTCGATCTCGGCCGATACCTGTTCCGGGCCACCGGCTCGGTCATGATCTTCGACGGGTATCACACGCTCTACATCGAGGGTCACGAGGCCGAAGAGGGGAAGACGATGGACGATCTCCCGCCCATTCCGCCGCTCGAGCAGGGCGACCGGGTGGACGTGCGCGAGATCGTGCCCAGCCAGCACTTCACCGAGCCGCCCCCGCGCTTCTCCGAGGCGAGCCTCGTCAAGGAGCTCGAGCGGCTCGGCATCGGCCGGCCGTCTACGTACAGCGCCATCATCTCGACGCTCACTGCGCGGGAATACGTCCGCCTCGACAGCCGGCGCTTCTTCCCGACTCCGCTGGGCGAGACGGTCGAGCAGGTCATGGTCAGCAAGTTCCCCGACATCTTCGACGTCGGCTTCACCGCCGAGATGGAGGAGGAGCTCGACAAGATCGAGGAGGGAGAGCTCGGCTGGCAGCGCGTGCTCCAGGATTTCTACGGACCGTTCACCCGGGCGCTCGAGGCCGTGGACATCAACAAGCTGGTGGCGGAGGCCCACGGGCTGTCGCCGGAGAAGCTCGCGGCCGAGCGCTGCCCCAAGTGCGGCGCGCAGGTCGAGCTCCGGACCGGCCGGTTCGGGCCCTACCTCGCCTGCGTGCACTACAAGGAAACCTGCGACTACGCCAAGTCGCTGAAGAAGGACAAAGTCCCCGACCGGCCGACAGACGAGAAGTGCCAGCTCTGCGACGCGCCGATGGTCATCCGGACCGGGCGATTCGGCGAGTTCCTCGCCTGCACCCGGTACCCGGAGTGCAAGGGCCGCCGGTCCATTTCGCTGGGGATCAAGTGCCCCAAGTGTCTCGAGGGCGAGCTGGCGGAGCGCCGGACCAAGCGCGGCAAGTCGTTCTGGGGCTGCATGCGCTATCCCGCCTGCGACTTCTCCACCTGGAACCGGCCGGTCGCGGAGGAGTGTCCCGCCTGTAAGTGGATCGGCCTCGAGCGCAAGATCAGCAAGGCCGAGGGCGAGGTTCGTACGTGCCTCAAGTGCGGGCATCGCATCGTAGCGGTCGAGCCGGAGGAGATGGCTCTGACGTGATCGTCACGGTCGTCGGCGGTGGGCTTGCGGGCTGCGAGGCGGCCTGGGCCCTGGCCGAGCGGGGGGCGGACGTGACGTTGTGCGAAATGCGGCCGGTGGTGGCGACGCCGGCGCACCGCACCGACCGCCTGGCCGAGCTGGTCTGCAGCAACACCTTCAAGTCGGTCGAGCTGTCCAACGCCCACGGGCTCCTCAAGGCTGAGCTGCGCTGCCTGGGGAGCCTGTTGCTTCAGTGCGCCGACGAGGCGCGCGTCCCCGGCGGCGCGGCCCTGGCCGTGGATCGCGAGCTCTTCTCCCGCGCCGTGCACGACCGGGTGAGCGGGCACCCTCGCGTGACGGTCGTTCGGCGCGAGGTGGACGAAATTCCTTCTCCCTCGGTGATCGCGACCGGACCGCTCACCTCCGACCGCCTGGCCAGGGCGCTCTCCGCCCGACTCGGCACCGGGGCGCTCTCGTTTTACGACGCCATCGCGCCGGTAGTGGCGGACGACTCGCTCGACAGGTCGTGCCTGTACGCTCTCTCCCGCTACGGGAAGGGCGGCGGCGACGATTACCTCAATGCGCCCATGGACGCGGCTCAGTACGGGGCCTTCATCGACGCGGTGAGGGACGCGGATCAGTTCACCGCCCACGAGTTCGATCAGGTTCCGTACTTCGAGGGCTGCCTCCCGATCGAGGAAATGGCGCGCCGGGGGCCGGAGACGCTCCGCTTCGGACCGATGAAGCCGGTCGGCCTGCCCGATCCCACGTCCGGGCGCATCCCCCATGCGGTGGTGCAGCTCCGCCGGGAGGATCGCGCCGGGCAGATGTGGAGCCTGGTAGGATTTCAGACCCGACTCCGGATTCCGGAGCAGCAGCGCGTCTTCTCGATGATCCCGGGGCTCGGCTCGGCCGAGTACCTGCGCTATGGGAGCATCCACCGCAATTCGTACGTGAACAGCCCCGCCAGCCTCGCCCCGGCGCTCACGCTCAGGGACGACCCGCTCGTCTTCCTCGCCGGGCAGATGACCGGCGTCGAGGGGTACACCGAGTCGCTGGGTACCGGACTGCTCGCCGGGATCAATCTCGACCGGAGGCTCAGGGGTCTGCCCCCGGCCGTGCCGCCGCCCACGACGATGCTCGGCGGTCTCTATCGCTATCTCGCCGAGGCCGACCCGCGGCACTTCCAGCCGATGAACGCGAACTTCGGCCTGCTGGAGCCGCTCGAGGACGGCCGGGTGTCGAAAGAGCGCAAGAAGCAGCTCTTGGTAGAACGTGCGCTCGCTGACTTCGGGAGCTGGGCGGCCGCGCTGTGACGAAGACCAGCGTGTCTCCGGCGATCGCCGACGTCGCGGAGTTTCTTCTCCATCTCGAAAAGGAGAAGAACCAGTCGCCGCACACGGTGAAGGCGTACGGACGTGACCTCGTGTCGTTCTGTACGTTCTGCGACCGGCACTACGAGGGCCGCTGGCGCTGGGATACTGTCGATCGGACCGGCTTCCGGAGTTTCTTGGGCGAGCTGCAGCGCCGGGGCTTGTCGAAGCGGTCGGCGGCACGCGCGCTGTCCGCCGTGCGCAGCCTCTACCGCTATCTCCAGACGCATCATGGGCTCGCCGCAACCGGCGCCCGGGGCACCCGCGTGCCGAAGCTCGACAAGCGCTTGCCGACCTACCTCGATCGCGGGACGACCGACGCGCTCTTCGCCTGGGCGGAGGAACGGGCGGGCCAGGGCGGTTTCCTGGCAGCCCGCGACCTGGCGATGCTCGAGCTGTTCTACTCGACCGGCATGCGCCTCTCGGAGCTGGCCGGGCTGAGCCTAGAGGACGTCGATCTGTTGTCCGATCAGGCCAAGTTGCGGGGGAAGGGCCGGAAGGAGCGGATCGTGCCCGTCGGATCCCGGGCGGTGGGCGCGCTTCGGCGCTATCTTCGGCTCCGGGAAGGGGTGGCTGGACCGACGGCGGCCGATCGCCGGGCGATCTTCGTGAGCGTACGAGGCCGGCGGCTTCCGGCGCGAAGCATCCAGCGACTCATGCACCGGATGTTCGACGCCGTGGGTGGCGACGGACTCCGGGTGCACTCGCTGCGCCACACGTTCGCGACCCATTTGCTCGACGCCGGCGCGGATCTGCGGGCGGTGCAGGAGCTGCTGGGCCACGCCTCGCTGAGCACGACCCAGATCTACACTCACACGAGCGTAGAGCGGCTGAAGCAGGTGTACCACAAAGCGCATCCCCGCGCCTGACGTCGAGGCACCATGACCCACCACGGCACGACCATATTGGCGGTAAGGAAGAACGGCCGCGTCGCCCTTGGCGGCGACGGGCAGGTGAGCATCGGCGATACGGTGATGAAGGCGCGGTCGGTGAAGGTCCGGACGCTCAAGGGCGGGAAGGTACTGGCGGGGTTCGCGGGCTCCGTTGCCGACGCGCTCACGCTGTACGAGAAATTCGAGGAGAAGCTCGACCGCTTCCCTGGCAACCTCCCGCGGGCGGCGGTGGAGCTGGCCAAGGACTGGCGCAGCGACCGCGTGCTCCGGCGCCTCGAGGCGCTGCTCGTCGTCGCCGACCTGGAGCACAGCTATCTCCTGAGCGGCTCGGGCGAATTGATCGAGTCGGACGACGGCATCCTCGCGGTGGGCTCGGGGGGCAACTACG
>JBGPPG010000200.1:0-3727 GCA_041488455.1 Gemmatimonadota bacterium
CCCTGGCAGCCGGCGTCAGCCACTCGTTCCAGAGCGCGGCCGTTGATTTCATGCGGCAGGCGTACCTCTATCTGGGCGCCGGCAGCGGCAGCGAGCTGGACCTGCCCGAGACCGCGAGCGGCGCCGAGGCCCACACCTGGCTCCAGCGGATCGGGACCCTGCTGTATCGGGACTACGTCCGCCGCCAGGCATGGCTCTTTCCGCGAACCGTCGAGCTGGTGCGCGCGGCGGGCGCGGCAGTGACCGACCGATTCCGCGCCGAGTACCGCGGGCGGACCGCCACCCGCGTCGTCCAGTGCGCATGGATCGGACAGAACATGCGCTTCCTGCTGCTGGCGTTGACCGTCGTGCCCGGCTGGCCCATCGGTTTCTTCTGGCTCACGGTCGGTCCGCTCAACCTGATCCTGCTCGGACTCGTGCTCGGGCAGGAGCGCACGGCCCGCGCAATGCTCCGCGTCGTGGCGGCGCCCGCCCCTCAGCATGCCCGAGCCCGCATCGCCTGAGCGCCGCTATCGCGGCGCCATCGTCGGGTTGGGGGGCATTGCCCATCAGTCCCACCTGCCGGCCCTCCGCCTGCCGGCGGCCTCGCGCCTCGAGATCGTGGCCGCCGTGGACGCCGCCCCCGGCGTAGTCCCGCTCCCCGGCATCCCGCTGTTTCCCGATCTCTCGGGACTGGCCGGCCTCGACGTGGACTTCGTGGACATCTGCACACCGACCGCCTCGCATCTTGGCCTCACGCTCTGGGCGCTGGAGCACGGATTGCACGTGCTGTGCGAAAAGCCGGTGGCGGTGCGGCCGGAAGAGGCCGAGCGGATTCGCTGCGCTGCCCAGGCGGCGCACCGGGTCGTCATGCCGTGCCACCAATACCGGTTCAATCCGGTGTGGCGGAAGGTCCGTCGTTGGCTTGACGAGGAGGCGATCGGTCGCTGGTACCTCGCGGAGTTCGACGTGTACCGGCTCATGGCGGACCCCGGCGCCGGCCGCACCGCCACCCCCTGGCGGGGTCGCGCCGCCGATGCCCGCGGCGGTGTTCTGCTCGATCACGGCACGCACCTCATCTACCAGCTGCTGGACGCGGCCGGGCCCCCGTCCTCCGTGCAGGCATGGGCGGGGCGGTTGCGCCACGCCGGCTATGACGTCGAGGACACCGCGCACCTGCTCTTCGAGTTCCCCGGGCGCATGGCGAAGATGTTCCTGACCTGGGCGGCCCACCGGCGGGAAAACCGCATTCGGTTCATCGGCGAGCGCGGCACGATCGAGTGGAGTGGCGGCCTGCTCACGCTGGAGCGGGACGGGACCACGGAGACGTTCGACCACTCGGCCGAGCTCCAGAAGGAGGCGTACGCTGCCTGGTTCGCCGACCTGTTCGGGGCGTTCGCCGACGCGATGGATACGAGCGACCCGGAGCCCCTGAACGACATCGCGCGCGTCGCGGACGTGCTCAATGCGGCCTATGCGTCAGGGCCGGCCAAGCGGGGCGCGCTGGTGGGCGCCGCATGAGCCGGCGGATCCAGCTGGTGCTGCTCGCCGCGGGCGCGGCGCTCTTCGCCGCCCTGGTGCACCGCATCGGCGTGGCCCAGATCATCGCCAACGCCTCGGCTGTCGGCTGGCTGTTCGGGCCGATCGTGCTGCTCTACGGCGTGGCCTACCTCTGCAACACGGCCGCGTGGCGGCTTACCATGGGCGTCGGCTCGGCCCGGCCGGGCTTCTGGCGGACGTACGCGATGACCGTCTCCGGCTTCTCGCTCAACTTCGTGACGCCGATGGTCAACGCAGGGGGCGAGCCCTATCGCATCGCAGCGCTGGCCTCGTGGCTCGGCCGGCGGCGCGCCGCGACCTCCGTCGTGCTGCACAAGATGCTGCACTCGCTCGCGCTGCTTCTCGTCTGGCTCACGGCCCTGCTCCTCGGCGTCGCCATGCTGCCGCACACGGCCGCCGTTCTGGCGCCGATCGGCCTGGCCCTGGGAGTCGTCTCCTTGCTCGCCGGTATCGTCCTGACCGGGCACCAGCGAGGTGGCCTCCAACGAACGCTTGATCTGCTCCACCGGCTCCCCCTGCTCGGCCGCCTCGCCCGCTCGCTCGAGCCCCGGCGCGAGGCGTTGGCCGAGATGGACCGGCAGATCACCGATTTCTATCACACGTCCCCCACCCGCTTCTGGCTCGCGCTCGCGCTCGAGTACACGAGCCGCACACTGTGGATGGTGGAGTATTGGCTCATCTGCTACGGCGTGGGCATCGAGATCACGTTCGCGCAGGCGTTCCTGATCGGCGGGCTCTCGTCGCTGGCGCAGAACGCGTTGTTCTTCGTCCCCTACGAGCTTGGGACGAAGGAGGGGTCGCTCTACGCCCTCTTCGCTCTAGCCGGGCTCGATCCCAGCGCGGGCGTCTACACGGCCATCGTGAGCCGGGCCCGCGACCTGCTCTGGATCGCGGGCGGTCTGGGGCTTCTGGCTCTCACCCGCCACCGGACCAACGAGACCACTCCGATGACCAGCGCCCCGGTGAAACCGGCCGCATGACCGTCTTCACTCACTTCCTCGCGACCACGCTCGGCGTCCAGGCGCTGGGCTTGGAGGGCCGAGAGGCCGTCCTGGCGTATGGGTTCGGCGTCGCCGTGGACGTCGATCACGTCGTCAAGGCACCGTATTACCTCCGGGCCGTGGGCCTCAGAGACAAGCGCGGCTATTACTGGCGCTCGTCGCTCCAGGAGCCGGTCGGATTCCTCTGGATCGCGCCGCTCTGTCTGTGGCTGGGCACGGCGGTCCCCCTCCTCTTCTACGCGATCCACCTGCTCATGGACTATTCCGTGAGCTTCGAGAAGATGCCGTTCTACCCGTATTCCCGCTGGGTGACGCGCGGCTGGCTCGTGCACGTGCCCGACAAGGTGAAGGAAGCCGTGCTCTTCACGATTCTGCTGGTGGCGAATGTGGCGCTCTGGTGGGCCCGCCGTTGAAGCGGATCGCCGACCGGATCGTCCGCCCCCTGGTCCGCTTGCTCCACGAGGGGCTCGGACTGTCGCCGGCGCAGATCACCTGGGCCTCGTTCTGGGCCAGCGCCGCCGCGGCGGGCGCGATCGCGGCCGGCAGAGTGCCCCTGGGACTCGCGCTCATGGCCGCGGGCCAGGTCCTCGACGGCATCGACGGTGCCGTGGCACGCTCCTACGAGCTGTCGTCGGACCAGGGCCACCGGCTCGACACCCTGCTCGATCGGGCGTCGGAAAGCCTGATCTTCCTCGCGTTCGCCGTGGCCGGGCTCGTGCCGACGATGCACGCCCTGCTTGCGATCACGGCGGTGCTCCTGCTCACCACGGTGTGCGACCGGTCGGGGCTCGACCCGGGGTTCAAGCGGGTCGTGCTCTATTTCGGGGCCTGGGTGCCCTGGCCCACGCTGTTCACGATCATCTTCGGCGTGAACCTGGCGGCGTACGTGATCGGCTTGCTGATCATCGACTGCCAGTTCCAGAACCGGATGGATGCGCTGGGCGGCGACCTCGATACCGTCGCCTCCCGGGCCGCTCGCCTCGAGGCGGCGGAGAGCGAGGCCATGCCTCCGACAACCCAGCCCGTCCTGAGCGAGCCGCCGGGCAGCTGACCGCGCGGTCCCGGCCCCGGGGCGGCGGTCGCGACGGGTCCGGGGTATCATTGAGCCGTGCTGCTCGCCGCCGCCGCGGTACTCGCTCTCGCCAGTCAGCCGCTCTACCCGTTCAGCGTGAGCCACGAGCGGCTCC
>JBGPPG010000201.1:0-3678 GCA_041488455.1 Gemmatimonadota bacterium
CTCGCCCGCGATCTGCTCCAGATGCAGCTGGTCGAGATCGGCCAGGCATTCGGCGGCCGCGATCACTCCACGGTCATCCACAGCGTGGACAAGGTGCAGCGCCAGATGTCGCGCGACCGGTCCTTCCGCGAGAAGATCGAATACGCCCGACAGGAGTTGTGCGCAGAGTAATCCCCGTGTGGGTGGGGAAAGTGTGGGCTGTCTGGAGGACGCGGGAAAGCTGGGCAGTCTCTCCGCATCGTTCACAGCGGATCGACAGCCGCATAACCGCGTAAGCGCCGAGCGGAGCGAAGGATCGCACGCCGCTCCACATGTCCAGACCCTCTACTACTGCTACTAGTATTTCTTATTGTTACAGAAGTAGTACTTCTTAGCGCTTCCGAGGAGCGATGAAGCTCACGATCACGCGGGACCAACTCCAGGAAGGACTCGTCGCTGTCGCGGCCAGCGTGCCGACCAAGACGACCCTCCCCGTCTTGTCCAACATCCTGCTGGAGGCGACCCGCGACGGGCTCCGCCTTTCCGGCACGGACCTGGATATCGCCGTGAGCACCGGCGTCCCGGCTTCGGTGGATCAGGAAGGAGCTATCACGCTCCCGGCGCGCAAGCTCGTCGAGATCGCACGAGAGCTCCCCAGCGCGCCGATCCGGCTGGTCGCGAGCGGGGAGCAACGGGTGACCATCGAGTGTGGTCGCTCGAAGTTCCGGCTCCTTGGTCTGCCCCGGGAAGAGTTCCCGGCTTTCCCGGCCGTGAAGTTCGAGGGCGGATGGCGCGCCTCGGCCAAGGATCTCCAGAAGCTCATCGCGCATGTGGCGTTCGCTGCCAGCACCGAAGAGAGCCGGCCGATCCTGAACGGAGTACTTTGGGAGCTCCGGCCTGAGAAGATGCGGATGGTAGCGACCAACGGGCACCGGCTGGCCCGGATGGACGTTCCGACGACCGCCGGTACCGGCGCCGGCCAGGCCGACCTGATCGTGCCCCCGAAGGCGCTCGAGCAGATCCGCCGCCTCTTCCGGCCAGAGGACGACATCGAGATCGCCCGGAGTGAGAACCACCTCGGCTTCCGGTCAGCTACTACGCAGGTGTTCACCAGGCTGATCGAAGGGCCCTACCCGAACTACGAGCAGGTCATCCCGCGGGAGAATGACAAGGCGGCGACGGCCGACAAGGCGGCGATCACCGCGGCGCTCCGCCGCATGAGCATCGTTGCCAGCGACCAGACACACCGTATCCGCATGGCGTTCGCGAGCGGGTCCTGCAAGCTGTCGGTCCAGACCCCCGACCTGGGTGAGGCCCAGGAAGAGGTCACCGTCACCTACGACGGCGATCCGCTCGAGATCGGCTTCAACGCGGCGTACCTGCTCGAGATCCTCAAGTACATCCCCACCGACGAGGTACGGCTCACGTTCAAGGCGCCCGAGCGCGCGGCGACCTGCGAGCCAGTGGGGTGGGACGATCCGGCGAGCTTCCTGACCCTGGTGATGCCGCTGAGGCTGGTGGACTAAAGGCAGTGAGAAGGTGAGAGGTGAGAAGTAAGAAGGGGACCCCTCGGTAAGCGGAGTCCCCTTCTCGCTTCTCCCTTCTCACCTTCTCACCGCTTTCCAGCTCGCCCGCTGGTGAACCGGCACGCTCTGGCCCACCGCCGGCACCGTGATCGTCATCTCCGCTGAATCCGCTCCCTCCGCCTCCAGCACGCCCGCATCCCGGGAGAAACGGTACACGGCCTGGCGCGTCCCCGCCGAGGCCATCTCCATCGGCTGGGCCGCCTGTCCCCCGGTGCCGGTGCGCTGAAAGACCGTCGCCGCCGCGATCGTGTACACCGCACCGTCGTGCTTCTGGACCTCGTAGCTGGTGACCGACCGCTCGCGTACGTCGAACGCGTCCGCCTTGAGCGTACGTTCCGTCGTGTCGATCCATTGGGTTCCTTCCCCGATACCCGCAGGGGGAAGCACCGGGAACAGCGCCGGTAGACCCACCTCGACCTGGTCAGCCACAGCCGACGCTCGGTCGGCCTTGAGCGCCGTCAGCCTGCCCTGTGAGGTGAGGGACGCCGTCCAGCTGGTCCCCTCCGCCCTCAAGACCGAGTCCGCGGCCACCGTGCCCCCGACGTCCTGCCGGAGGGAATCGAGCCGGATGGTGGTGTGATAGGCGCCTGGGGCATCGGCGATCGTGACCGTGAGGTATGCGGTCCTGCTGGACTGCTGCACCTGGGTGGCCCCGCCGGGTAGCTCCAGCGTGAGGCTGTCCCGCCGCTCGAACGCGTAGCGTGCCGGCGGCGACGGACGGTAGAGGATCAGCGTGCGCGTGGGATCCGCGCTCGGTGCGGCGGCGGGTCCGCCCGATGGTCTCGGCGCCGTCTTCGGGGCCGGGTGCTCGACCGGCGACGAGGCCTGTGAGCACGCCGCGGCCAGAAGCGCGGCGGCGACCACGCCGGGCCGGCGAGCGGTCACTGAAGCGCGCTCACGGCGAAGGTCTCCGTGAGGGTGACGGGCAGCGGCTGGGGCGCGAACGCTCCTGCGAGGGTGAGCTTCGTGACAACCGAGTAGCCGCCGCCGAGATAACGGCCGTCCGAGGCCACGTAGTGCGCGCCGGTACCGGAGCCGGTTCCCTCGATCTGGGCCGGACCGCCCGGCGTCTCCTGGCTACCGCTCACGTTCGACGTGAATGCCGTTTCCACTTTGACGGCGTTGCCCTCACGCCGGTCCTCCGTCCCCGTAGCCTTGTACGTCGTGATCCGGCTGACGGTCATGCTGCCGCCCGCGGCTGGGTTCGATGTCGTCATGGTATCGGTCCACCCGTCGCCGACTTTGAGCCCCGCTCGCAGGCCGGGATACAGCCGGGATATGACGTCCGTGAGCTGCGGCGCGAGCGGCGTGTCGCGAAGCGCTTTCACCCCCGAGACGTGCCCGGTGGGGTCCAGCAGACCACGGAACGGCGTGCCGCGGGCGCTGTCGAGCACTGCCTTGGGTACTGGTGCGGAATCGGCCCGCATCGAATCGACCACGGCGCTCATCACCTTTCCGCCGGTCGTGTCGGTCAGGGTGACCGAGAGGAAGGTCGAGACCGAGAAGCGTTGCTGTTGCTGGCCGCCGCCGATAACGGAGGCGTCGACCGCCTGGTCGATCGTCTGGTCGATGCGGTAGCGCATCTTGATGGCCGGGGAACCGCCACCGAGAGGGATGCCGGAGAGCGCGAGGAGCGCGAGAGCGCGTGCTGTCATGCCTGCCCCGAATCAGAGTGGGACCGCAAGGGACTGCCCCCCGGGACGAGCCCGGAGGGCAGAGACGGGTCGAGCCGTAAGCCGAGTTCTGTTCTCCCACGCTTGCGCGCGGGAGGATGGTCATCTGTCTGGGACGGTCGTCGCCGACCGTCTCGAGCGGCCTACCCGCGGCTCCCCCTCGCTTGTGGCTCGGGGCCTTGCGGTGTGGGTCACACCTCGCCGCCTATTTGGCCTTGCTCCGACTGGGGGTTGCCGTGCCACCGTCCGTTGCCGGCGATGCGGTGGGCTCTTACCCCACCTTTTCACCCTTACCCCTTGCTTGCGCTCGGGGCGGTTTGTTTTCTGTGGCCCTGTCCGTCGCCTTGCGGCGCCCAGGCGTTACCTGGCAGTCTACCCGATGGAGCTCGGACTTTCCTCGGGACACCCGAAGGTGCCCGCGACCACCGCGCTCGACCCGC
>JBGPPG010000202.1:0-3672 GCA_041488455.1 Gemmatimonadota bacterium
CTCGGTGCGGCGGGATCTCGCCGAGCTGCCGGAGCTCTCCGGCCAGGCACTCAAGGCGAGAATGGAAGCGCATATGGAGCGGATGCGGCGGTTGATGGGGATGCACGAGGCCATGATGAAGCGGTGAGGGGAGCCGAGTCCATCATGACAGCTATGGGTGCCGGCGCGGAGCGGAGCTTGCAGGTTCGTCGCGGGCTCCATCTGAATGCCGTCACGATCGTCTACAACAGCCTCGAGGGAATCGTCTCGATCTGGGCGGCAGTCGCCGCCGGCAGCGTGGTGCTGCTTGGCTTCGGCGTAGACAGCGCGATCGAGGTCGCGGCCAGCTTGGCGGCGCTCTGGCGGCTCCGGGCTGACGTAGATCCGACTCGGCGTGAGCGAGTCGAGCGCGTGAGCCTCCGGATCGTGGGGTTGTCGTTCCTGGGGCTCGGCGCGTTCGTCGCCTACGATGCGATCCAGACCCTGTTGCACCGTGCAGCCCCGTCAAGCAGCGTGGTCGGCGTGGCGGTCACCGCTGCGTCAGTCGTGGTCATGCCGCTCTTGGCCGGGGCCAAGCGTAGAGTGGCGCGGGCGCTTGGGAGCGGGGTCCTGACGTCGGAGGCGCAGCAGACCATGGTCTGTACCTATCTCTCGGCGATCGCGCTCGCCGGACTGGGGCTCAACGCCGCGCTCGGCTGGTGGTGGTCTGATCCCGTCGGCGGGCTCGTGATGGTGCCCTTCATTATCCGGGAGGGTGTCGACGCGCTCCGCGGCCGCTCTCCCTGCGGCGATGGATGCGAGTAAGTAGCGTGCGTCGCGTTGTCACGATGTATCTCGCCGCGCGTTCAAAACCACTGCCGGAGCCAGCGCCACTCGAACAGCACCTTGCCCGAGTGTCACCGGCGGCTCGGTGACTTGAGCGCCACTTGCGGCGTGGGCTCGGCGTAGGCGTTTCCGGCCCCGAAGGAGTTCGGGGCGTGCCGCGCTCGACCGCCGCATGCGCGGGTTAAGGGGCGTCCTCTCGGATGCAGAGGACGACCTCCCAGACCGGTCGCCGGCACACCCGCAAGGGGCGCAGCCCCGTGCGACGCAGCAATTCGTAGATCTGAGCGACGGGGTGGACAAACGTCCGAAAGGCGTTCCCCGCTTGGGCCCGGAGCCGATTTTTCCAGCGCGTGTGCAGCCGGACGTACCACCGATCCCGGGGAAAGCTCGCCGCCCAGTAGCGCCGGGTGCGCGCCGCGGACGCCAGCAACAGCGGCTCCAGCTCGGGATAGCAGCAAAGCACGCGATCAAGCGCGACGAGATCCGCCGTCCCGATCGCGGGAGCAAGGGCGAGAAAGTCGCCGTGCAGAAATAGCACCCGCTCGGCTTGGCCCCGGCGATTGGCTTCGTCCTGTGCGGCCTGAACGTACGCCCCGGCGGCCTCGACGTGCACGGCGGCGCGGACCCCGTCGGTCAGAAGCTCGTGGTGCAGCACCCCGACGCCCGCACCGATGTCGAGGAGCGTGTCGGCTCGCGCGTGGGTGTCGCGCAACATCCGAAGGAGCTGCCGGGCCGTGCCTTTGGGGCCCCGCCGTCGGTACGCCGCGAGCTCCTTCTGGGCTCGGGCCGGTCCGAAGTGGCGATCAGTTGCCTCGCAGTGGCATGCCATTGGAATCTATCGGGCGCCGACCCCGTCAGCGTGCTAGCGCTCGCCCAGCGAGGATGGTCCCGATCAGGAGGATCCCCGCATCCAGGTAGATCAGCCCGAGATGGCCGAACGTGCCGATCCCATAGACATAGTGCAGCGGGAGAGCCAACCCCACTCCAATGACTGGGGCTACGAAGGCGGTCCACAGAGCCCAGCGCTGGCCGGTGCGGACGCCACGCCAGGCAAGGGCGATGACCGCCACCCCCAGTGCGATTATGAACCCTGCCACGGCGACTTGTAGGTGGCTGATGTAGTTGTAGAGGCGCGGGCTGAACGCCTGGATTTGCTCCGGCGTGCCGCCGACGTGTTCCGGCGTCAACCCGAGTTCGATGAAGCCCGTGAAATTGCGCACCAGAAACATGAGGCCATACACCACGAGCCCAACGCCAGCCAGGGTGACAAGGTTTGCTCCGAGAGTCGCGGGAGCGGCGGCGGCTGCGGCGCCGCCCGGGGTGATAGTGGAAGGAGCTGACATGGTGGAGCCTCCTCAGGTTGGGGTAGGTGTCACAGGGGCCCTAGGGTAAGTTCTTGCGAGCAAGGTGGCGCGTGAGACTCGCTGGTGCCCGCCGGGCCGGTGACGGTCAACGAAAGCGCGCCGAGAAGCTTGCTGGACGGCCGCTGACCTGCCTCGGCCGTCGGTCGAGCGGTCGGCGGGATCGAACCCAACTGCAGTCAGAACCAACCCCGCAGCCATTTCCATTCGAAGGCCACCTTCCCCCAGTGCCACGTTCGGCTCGGCCCCTTGAGGGCGATCTGCGGCACCGGCTCGGCGTAGAAGTTCCCCGCCCCGAATCCAGCCCTGCCGTCGCCGGTTTCGAGAAAGCACTCCCCGTGCCCGTCGAATGTCCGGCGCACGCCAGAACCTGTCCAAAGCGCTGTGATGTTGGCGGCGACAACCTCGGCTTGGCGGTGGGCGAATACGCCGGCCTTGGGAAGGGGCTTGCCCATCGTCAACGGAACGGTCGTCACGTCGCCGATGGCGTAGACGCCTGGCACGGCGGTCTCGAAAGTGTCGCGGTTCACCCCAATCCATCCTCCCTCCGGAGCGAGCCCGGAGCGGCGCACGACGCCGGGCGCCCGGTGTGGCGGGATGTAGATGAGAAGGTCGTACCCCGCGGTTGTCCCATTCGCGAACGCGAGGCCTCGGTCCGTTGGGTCCACGCTCACCAGCTGATGCTCAGGGTGATAGCGGATGCCGTGACTCTCCACCATTTGCCGCACCGCGGCGGAGACGGCGGGCCCGGCGACGCCCATGGGTCCGGGTTCTGCTGCATAGAAGTCGAGCTCGGTTGACTTCTTCTGTCCATGGCGCCGGAGCCACGCTTCTACCAGCATCGCGGCCTCGTACGGGGCAGCGGGACATTTGTACGCGGGTGCCGCAGTAAGGATCGCCACCCGTCCGCCTCGAAAGGTCCGCAGTGCGTCTCGAATCGCCGTCGCCCCGTCGAGGGTATAGAGATTGTGCCCCCCGTCGGTGAGTCCGGGGATGATCTCCGGCGCCAGCTCGGCCCCCAGCGCAACAATCACCGCATCACCCGTGTACTCCCGCCCGCCTGCGGTCACCACGCGGCGCGGCGGGTCGAATGTCTCTACCGTCGCGTTCACCAGCTCGATTCCCTTCCGGGTCAGGCGGTCGAGCGGGCGTTGGATCTGTTCCGGTCGGCGCTCCCCGACCGCGACCCAAAGCAGCGAGGGCTGGAAGAGGTGATGGCGCTCCCGTTCGATCAGGATCACCCGGTGGTCGCGCGGCAACGCCGGGCGGAGCCGGTGGGCCGCAACAAGCCCGCCGACACCACCACCAAGGATCAGAACAGTCTTGCCCGGCACAGTCACCTCGCTAGAAAACCAGGACCCGGTCCGCCCACAGGGTCCAGTCGGTGAGTTCCTCAAGCGTGCTGCGGCGGGAGCCTTGAACCAGATCGGCATCCTGCAGTCCACGCGCATCCATGCAGCTTTCGCAGACTCCGATCTCGCCCCGGTTCTGTGCCACCACCTGGAGC
>JBGPPG010000203.1:0-3664 GCA_041488455.1 Gemmatimonadota bacterium
GAAGTCCATCTTCACCGTGC
The DNA here is from genome assembly GCA_041488455.1 of Gemmatimonadota bacterium. Lineage (GTDB taxonomy): Bacteria > Gemmatimonadota > Gemmatimonadetes > Gemmatimonadales > GWC2-71-9 > DASQPE01. Next base: position 21 of record JBGPPG010000203.1, read on the forward strand.
TCAACTACCTGCTCCCGCTCGAGGGCGTGCTGCCCATGCACTGCTCGGCGAACGTGGGACCGGACCACGACACGGCGATCTTCTTCGGACTCTCGGGGACGGGCAAGACCACGCTCTCCGCCGACCCCGCGCGCAGTCTGATCGGCGACGACGAGCACGGCTGGAGCGACACCGGTGTCTTCAACTTCGAGGGCGGCTGCTACGCCAAGGTCATCCGGCTCCGGCCCGACACCGAGCCCGAGATCTTCGCCGCGACCCGCACCTTCGGCACGGTGCTGGAGAACGTGGTCCTCGATCCGGCCACGCGCGCGGTAGACTACGACGCCGAGCGCATCACCGAGAACACCCGCGCCTGTTACCCCATCCACTACATCGGCAACCATCTGCCCGGCGGCGTGGGCGGCCACCCCATCAACATCGTCTTCCTCACGGCCGACGCGTTCGGCGTCATGCCGCCGGTGGCCCGGCTCACGCCGGACCAGGCGCTGTATCACTTCCTCTCGGGGTACACCGCCAAGGTCGCCGGTACCGAGGCCGGCGTCACCGAGCCCACCGCCACGTTCAGCGCCTGCTTCGGCGCACCCTTCCTCCCGCTCCACCCCACCGTGTACGCGAAGATGCTGGGCCAGAGGATCGCGCGGCACGGCGCGCGGGTGTGGCTGGTGAACACCGGGTGGACCGGCGGCGCGTTCGGCACCGGGTCGCGCATGAAGCTGCCGTACACCCGGGCGATGGTACGGGCCGCTCTGTCGGGCCAGCTCGATCGCGCGCGCTTCCACCGGGACCCGGTGTTCGGGCTCGACGTCCCCGCCGCAGCGCCCGACGTGCCCGCGAGCCTGCTGGACCCCCGGCGTACCTGGAGCGACCCCTCGGCGTACGACGCGCAGGCGAAGAAGCTGGCGGGGATGTTCCGGGAGAACTTCGAGCAGTTCCGGGCGCACGTGCCGGCGTCGGTGCTGGAGGCGGGCCCGGGCGTCTGACCGCTCGCTTCGGGGGCGCTTGCGAGCGGATAGAGCCCCTCCGGCGCTGCAGGTGGCTTCGATCGCGGCAATCACCGCACTCCGCCGCCCACCTGACGCGCCTGTCGGGGCCCCACCCGCTCGCTCGCGCCTAACAGACTGGCGACACAATGGCGCGCCGCACCCGCTCGCTCGCACCTGACCGGCCGCCGACGCAGCGGCGAGCGGACGGGGGGAGGCCCGGCCGGGCGCGTCAGTGAGCGGCGCCGTACTTGGGAGGCCAGGGTGACCGAGCGAACTGCAGCGCCCCAAAGGGCCTCTCTCCGTCCGCAAGTCCGCGGACGATCGAGACGCCAGGTGCGCGGCGAGCGGACGAGGGGAGGCCAGGGTGACTGAGCGAACTGCAGCGCCCGAAAGGGCCTCTCTCCGTCCGCGAGTCCGCCTCAGGCGGACGGTCGCCGAGCGAGCCGCGTAGCCGATGGCCCAAGCCCCCGACTTCGAAGTCATCCGCGATCCGCTCTGGGACAACATCCGGCTCGACCGCTTCGCCGTCGCCGCGCTCGACACCCCGACCGTCCAGCGTCTCCGCTACGTCCGCCAGCTCGGCCACGCCTTCCTCGTCTACCCCGGCGCCACCCACACCCGCTTCGAGCACGCGCTCGGCGCGTACCACCTGACCCGAAAGGCGCTCGCGTCGCTGGAGGAGCGCGGGGAGCTGGCCTGCGTCGCCGAGGAGGATCGGCTCGCCGTGCGGCTCGCCGCACTGCTGCACGACATCGGTCACTACCCGTTCTCCCATGCGCTGGAGGAGGCCGGCTTCCCCTCGCACGAGAAGCTGGGTGTGGCCAAGCTGGACCGGGGCGAGCTGGGCGAGCGACTGCGCGAGGTCGGCGGACCGGGATTCCCCGCGCGGGTCGGCGCGCTCATCACCAAGCAGAGCCCCAGCCCGCTCCAGGGCCTCATCTCCGGCTCGCTCGACCTCGACAAGATCGATTACCTGAGCCGGGATGCGTTCATGTGCGGCGTCCCCTACGGCACGGTGGACGTCGAGCGGCTGCTGGCCTCGCTCACGCTGGTGGACGCCGGCAGCCGGAGCGAGGTCGGCGTGCACGAGAAGGGTGTGAGCGCGCTCGAGTCGTTGCTCTTCGCCAAGTATCAGATGTACCGGAACGTCTACTGGCACCACGCGGTCCGCGCGGCTACCTGCATGTTCAAGCGGGCGGTGCTCGCGGCCGCGGCGGGCGGGGCGATCGGCGACGCGGCAATCGAGGAGGCGACGGACGACGGGTTGATGGAGCTGCTGCTCCGGCGGGGCGGAAGCCCAGCGGAGGCCGGGGCAGTGGCCGACTGGCGTGCCATCGCCGCGGCCATCCGCGCCCGGCGGCTCTACAAGCGCGCGATAGACCTGCCCGCGAGCGACGTCCCCGCGGACGCGCAGGCGTGGGTGGCCGACGACCCGGCACTCGTGGCCCGGGTGGAGGACGCGCTCGCGTCCGAGGTCGGGCTGCCGCCGGGTGGGCTGCTGCTCGACTATCCGTCGCGCTCCTCCATGCTGGGCGTGGACCTGCCGCTCCGGCTCCGCGGCGGCGCCGTGGACCGCCTCACCGACGAGGGCCGCGCGGGGCAGCTTGGCCTCCCACGCGTGGCGGACGAGCTGTACCGGAGCGCGCGCCGCTTCCGCGTCTTCGTGGCGCAGCCGGCGGCGCGGAGCCTTGGCGGCATCCTGGACGTGAGCACGCTGCCCGCCGCGGAGGTGTCCCGGCGGCTCTCGGCACGGGAGCCGCTGCTCCGGCGCTAGGCTCGGCCGCATCGCAGCCTGCGCATCGCACCCTGACGGAGAAAGACCGGCGACATGCATAGAGCCTGCGGGATCATCATGCTGGCACTGGCCGTCTTGTGCCCGTCCCGGGACGCGCAGTCTCAGTCGGACCAAAGCGGCCCCGGCGCGAAGAGCTACCGGCTCGAGCCCACGCCCAAGACCGTGACCTGGGGCTACTACGCCGCCGCGGCCCCGCCGGCGCTACGCATCCGCTCCGGCGACACAGTGGAGATCCGGACGCTCATCACCTCGAGCCCTAAGCGGCTGGAGGAGGCCGGCGTCGCGCCGCGCGAGGTGGAGCAGTCGCTGCGCGACATCTTCGACCAGGTGAAAGACAAGGGCCCGGGTGGCCACATCCTCACTGGTCCGGTCTACGTGGAAGGCGCGGAGCCGGGCGACGTGCTCGAGGTGCACATCGAGAACATCCGACTGGCGATTCCCTACGCCTACAATGCCTTCGCGCCGGGCCGCGGCTTCCTCCCGGACGACTACCCCTACTACCGGATGAAGATCATCCCGCTCGACACCGGGCGGATGGTGGCGCGCTTCGCACCGGGCATCGAAGTGCCGCTGCACCCCTTCTTCGGCAGCATGGGCGACGCGCCCCCGGACGCGTCCGGGCGGATCAGCAGCGCACCGCCCTGGATGCACGCGGGCAACCTGGACAACAAGTATCTCGTGGCGGGGACGACGCTCTTCATTCCGGTGAACGCGCCCGGAGCGCTGTTCTGGGCCGGCGACGGTCACGCCGGACAGGGCGACGGCGAGGTGGACATCACAGCGATGGAGACATCCCTCGTGGGGACGTTCCAGCTGATCGTGCGGAAGGACATGCACCTGCTCTGGCCCCGCGCGGAGACACCCGA
>JBGPPG010000204.1:0-3644 GCA_041488455.1 Gemmatimonadota bacterium
AAATCCCCAACCCCTTGACAGTCAACGCTTAAGCCCGTACAATCGCCCTCGGGAGCCGCCGGTGGCCCCGCTCGTCCGTGACCCTCCTGGGGGGAGCATGACCAAGGCCGATCTCGTGGAGCAGGTGACCGCTTCGATCGCCCGTACCGCGGGTCCGATGATCTCGAAGAAGGACTGCGCCCGAGTGGTGGACGCCTTCCTCGAAGCGGTGAAGGACGCGTTGAAGCAGCAGCAGAACATCGAGGTACGCGGCTTCGGTACCTTCAAGATCCGACGCCGCAAGACCCGGATGGCCCGCAATCCCCGCACGGGTGATCCCGTGGAAGTGGCTGCCCGCCCTGTGCCGGTCTTCAAGCCCAGCAAGGAGTTACGGGCGCTGGTCGCGGAAGAGTCATCGCCGGAGCCGGGCGAGACGGTCGCCTAGGAGCCGGGCTCACTGACCGTCCCGCCCGGGTACCCCGCCGCTCTCCGAGCGGCTGCTTCGAGCCGATGACCGTTTCCGCTGCCTCGACCGTCACCGTCCGCGTGCTCCTGTTTGCGAGCTACGCGGAGGCCGCCGGCCAAACGTCGCTCACGCTCACACTTCCGGCACCCGCAACGGTCGCGTCAGTACTTCGGCTCGTCCGGGGGCAGGGAGCCGGCACGCGCCTTCCCGAGCGTCCGCTCTGCGCCGTGAATCTCGCCCACGCCCGGCTCGACACGCCGGTGTCGAGCGGCGACGAGATCGCGATCCTGCCGCCCCTGGCGGGAGGATGACATGACCTTCCTCACCGACCAACCGCTGGACCTCGCACCGCTCGTCGCCCGGGTGATGTCGCCCGGGCGCGGGGGGGTGGCCTGCTTCCTGGGCGTCGTGCGTGACCATCACGAGGGCCGCACGGTTACGCGGCTCGAGTACTCCGCGTACGACGCCATGGCCGAGGCGGAGTGTGCGCGCGTGATCGCGGAGGCGGAGGCGAAGTGGGACGTGTCCGTGGCGCTCGAGCACCGTACCGGACGGCTCGAGATCGGAGACGTCGCCGTCGTCATCGCGGCCGCGGCGCCGCATCGCGATGCCGCGTTCATGGCGTGCCGCTATGTGATCGAGCAGGTGAAGCGACGCGTCCCGATCTGGAAGCGCGAATACTACGAGGACGGCTCCGAGGCGTGGGTGGCGCCCCGGCCGGCGCCCCAGGCGCCCGAGCGGTCCACCGGCGCGGCGGCCGAAGCTCCGCCCGTGCCGGAACACATCAGCCATACCGATTGGGGCGTCTGATGCTCGATCGTCTCGGCCGCCCGCTCGGCAGTCTCCGGGTCTCGGTCACCGACCGCTGCAATCTCCGCTGCCGCTACTGCATGCCGGAGGACGACTACGTCTGGCTGCCGCGGCGCTCGATCCTCTCGTTCGAGGAGACCGAGCAGCTGGTGCGGGTGTTTACCGGCCTCGGCGTGACGAAGGTGCGTCTCACCGGCGGCGAGCCGCTGCTCCGGCACGACCTCCCCGAGCTGGTGCGGCAGCTGGCCCGGAACGGTGCGATCGCCGATCTCGCGCTCACCACCAACGGGCTCCTGCTCGCCCGCCACGCGGCGGCGCTGCTCGAGGCCGGGCTGGGCCGCGTCACGGTGAGTCTCGACACGCTCCGGCCCGAGCGGATGCTCGAGTTCGCCAAGAGCGCGCGCCATGCGGAGGTGCTCGAGGGGATCGCGGCCGCGCGGGCAGCCGGGTTCTGGCGCCTCAAGCTGAACACGGTCGTGATCCGCGGCTACAACGACGACGAGCTGGCCGACCTCATCGAGTTCGGTCGCGCGCACGAGGCCGAAGTCCGCTTCATCGAGTACATGGACGTGGGCGGCGCGACGCTCTGGAGCATGGACCAGGTCGTGTCGCAGCGGGAGATCATCGAGCGGCTGACGCACCGGTACGGTAAGATCGAGGCGCTGCCCGAAGAGGGGCCCGCCCCGGCGGAGCGCTTCGTCCTCCCCGACGGCACCACGTTCGGCATCATCGCTTCGACTACGGCGCCGTTCTGCCGGGCGTGCGACCGGAGCCGGCTCACCGCCGATGGGACCTGGTTCCTCTGCCTCTACGCCGCCGACGGCGTGGACCTGCGCGAGCCGCTCCGGATGGGCGCATCGGACGAGGAGCTCGCGGCCATCGTGCGCCGGCACTGGGAGGCGCGAACCGACCGCGGCGCGGAGGAGCGGCAGGCGGTGCCGGGCCGCACCGCGCTCTACGCGCTCGAAGGACTCAAGGCGGACCCGCGCCGGGAAATGCATACCCGTGGCGGGTGAGCGGGGCTGATCCCGTGTCCCTCCACGTCGCCCTGATCGAGCCGCGCATCCCTCCCAACACCGGCAACATCGCGCGTCTCTGCGCCGCCACCGACACACCGCTGCATCTCATCGAGCCGCTCGGCTTCTCCCTGGACGAGCGCGAAGTGCGCCGCGCCGGACTCGACTACTGGGACCGGGTGGATCTCTGGGTTCACCCCGGCTGGCGGGATTTTCGCGACGCGATCGCCCGAGAGCGCTGTCTCTACTTCTCGGCCAACGCGAGGCGCGACTACCACCGGGCGCCGTTCCGCGTGAACAGCTGCCTGGTCTTCGGCAACGAGACCGACGGCATGCCGGCTCGCATCCTGGAGAAGCACCCGGATCGCTGCTTCCGGATCCCGATGCCCGGCGACGTCCGAAGCCTGAACCTCGCGAACGCGGTGAGCATCGCGCTCTACGAGGGACTCAGGCGCCTCGGCGTCCCGGCGCCGCCGGAGGAGACCCCGCAATGAGCCGGATGATCTCGTAGCTCGTGTGGTGGGGCCATGCTATACTTTTGTTCCTTCGACGGATTGAGCCGACTTCATGCTCACGAAGATCGCGGTAGTCGGGGCGGGCAACGTCGGGGCGACTGCGGCCCAGCGGCTCGCGGAGAAATCGCTCGCGCGCACCGTCGTCATGATCGACGTGATCGAGGGCGTGCCCCAGGGCAAGGCGCTCGATCAGTGGCAGTCCGGACCGATCGAGGGCTTCGACACCCGGATCATCGGCGGCCAGAGCTACGATGACGCGGCGGGCGCGGAGGTCTTCGTCGTCACGGCGGGGATCGCGCGGAAGCCGGGGATGAGCCGGGACGACCTGGTGAAGACCAACGCCGGGATCGTCAAGTCGGTCAGTGAGCAGATCAAACGGGTCGCACCCGGCGCCGTCGTCATCGTCGTGTCCAACCCGCTCGACGTGATGTGCTACGTGGCCCTCAAAGCGACCGGCTTCCCGCGCGAGCGGGTCATCGGCATGGCAGGGGTGCTGGACACGGCCCGCTACCGGATGTTCCTGGCGGAGGCGATGGACGTCTCCGTGGAGGACATCCAGGCCATGGTCCTGGGCGGCCACGGCGATACCATGGTCCCGCTGATCTCCTATACGACCGTCTCCGGCATTTCGGTCACGCAGCTCCTGGCGCCCGAGAAGCTGGCGGCGATCGTGGAGCGCACCCGGAACGGCGGCGCGGAGATCGTGGCACACCTCAAGACCGGGTCGGCCTACTACGCGCCGAGCGCGGCGGCAGTTCAGATGGTCGAGGCGATCGTGCTCGACAAGAAGCGGATCCTTCCCTGCGCCGCCTGGCTCAAGGGCGAGTTCGGGCTGAACGACGTCTTCTGCGGGGTTCC
>JBGPPG010000205.1:0-3507 GCA_041488455.1 Gemmatimonadota bacterium
CCCGATGTCGCGCAAGGTCGCGCGATCGCCCACCGCCTTGGCGCCGGCCTCTACGTGCTCGGTGGCGTCCACGCCGTGGGGAGCCGGCTGCGTATCCAGGCCCTGCTCTACGACGAGGCGGGCGAGTTGCCGGAGCCCGCAGCGCAGGCGACGGTCGAGGGTGACAGCGCGCGGCTCTTCGAGCTGGTGGACCGCCTGTCGGCCGAGCTGCTGGTCAAGCGCGGCCGCGGACAGGGCGCCCGGCTGGCGCAGACGGCCGCGCTCACGACCCACTCCCTGCCGGCGCTCAGGGCGTATCTCGACGCGGAGCGGAATCTACGTGCCGCGCAGTTCGACTCGGCCATCGCCGGCTTTCAGCGGGCCGTCGAGGAGGACAGCACCTTCGCCCTGGCGTACTACCGGCTCGCGGTCTCAGCGGGCTGGGCGAGCCACATGGGGCTGTCGGGACCCGCAATAGCACGCGCGCTCGCGTTCGGCCAACGGCTGGCCGAGCGGGAGCGCCGCCTCCTCACGGCGTTCGCCGCGTTCCGCCGCGGAGCCGCGAACGAGGCCGAGCAGCAGTACCGCGCGATCTTGAGCGACTATCCAGGAGACATGGAGGGCGAGTTCCAGCTCGCGACCGTCCTCTACAACTACAACGCGCCGCGCGGCCGGTCCCGCGGGGAGGCGCTGGAGCTCTACAACCGCGTCCTGGCCGTCGACCCCGAGTTCATCTGCCCCATATGACCCATGTACGACCTCGCCGTGCGCGAGGCGGACTGGGTGCTCGCGGACTCCCTGATTCGTCGGAAGTTCAAGCAGGAGATCCCGTTCGGTGATCGAGCGCTGTTCGCCTTCATGCGCGGTGATTCGGCCGGGGGGGCGCGGATCCTGGCCGAGGCGCCGCGGGTCGCCGGGAGGAAGGGCCGCCGGCTCCGCTCGGCGGATCTCGAGGCCGGTCGGTGGCTCGCCATCTATCTGGAGAACCTCCCGACGTCCGAGCAGTTCGTCCGGCTCAGCGCAAGCCCGGCGCAGGACGTGGCGCTGCAGTCCTCGGCGCACCTGGCGCTCGGGAGTCTCGCGCTGGCCGGCGGTCGATGGACTGCAGCCAAGGCGGGCTTTGCCGCCGCCGAGCGGCTGGGTCAGATGGATTCGGCCAGAGTCAGCCGGGGCCTCGGCGCCATCCTGCCGTTTCTCGACATCCCGCGCTCGGATCTCGAAGCGATTCGGTCGGAGATCGAGAAGTGGGAGCCCGGTGAGGATCTCCCCGACGCTCCGACAGGTCCGGCCCGCGCCCTCCGGCCCCACCTCCGGCTGTACCTCCTCGGCATGCTGAGCTCCCGCCTCGGCGCCGCCACCGCCGCGTTGCGAGGCGCCGCGGACCTGGAGCGGCTGTCCGCGCCGCCGGATGCGCACGCGCTGGTGCGCGGCTTCGCCCGCACCGTCCGCGCCGACGTCGCCTGGCGGAGCGGTCACGCTGCCGAGGCGCTCGCAGCGCTCGAGGAAGTCCGCGGCGAGGTATCGCTTGAGTTGCTTGGATTGCCCGCCTTCTCCGAGGAGCACGCCCGCTACCTTCGAGCCCAGGTACTGCACCAGCAAGGCCGCGACGAGGAGGCCCTGCGCTGGCTCGAGGCGGGTTTCCAGGGCACGCCAAACGAGGTGGTCTACCTCGCGCCCACGCACCTCCTTCGCGGCGAGATCTACGATCGCCTCGGCGACAAGAAACAGGCGGTCGAGCAGTATTCGCGGTTCGTACGGCTGTGGCGCGATTGCGATCCTGCGCAGGGCACGATCGTGGAGGGCGCGAAGGCGCGGCTCGGCGGGCTGGTTGGCGAGCCGCGGTGAGCTCGAACGTCGTCCCTGGCGGGGCGTGCGGGTGTCGAGCTGCTCCGACAGGCAGGGCCCTCGCTCGCTGACCGCGGGCTCTGGCCGGAGGCCGTCCACGGTGCGAGCCGTTGCGTAACTCCGAGGGTTCAGGTTGGCGGGTGATGGTGCACGTGCGCCGACGAATCGGCGGCCGTCGAGTCCGGCGCACCCGCTGGTGGGCGGCTCTCAGTCGGCGCCGGTTCCCCCATCATGTGCATCATCATTCCTTGCCGGGACTCCATCATCATGCGCATGTGCTCCTGCATCGTCTTCCGCTGAGTGACCAACTCCCTGATGACATCGGCCATGGCCGAGGCCCTTTTGTTCCCGGTCGCCCGGTCCATCCGGCTCACCAGGGTATCCAGACGGGCATTGAGTGAATCCATCATATGCATCTGCTGCTGCGCCATGCCCGCGTCACCCATCATCCCGTGAGCTCCGCGGTCCGGCGGTTGGGCCGGGGCGGGCTGCTGTGCGACGAGCGCCTGCGCGCTGAGCACCAGCGCGACTGCTCCGCCCCCGAATCGAACGCTCCTCATTCTACCCCCCCGGCATTTGCGCACTCTGGTGGACCTTCGTCGCCACCGATCCGTGCGTGACACCGCATGCATTGAGCACCAGTGGCAGCGTTGACCTTCGGTGGGCATGGCCGAGCGAGTAACTACGTGGGCGCGTTTTTCCCGCCACGCGCTCATCCCTCCTCGCACGTATTTCTCAATCGCCCAGCAGCGCCTAGACGGGCTGGCCCGCCGGATGGGTGGCGGTGGACACTCGCGTGGTCGAGGCACCAGTGACCAACCGGTTGTAGATCGCGGCTGCCAGTCCAAACGTCAGCCCTGTACCCAGCGTCCATGCGATGAGGCCGCCGAAGAAGCTTCCGAGTGTCACGGTCCGGGCCATTGCCGAGAGATCCATGTGCACGAGGTAGCTGGCGAACGCCGTCGTCGGCCCAGGTGCGACTGCCACGGCCAACGCGCAGACGATGAATAGCACTGCGGCAACGATGCCCGCCGCGGTTCCGAAGGCGCGCGCGTCGAGTCTCATCGCGAGCTCCTTTCCCGAGACCGTTAGGCTCTCAGGTGCGCCGTCCGCCGTCTCCTGGAGACGGCGGGGCTGAGTGGCTGCCGTGCCCGCCATGCAGCAGGTGCATCAGCGGACACGCCAGGAGCAGAAGGTACGGGAGGGCACCGAACAGATGTGCCCAATGATCGATCACCAACAGGACCGCCGCCGACGCACCCAGACAGACGGTCAGCAACCAAATCGTTCTCCGAGTCAAAGTGATCATCAGGCGTCTCCCAAGGGGCGCTCAGCCCAGCTGCACCGGCTCAATCTCAGAGGGCGGCCGCTCCGCTTTCGGTCAACTTTGCCCTCCGCTCCTCGTACTCCGCCGTCGTCAGCGCGCCCTCGGCATAGCGCCGCCGGAGCACCTCAAGAGGAGACTCAGCTCTCGGAGCGGGCAGCGTCCCCGAACGGGTAACGCCCGCCCAGATGGCAACCGCCACAACTATCCAGAAGACCCACCACGCTAGGTGCATTCCCAAGAACCATCCGGAGTGCCAGTTCCCGTCCCAGTGCATACCGTTCTCCCTCTCCTCGACCTGCCCCGTATTGGACAATTGTTGAGCAAGTGTGCACCCCGGTCCATGAAGACAGGATGAA
>JBGPPG010000206.1:0-3505 GCA_041488455.1 Gemmatimonadota bacterium
GAAGCTGGGTTGAGACCTCGCGCGAGGCGACTTGCCGAACCGATAGTGGCCGAAGAAGTTTCGGGCTCGGGCGTGGTGGCCGAGTGGTTTAAGGCAGCGGTCTTGAAAACCGCCAAGGGCGAAAGTCCTTCGTGAGTTCGAATCTCACCCACGCCGCTCAACCGAGTTCCCCCTCTCAACGACTCACCTTCCCACCGCGCCGCACGGTCGGCGTGTCGCTCGGCCGGTGACGCCGGCCGCCCTCGCCCTGGCGATCTTCGCGCTCTGGACCAGGCTGGCGGGGATCACCGGCCGGGTGATCCCCGGCCGGCCGTTCCCGTGACGCGGACCCCGGTCGCGCGTATTGATCTGTCGTGACCCCCACATACACTCCCGGCGCCACCGTCTCCAGGAGATTCGCCATGCGGCTACGCTGTCTGTCGGGTTTTGTCCTCTTGACGCTCCTCCTGGCGGCCGGTGCGCAGGCACAACAGGTCGACAGCACGAAACGCGACACGACCGCCCAGCACCTCCAGACCATCGAGGTCACGGGCTCGATCGTGCCGACCGCTGGGCCCACGATCGGCTCCGGCGTGCCCGCCCGCATCTCGACCGTCTCCGGCGAGCAGCTCGAGAACTGGGAGCCGCGGATGCTGCCCGACGCCCTGGAGACCCAGGCCGGGGTGACGACCTACGACGATCTCGGGAGCGCGTACAAGATCACCCTCAACTCCCGCGGCTTCAGCGCCAGCCCGGCGCTGGGCACGCCGCAGGGTGTCTCCGTGTTCCTGAACGGCGTGCGGCAGAACGAGCCGGACGCGAGCGAGGTCAACTTCGACCTCATGCCGCTCGACCACATCGCCAAGGTGGAGCTGCTGAGCGGCAGCGCCTCGCTCCTCGGCCCCAACTCGCTAGGGGGCGCGATCAATCTCATTACCCAGCGGGGCGAGGGACCGCCGAGCGGCGAGATCGAGCTGACCGGCGGTATGTACAACAGCTACGAGGGCGAGGCCGGCGTGAGCGGATCCACCCGCAACGGATGGGACTACTACGCCGCCGGCGGGTACAACCACGAGGGCGGCTGGCGCGACTTCACCGGGGCCACGAGCTACAACGGCTTTCTGAGTCTCGGCCACACCGGTAAGACCGGCGGGATTCACTTCTGGGCGATGGGAGCCCGGTCGAGGGCGGAGGTGGCCGGGTCACTGCCGGAGGAGATCTACGACACCAATCCGGCCGTGAACTTCACACCGGGCGACTACGAGAACATCCACGAGTTCCAGGGCGCCTTTACCGGCTACCAGAAGGTCGGGCCGAGCCGCTTCTCGCTCACGGTCTATGGCCGCACCACCAACTCGGACCGGTTCAACGGGAACCAGGTGCCCGATCCGAACTCCAGGTTCTTCGGCGACACCCGGGTGCTGGGCGCGACCGGCGACTGGCGCTGGAGCCGTCCCGTGAGCGAGAACGCTACCCTCTCGTTCCGCCTGGGCGCGGACGTCGCCAAGACCTGGACCTTCGTCCAGATCTTCAATCTCGACAACGACGGAACGCTGCCGCCGGAGGAGCTGGTCACCGCGCCCGCGACGATCACGACCAACGTGGAGAGCTCGGGGAATGACGCGGCCGGCTACGGACTGGTGGACCTGAAGGTCGGGCCGGTGACGTTGAGCGGCGGCGCTCGATACGACCACGTCAAAATCCCGTTCCAGGACAACCTGGATCCGGTCAACGATACCAGCAGCAGCTTCCACCGCCTGAACCCGCGGGTCGGGGCGAGCGTGGACTTGGGATCGGGTCTGTCGGTTTACGGCTCCTGGGGCGAGAGCTTCCGGGCCCCCAATCTCATCGAGCTGACGTGCTCGGACCCCACCGCGTCCTGCCCCCTCCCCAACGCCCTCGGCGCCGATCCACCCCTCGATCCGGTCATCGCGAAGACCGTCGAGGGCGGCGCACGGCTGGTGCGCTCGCACTTCATCCTGGACGGGTCGGTGTACCGGACCACGGTGGACAACGACATCTACTTCATCGCCAGCAGCATCATCGGCGGGTACTTCGCCAACATCGGGGCGACTAAACGCGAGGGGGTCGAGCTGAGCGGGCAAGCGTTCCTGCCCGGCGGCCATACGCTTTACGCCAACTACGCCTTCACCCGCGGCACGTTTGAGGAGACGCTACAGATCTTCAGCGCCCGGGCCGACGCCGACCCGGACAGCCCGCTCTTCGGCGAGAACATCGTGCAGCCGGGAGACCACCTGCCTTCGACGCCGGAGAACACGGTCAGGGCCGGCGCCAGCTTCAAGCTCCCGGCCGGGATCACGACCGGCCTGGACGTGCGCTACACCGGACCCCAGTGGCTTCGCGGCGACGAGGCCAACGAGACGCCGGAGCTCCCGAGCTACACCATCGTGAACGCGCGGCTGGGCTGGCAGTGGAGGCAGTGGAGCATCCTCGGCATCGTCACCAACATCTTCAACACCAAGCGCGCGGTGTTCGGTACGTTCAACGAGAACGAGGCCACCGACGAGGTTCAACGCTTCCTGACGCCGGCCCAGGCGCGGCAGCTCAAGGTCGTGGTCCGGCGGAGCTTCGGGGCGGGAAGCGACTAGAGGTGAGAACGGCCTAGCGGAGGAGGAAGCCGTCCTTCGGGGCGGCTTCTTTCTTCTGCTCGTACAATGCCACCATCATCACCCGGTCGGGCGGCACGCCGATCACCATGACGCCGTCGTCATCCGGACCGTCGCCGTCGTAATCGGCACAGCAGTGCCACGTGGTGGCGAGATTCTGATCGGGCAGCAGGGCCCGGACGACGGGATTCGGCCCGCGGACAAAGCGGATGACGTCCGGTGGCGTAAGGCTGTGGGAGTGGTCCACGTCTTCGTACACGATGATCTGGTTGACGGCTTCGCCCGGATGGCGGCGCACGACGACGCCGTCGTCACCCGCGACCCCGCCGTCGAGGTCGAAACAGCAGCGATCGATGGTGACGTAGCCCCGCTCGTGCCAGATCCAGGCGGCCGACGCGCTGGTGAGCGCCAGCGCCGCCGCGACGCCGAATCCCACAGCCCAACGGGGCGCCGTGCGTGGCGCGGGCTCGGCCGGCAGCTCACCCCGCCGAATCCGGCCGAGCAGCTCCGGACCGAGCGAGGCACGCGGCTCGAAGCGCGCCGAGCGGAGAGCCGCATCGAGCTTTCGCAGCTCATCGGGGACCTGATCGGGCTCGCGGGGATCTGTCATTGTACTAAGAGATACGCAGGAGGGCGGCGGACGTCACTGGGAGGGGCGTCCGGGGGAGTGTGTCGTGGGGCGGGACTTAGTGCGGCCCAAGTGACCGCGCGGCTAGAGCGGCCGAAACAGCTCGGGAAGGGACAGGGTGAACGGCTCCGCGGCACCGGCAGGGGGACCTGCGCTGTAAGGGTTTTCTCCCCTTGAAACGTTTTACTTAAGAAGGGTGCTCACAACCGCTCACGTGGTGATTTGACGCTGATTGCGGCCACGTTAAACAACCTGCTAAAGGGCGATGGCC
>JBGPPG010000207.1:0-3481 GCA_041488455.1 Gemmatimonadota bacterium
AGCGGCTCCAGAAGACCGATGCCCAGCTCGCCGACAGCGTGGTGAAGGCGACGATCCAGAAGTTCCTGGACTCGATCGCCCTCGAGCCGGGCGCCGACCGCGCGCAGCTTCCCGACTGGAGCACCAACATCGCGGGCAAGAGGTTCGGCATCAACCAGAAGTACGTGACGGTGGCGGGGCTCAGGATTCCGGCCGCGGTGCTGGCCCTCCTCCCCCTCCGCGGCGGCACCAACGAGTCGAAGGCGTTCGACCACACCGACGAGATGCTAGCCGACCTGCGCTCCGCCGCCAACCGGGCCCAGACGGTGGACGACTTCAAGAAGGCGATCAGCGAGATGCGCAAGCGCAAGGAAGCGGAGCACGAGTTCCAGAAGAATCAGCGCAGCACCCCGCCGTCCGAGCTCCGCTCGCCCGCGCCGGCGCCCGCGGTCACCCGGGCGACGCCGCGGGACTCCACCAACACGCGCGCGCAACCGTGAAGCTCATCGATACCGACGAGACGGTCGTCCTGGTGACCGGGACGTCGCTCACCGCCGAGGAGCGGGACCGGCCCACCGCGTACACGCTCAAGGCGGAGATCGACCGCCGCGGCGTCGGCCACGCCTACCGGCGGGCGGTGGTGGTGGGCGACGCGTGGTATCTGGACAACCGGATCTTCCATCTCAACCCCACGATCGCCATCGGCGGGCCGGGCGCGAACGCCGTGGCGAGCGAGTTCGCCGACGCGCTGCCGACAGTGCTCTCCCTCGACGACCGGGTGTTCATCCAGGCGGATTTCGAGGGGGACATCAAGCGGGCGAGTCTATGGGGCGCCGACTCCCGCGCCACCGCGGCCGCGGTGGAGGCGTTCGTGGGGCGGGGGATGCTCGACGAGCTGCTGGGGCGGATCTGGAAGTTCAGGGTGGGAACCTTTGTGTGAGTGAGAAGTGACCTCTCACCTCTCGCTTCTCACGTGTCCCCGTCTCCCAGCAGGTCTCCCAGCGCTTTCTCCACCACTTCCGCAGTCTGCCCCTCGATGATCCTGCGCAAGATGTCCGCCGCCTCGAGTGGCAGGCTGTCGGGGTGTACCCGGTCCTTGGAGAAGCGGACGATATTGCCCAGCGGGATCGGCGCCACCGCCGGGTCGGCGTCGGCTTCCTCCTGCTCCGCGACGGCCTCGTAGCCCGAGCTGGGGACGCTCTCGGCCCAGGGCTCACGGTCGTCGTCGCTCTCCAGCTCCAGCTGAAGCTCCGGCGGCAGCGTGACCATCGCGAACAACTGGCACTGGAGCCCCGGCGGCGCCTCGCGGGCGACGAGGACGACGGGCACCGGCTGATCGAAGAGGCGGTGTGCGTGCACCTGATCCCATGCTTGGGGTGGCAGCGCGCACCGCGCGACCAGACGCCCGTTCCGGTAGGTCGCCATGCACACCATGCCCTCGGGCGTGCGCTCGTCGTCTACGAGCGCCACGCTGAGCTCCACCGGACCCTCGGTGGCCGCGAGCGCCGCCGGCGAGGGCTGCGACTCGGGCTCGTCGGCGTCGAAAGGGCTGGTCATCCCGGAGCGTAGCAACGACGCGGTCGTGGCGCCAGTGCATCCGGGGAGGCGAGTCAGGGCGGAACGATCGTCCCGTCGTCCGCGATCCGCGCGGCGGCGGCACCGAAGTCCTCCTCCGAGAGCCGGCGGACGAGCGCGGCCGCCGCGGCGTCGGGATCAGGCTCGGGGCCCTGAAGCGGGAGCTGCCGCATGGGGATGAGACGGGCCCGCACGAGCCGTCCATCACCGGCGAGCTCGAGCTGGAGCACGCCGGTAAGCGCCTGCGGCCCCGTCAGGTTGAAGCCGCGATAAGTGGCGAAATTGCCGAGCGAATACACGATCGGCTTGCCCTTCCAGAACTCGACGCCGCGGAGCACGTGCGGACCGTGGCCGACGACCGCGTCGGCACCCGCTTCTATCACGGCATGCGCCCAGGCGCGCAGGTCGCCGCGGGGCTCCCGCCCGAGTGATTCGGCGGCAACGGGGACGTTGACTGCGGCGGCCCCCTCAGCGCCGCCGTGGAAGGTCACGACCAGGACGTCCACCAGCCGGCGCAGCGAGTCCACCGCTGCCACGCTGCCGGGGATGTCGAGCAGATTGTACGCGAACGGATAGGTCGTGAAGCCGATCACGCCGACCGTCGTAGCGGCCTCGCCGCGGCGGATGGTGTCGGTCACGACGCTGCCCAGCGGGCCGTAGGTCACCAGGCCCAGGCTTGCGAGGGTCGCCTCGGTCGAGCGGCGGCCGTCAAGCCCGAAATCGTTCGCGTGGTTGTTCGCGAGATTGAGGTGCGTGAAGCCCGCCTCGGCGAGACGGGGAGCGAGCAGCGTCGGCGTGAGGAAGGCGTAGCAGCGGACGGGCGGCGCGGCCTTGGCGGCTTTCCCTTTGGCACGATGACGGGGCTCGCGGCGAGGAGGCACTCGCCCCGTATCCGACACCGGCACGAGACCCCGCCAGACCACCGCCCGCTTCTTGCCGCACTTCTCCGTCTCGCCGCTGTCGGCGAGCACGCCCTCGAAGTTGCCGATGACGAGATCGCCGCTCAGTGCGGGCCTGGCCGCCGCGAGCAGTGCGCGTCCGCTGTCCGGCGGCACGCCCGCGGGCAGGGTTGCGGTCCCGAGGTTGATGTCGCCGACGAAGGCGAGGCGGACGCTGGTCGTGGGATGCCGGCGAGCCGCGGTGTCGGGCCGCTCGGCGACCGGAAGGGGCGCGGGAGGCTCGGCCGGAGGGACGGGGGCAGGCGCGGGAACCGGAGCGGGAGGAGGGGCGGGCGGCGGCTTCGGGGCGGCGCACGCGGCCGCCCCGGCCAGGAGCAAGGCGACGCGCCGCAGGCGCGGCATCGGATCAGGCCGCGGCGTGGCCGAGGTAGCCGGCGAGACGGCCGATGCTCTCCTCCCGGCCGATCACGGCCAGCAGCTCGTTCACGGGCTCGGAGACGGTGGAGCCGGTGAGCACCACGCGAATTGGCTGGAGCAGATCACCGAGCTTGAGCCCGTTCTGCTCGGCGGCCCCCTTGAGCACCTCGAGCAGCCGGTCCGCCGACCATTCGCCGGCGGGTACGGCGTCGAGCGCTTGCTGCGCGATCTCGAGACTCCGCGGGAACTGTGGGCCCATCTTCCGCACCAGCTGCTCGCCCTTGGGGTCGAGGTGCACGTGCGTCCGGTCGAGGCGCACGGCCACCTGTCCGGCCAGCTGCACGATCGTGCGCGAGCGCGCTTTCACCGCGTCGATCAGCGGGCGCAGGTCACGCCCGTCCGTGGCAATGCCCAGCCGGCCCAGCTCGCGCCGGACCGGCTCCAGCAGCTCGTCGGCCGGCGTGGCCGACAGATACTGCCCGTTCATCCACTCCAGCTTCGCCACGTCGAACACCGCGGCCTTGCTCTGGATCCCCTCGAGCGAGAACAGCCGGATCATCTCCGGCTCCGGCAGGATCTCGCGGTCGCCGCCGGGCGACCAGCCGAGGAGC
>JBGPPG010000208.1:0-3399 GCA_041488455.1 Gemmatimonadota bacterium
GCCGCGCTCTCGATGCAGGGCCGGTCGACCGAGGCGATCGCGGCAGCCCGCGAGGTGATCAGGTACGCGCCGCCGGAAGCCGTCCGCCAGTTTCCGCCGTTGGAGTATTACTCCCCCACGCCCTATGTGGCGCTCGCACGCTTCGAGCGATGGAACGAGGTGCTGGAGGAGCCGGCGCCGCCGGAAGACTTCAAGTTCACCACTGGGTTCTATCACTACGCGCGAGGCCTCGCCTTCTCGGGCACGGGCAAGGCGGCCGAGGCGAGAGCGGAGCGCGAGAAGCTGGCGGCGATCGAGGCGGCGATGCCGCCCGATCCGATGGCCAACCTCAACTCCATGAAGGTTCTCCTCGGCATCGCGCTCAGGCACCTCGACGCCGACCTCGCGGTCCGGCAGCGGCGCACCGAGGTGGCGGTCCGGGCGCTGCGGGAGGCGGTGACGATGGAGGACGGGCTCACCTACGACGAGCCGCCCCCCTGGTATCACCCGATGCGGCATGTGCTCGGCAACGTCCTGCTGGCGGCCGGCCGGGCGAAAGAGGCGGAGGCGGTGTTCCGGGAGGACCTGAAGCGCAACCGGGAAAACGGCTGGTCGCTCCACGGCCTCGCGCTGGCGCTGGGGAAGCAGGGGAAGACGAAGGCGGCGGCGGCGATCACGACCCGTTTCCGGGAGGCTTGGGCGGAGGCCGATTACCGGCTCTAGGGGTTCAGGAACTCACCCGAGTAGGGAGCACCCCCGCCGTTGGTCGCGCTGCCGATCACGAAAAGCGTAGACACCTGGCCGGTGGAGAACGACAGCGTGCCGGAGTCGATCAGCACCGTCTTGGTGCCGGCCTGGGTGACGCGAAGCCGGCCGGAGCCGATCGCCGGAGTGAGGTAGGCGGTTGCGCTCTTGAAGGCCACGGCGGTCGCGATGGGGGTCGCGGCCGTCAGGTCGTCGGTCGGGCCGGTGTAGTAGAGATCCATTGGCGGGCCGGCGGGCGCCACGTGGACCATGCGGAGCTTGAAGTTGCCGGACGGGGCGGCCGTCGTGTCGTCCGCCAGCTCTACCGCCGCGAGCGAGGCGCTCGTCCCGGCGACGATGAAGGTGTAGAACTGCCCCGCGTTGTAGGTGGGTGAGGTTTCGAGCAGCACGTTGATCGCGTTGTGCGAGCGGACCGCGACGTCTATCGTGCCCGATTGCACGAACACGTACGGGTTGGCGAAGGCGTAGGGCAGGCTGTCCACCGCCAGCGCCCCCCCGATGTAGACGTCCAGCGGACTGGCGTCCGGGGACGCGTTGATGACCCGCAGCTCCGCGCTGTTGGCCGGACTCGTCGTGTTGCTGTTGCATGCCCCAGCGAGCGGCAGCGCCAGCAGAGCGCATCTCACCAGGTTTCTCATGGAGGTACCTCCCGCTGGTACACTACGCCCAGGGGCGGCGGTTTGTTGGAGCCATGGGACACGTTCATCCTGGGGACGGTCGCGGACCTGTACCCGGACTTGGAGGGAGGGGATCTACGGGTTTCGGGAGGCGGGCTACCGGCGGGTTAGTGCGGCGGCGGCCGCCGCGTCACCACCCGCGGCACCGTTCACCGTTCACGGTTCACTGTTCACTGTTCGCTGTTTACCGTCCTACCGCTCCCTGAGTTGCCGGTCGTGGAGGCGCGACAAGAGGACAAGGCCGGTGATCGACCCGATGAGCGCGTAGAACATGTCCCACTGCGTATCCCACGGATCGCCCTGGGTGCCGAGGAAGGCCTCGGCGGAGGCGCCCTTGGCGAGCGCGGTCCACCACTCGATGAACTCGTAGAAGGCGCTGAAGGCGAGGCAGAAGGAGACGATCAGGAACGGGAGCCAGCGGCTTCCCTTGAGCGGCGAGTTGCGGATCAGGATCTCCCGCGCGACGAGCGCCGGCACGAACCCCTGGGCGAAGTGCCCGATCCGGTCGTAGTGGTTCCGCGCGAACCCGAACGTGCGCTCCATCCAGAACCCCAGTGGCACCTCGGCGTAGGTGTACTTCCCACCGACCATCAGGATGGAGCAGTGGATCGCGATCAGGGTGTAGACCAGGGGCGTGAACTGGAAGCGCTGTCGGGTGACGAGCAGGATGGGAACGGCGATGAGGACCGGGAACACCTCCATGAACCAGGTGAAGCGATCCGAGGGGGAGATGCCCGACCAGACGAGCACCGCGATCACGACGGCGAGCAGCGCGAGCTCGTAGACCGACGGCTTGGTGCTCATCAGGCCTCCTTTCACCGGGAACCACCCGCAAACTGCAACTGCGGTTGCAGTTGCAGTTGCAGCTGTTAGTCGGCAAACGGAACGTCGATGATCAATCCGTCCCGCGCGACGACGCTGTCGGGAAACACCGCCTTCGCCTCCGCCAGTAGCTCCGGCGCCTCGCGGGTGTAGCGCGGGCTGATGTGGGTCAGCACCAGCCGCCGGGCGCCCGCCTCTCGCGCGACCTCGGCCGCCTGCGCCGCGGTCGAGTGCCCGGTCTCCCCTGCCCGCTCCCGCTCCTCCTCGCCGAAGGTAGAGTCGTGAATCAGCAGATCCGCACCGCGCGCGGCCTCGACCACGGTGAGCGAGGGACGGGTGTCGCCGGTGTAGACCACGATCCGTCCCCGGCGCGGCGACCCCACCAGGTCGGCAGGGCCCACGCGCCGCCCGTCCGGCAGCTCCACCGTCTCGCCCTTGTGCAGCTTGCCCCAGAGCGGCCCCTCCGGCACGCCCAGCTCGCGGGCCAGGTCCGGGTTGAATCGGCCGAGACGGGTGCGCTCCGCCAGCGCATAGCCCACGGTGTCGGCCCGGTGGTCGGTGGGGAAGACGACGATGTCGTACTCCTCCCGTGCGATGCGCTCACCGGCCGCCAGCTCCCGGATCTCGATGGGGAACCGGTTGCGCTCGATCCCGAGACTGATCGCCGCGCCGAGGATGCGCTCCGCGCCGCGCGGGCCGTAGAGCGTCACCGGCAACGTGCGGTCCTGAAGTCCCATCGTCCGCATCAGTCCGGTGACACCGAGCATGTGGTCGGCGTGGTAGTGGGTGAAGAAGATCTCCCGGAAGGCGAAGCTGACACCGTAGCGCATCATCTGACGCTGCGTGCCTTCGCCGCAGTCGAACAGGAGCGTCTCGCCCTCCCGCGCGACCGCGAGCCCGGCGACGTTCCGCTCGATGCTGGGACAGGCCGCGCCGGTGCCGAGGAAGGTGATGGAGAGCATGCAGGAAGGTTACCGCCCCACCACCGCCTGCTCCAACTCGAACACCACCCGCTCCAGCTCTCGCACCAGCGGCCCCGGGCGCCGGTGACCCCGCTTGAGCACCTCGACCAGGCTTCGGTAATACCAGAGCTGGTCCTTCTTCCCCGCGTTGAAGCGGCGCCAGAGGCGCTCGCCCTGGTGCCGGTAGTCGTGCA
>JBGPPG010000209.1:0-3336 GCA_041488455.1 Gemmatimonadota bacterium
ACGGAGGCGCTGGCGCGGCCGTTCGGCACCCGGAGCAACATCTACTTCCAGGGAAGCCTCGATCGCATCACCGCGATCACCGGCAACAGCATCAGCGGCCGGCTGAGCATGTCGCTCTACGCGGCGCAGATCCGGCTGGAGCCGGCGGTGCGGCTCACCAGCGCCACCGCCCAGGACGGCGGCCCGGCCATCAACCAGTCCTACTACTCGCTCAACGCCTTCGCGTTGCCGTTCCCCCAGCTCGGTCCGATCTTCGGGCGGATATCCGCCCGCGGGCTGTGGGAGGTGGACGGCACGGGCCACACCTCGAGCGCGGCCGGCTATCTCTCCCGCGATCTGGGGCTGTCGCTCCGCGTCGAGGCCGGCGCCGGCTGGACCCGGGGGATCGGCACCGTCTTCACCGCCTTCCTCTCGACCCAGCTTCCGTCCATCCGCGCGACCACGACCGCGACGGCCCCCGTGCACGGGCAGGCGTCCGCCGTCCAATTCGTGCAGGGCTCCCTGCTGTACGACCCGGCGCGGAGCGGCGTGGCGTTCGCGGGCGGACCGTCGGTCGAGCGGGCGGGCGTGAGCGGGCGGGTGTTCCTGGATCAGAACGGCGACGGGAAGTACGAAGACGGAGAGCCGCTGCTCTCGGGGGTCCGGGTCCGCGCCGGGTTCGGGTCTGGTGTCTCCGACTCGTCAGGCCGGTACCGGATCTGGGACCTGCCGCCGTTCGAGCCGGTGCTGGTGGCAATTGACTCCAGCTCGCTGGCTTCACCGCTCTGGGTGCCGACCTACGGCTCCATGAGCGTCGAGCTGGGACCGAACCGGTTCCGGCGGCTGGATATCCCGGTGGCTCCGGGCGGCGTGATCGAAGGACGGGTGCTGCGCCAGTCGGTGGATGGGACGGTGCCGGTGCCCGTTCCGGGCGCGAAGCTCTTCCTCAAGAACCGCGCGACCCGGGACGTGCGCGCGCTGGCCACCTTCTCCGACGGCGACTTCTATCTGATCGGCGTGAAGCCGGGGGACTACGATCTATGGGTGGACCCGGGAACGCTTTCGCGGCTCGGCCTGACGGGCGCGCCCATCAGCTTCACGATGCACGCCTCTCCGGACGGCGCCTCCGTCGAAGGACTCGAGCTCAAGCTCAAGTGAGCCTGGCCGCCTGAGCTTCAGGAGTGGTCGGCGACCAGCTGCACCGAGTAGGGCGCGCCCCCTCCCCCGGCCCCTGCCTTCCCGATCAGAAAGGCGCTCACCGACCGCCCGCTGTTGAACGCCGTGATCGTGCCACTGTCGTACAGCACGGTCTTGCTCCCCGTCTCCGTGAGCACGAGCCGGGCATCGCCGGCCGGCGCCGTGATGTACGCGCTGGCGTTGCCATATGAGAGCCCCGTGACCACCGGCGTCGCCGTAGCGATGTCGTCGGTCGGGCCGGTGATGTAGAGGTCCATTGCCGGGCCCAGCGGCGCCAGGTGGATCAGGCGGGTCTTGAAGGTTCCCGCCGGCGCCGCCGTGGTGTCGTCCACCAGGAACACCGGCTTGAGCGAGGCGAGCGTCCCCGTGACCGCGAAGGTGTAGGCTGCGCCACCCGTCAGGGTCGTCGGGTAGTCGAGGAGGACGTCCCCCACGTTGTTCTGAACCTCGATCAGGCCGTCGCCCGCCGTCACGAACACGTAGAAGCGGCCGAAACCGTACGCGAGACCCGAGCCGATCTGCGCGGCCCTCAGGTAGATGTTCAACGCCGGGCTGTCGGGGGCCGCGTTGTAGACCCTGATCGCGGAGATCTCGCTGGGCTGGAGCGTCCCGCCGGTTCCACAACCGGCCGTCAGCGTGAGACCCAGCAGCAGGCAGGCCAGACGATGGCGCATTGGACCTCTGAATAGGGGTGTGGATCGGGCCGAACCGGGTTTCCGGCGGCAGCGTATAATATCAGGGCGGGGCCTGACCCGGTCCCCTCCCTTTGCCACGCCCAAGGAGAGCCCATGATCCCCGTGGCCCGACCCATACTCGGCGTGCTCGTGCTGGCCACAGCACTGCTCCCCGGTTGCAAGACTAGGACGGACGCCGCGCCGGTCGCCAACACACCCCCGGCGGTCCCTCTGTACACCGACCTCGGCGCCCACCATCACCCGATCACCGCTACGCCCGAGGCCCAGAGCTACTTCGACCAGGGCCTTCGCCTGGTCTACGCCTTCAACCACGACGAGGCCATCGCCTCGTTCAAGGAAGGCGCCCGGCTCGATCCCAAATGCGCCATGTGCTGGTGGGGTGTGGCGCTCGCGCTGGGACCGAACATCAACCTCCCCATGGACCCCAAGGCGGAGCCCGCAGCGTGGGACGCCGCGAAAAAGGCCGCGGCCCTGGCCCCGAAGGTGAAGCCGGAGGAGCGCGACTACATCGCCGCCGTGTCCCAGCGCTACGCCAACAAGCCGGAGCAGCGCGCGGGGCTCGACAGCGCTTACGCCGACGCGATGCGCGCCCTCCACTCGAAGTACCCGGAGGACCTGGACGCGGCGACCCTCTACGCCGAGGCGCTCATGGACCTTCAGCCGTGGAACTACTGGACGGTGGGCGGACAACCCAAGGGGGCCATCGAGGAAATCGTCGGGACGCTGGAGGCCGTGGTGGCGAAGGACCCGAACAATCCCGGCGGGTGCCACTACTACATCCACGCGGTGGAGGCGTCACTGTCGCCGGAGAAGGCGCTCCCCTGCGCGGACCGGCTGGCGCAGCTCATGCCCGGCGCCGGGCACATCGTCCACATGCCCGGTCATGTCTACATGCGCGTGGGGCGGTACGACCTCGCGGCTGAGCACAGCAAGCACGGGGCGGACGAGGACCGGAGCTTCATCGGGCGGCGGCATCCGGCAGGCATGTATCCCCTCATCTACACCTCCCACAACTATCATTTTCTCTGGGCCGCGCTCTCGATGCAGGGCCGGTCGACCGAGGCGATCGCGGCAGCCCGCGAGGTGATCAGGTACGCGCCGCCGGAAGCCGTCCGCCAGTTTCCGCCATTGGAGTATTACTCGCCCACGCCCTATGTGGCGCTCGCACGCTTCGAGCGATGGAACGAGGTGCTGGAGGAGCCGGCGCCGCCGCAAGACTTCAAGTTCACCACGGGGTTCTATCACTACGCGCGAGGCCTCGCCTTCTCGGGCACGGGCAAGGCGGCCGAGGCGAGAGCGGAGCGCGAGAAGCTGGCGGCGATCGAGGCGGCGATGCCGCCCGATCAGATGGCCAACCTCAACTCCATGAAGGTTCTCCTCGGCATCGCGCTCAGGCACCTCGACGCCGACCTCGCGGTCCGGCAGCGGCGCACCGAGGTGGCGGTCCGGGCGCTGCGGGAGGCGG
>JBGPPG010000210.1:0-3299 GCA_041488455.1 Gemmatimonadota bacterium
CGGACCGCCTGGGCCACCTGGGTCAGGTCGAGGCCTCGCGAGGCGAGCTGGGCCGGGTCGAGCTGGATCCGGACGGCGTACTTCTGCGCCCCGTAGACCGCGACCTGCGCCACCCCCTCCACCATCGAGAGCCGCTGCGCGATCGTCGTCTCGCCGTACTCGTCGAGTGCGGCGAGCGGCAGCGACCTCGAGGTGAGCGCCATGAAGAGGATCGGCGCGGCCGCGGGATTCTGCTTGCGGTACGAGGGCGGAATGATGTTCGAGGGGAGGCTGACGAGGGTCTGGGAGATCGCCGCGTTGACGTCCTGCGCCGCCGCGTCGATGTCGCGGTCCAGCGAGAACTGGAGCGTGACCTGGGTGCTGCCGAGGCTGCTGAGGGAGGTGATGTTGTCGATGCCCGCGATCGCGGAGAAGGACTTCTCCAGCGGCGTGGCGACGGTCGCCGCCATCGTCTCCGGACTCGCGCCCGGCAGGCTCGCGCTGACCGTGATGGTCGGGTAGTCCACGGTCGGCAGGTCGCTCACCGGCAGGCGCCGGTAGGCCACGATCCCGAAGACCAGGATGCCGATCATGAGCAGCGTGGTCATGACCGGCCGCCGGATGAACAACCCGGTGAGGCTCACCGAGACCTCTTCTTCCCCGTCCTTGCCCCGGCCGCCGCCGAAGCCGCTGTGCTGTCAGGGATGTGCTTGGCCGTGGCCACTCGCGCGCCCGGCGTGAGCCGCGACTGGCCGCTGGTAACCACCTGCTCGCCCTCCTTGAGCCCCGCGGCGATGACCGCCAGCGTGTCCGCCGTCCGCTCGACGCCAATCGGGCGCTGGCGAGCCGCGCCGGTCGAGTCCACGAGGTACACGTAGGTGCCCTGCTGGCCGTTGAGCACGGCTCCCGCCGGAATCACCAGCGCGCGCTCTTCCTCGAAGAGCCGGAGCGACACGGCCGCGAACTGGCCCGGCCACAGCGTGCCTTCCTTGTTCGGGAAGCTCGCCTTGAGCATCACGGTGCCGGTGGTGGTGTCCACGGCGTTGTCGATGAACGTGAGGTTGCCCTGCGCCATCGGTACGCTGGTGAGCGCCTCGGACGGCGGAGGGTCGGACGGCATCACCGGCGCCGGCCCCGTCGGCGTGCCGAGCGTGGTATCGGCCTCGGCTCCGGCCTCGACCGGCGCCCGGCCGGGAACCGCCGCCACCGGCAGCGCCTTCGAGGCTCCGTACTTCTGGATCAGGGGCAGCTCGCTGCCGGGTACTGCGAAGCGCACCAGAATCGGCCGGATCTGGTTGATCACCACCAGCGGCGTGCCGCTCGCGGCGTGCACCAGATTGCCGGGGCGCACCAGGAGGCTTCCGGTGCGACCGCCGATGGGGGCGCGGATGGTGGTGTTGTCGAGATTGAATCGGGCGGCCTCGACGGCGTTCTGGTCCGCCTTTACGGTGGCGTCGGCCGCCGCCGCGGTGGCGCGGATCTGATCCGCCTGCTCCTGGGTCACGTATTCCCGCTTCTCCAGCGAGTCGTACCGGAAGACCTCCCGACGCGCGTTGGCCGCCGTCGCGCTGTCGCGGGCCAGGGTCGCCTGTGCCTGGCGATACGCGGCGAGATAGGGACGCTGCTCGATCCGGAACAGGACCTGCCCCTGCGCCACGTCCTGGCCTTCGCGGAACGTGACGTCGGTCACGATCCCATCCACCTGCGGAGCGACGGTGGCGGTCTGGAGCGGCGTTACTGTCCCGTTGGCGGCGACGTCATAGGGGACCGTTGCGCGAGCGGCCGTCGCGACCGTAACCGGCACCGGTGCGCCGGCGGGCTTTCCTTCTTTACTACCACACGCAGCGGCCAGGAGGAGGGCGGCGCAGCACGCCCAGGTCGGGAAGAGGGTGAGCCGGTTCGATCGGCAATAGTCGGGCATCGAAGACCAAGGATGACAACCGTTTGACTCACCGGTACGACCGGCGAGCAGTCCCCACCGCGCGGCTCCGGGCGGCCCGCGTGGTCGGGACATCACAATGCTCCCTGTAATATGGGGATGAGGGGGGCCGGTTGTTGGAAACAGCCGGGTGCAGGTTGACGCCGGTGTCGGCGCGAGCCACCCCACAAGCCCGGGAGGCCGGCGCGAATTGGGTAGTGGGAATTGCCGCGGGAGCGTCCGTCCAAGTACTCAGGGAATGGCGATCGTCCACGAGAACGGGAGCGGACGAAGAGATACCGCATGAGGCATGGCATTCAACCCGCGTTGGCGCTTTCTCTCTCGACGCTCATCCCCGCGCCGGCATGGGCGCAGGAACCCGCCAAATGGGTCGCGCCGGATCCGTGGTTCGTCTACACGGTCCTGGGCGTCGTCGTCATCGGATCGTTGTTGACGCTGCTGCTCGTCCGCGCCGCTCTCATCGCATCGAGCTGGTCCCTGGCCGACGCATTATCGGAAGACGTCGAGCTGACTGCCATGGGGACGAATGCGGCAGGAGCACCTGCACCACTGCTCGATGCCGCAGGAAAGCCCCTCATGATTACACAAATGCGCGCCAGCACGAGCCGGGTGATCGCGCTTACAGGCTCGATCGTCATCCTGCTCATGTTCCTTGGCTTCGGGGCCTTCGCGCTTTACTCCTTCGCGGGCAGCGGGACCATGCCGGCATCCACCAACGAGATAGTCAAGTTCCTGGCCGGTGGCCTCACCTTGTTCGCCCCGTACCTCGTGAACAAGTTCGCGGGAATCTTCGAGAGCTTCGCCCCTAAGAAGGCGTGACCGAACCCTCGGATCGTGACGCCGCGAGCGGGGACGCATGGCCAAAGCGATCAACGTCATCATCGATATCTCACACCACCAGGAACACGTCGACCTCGAGCGGGTCCGCGCCGCCGGCGTGGTTGGCGTGATACACAAGGCGACTGAGGGCTTCCGGTTCGTCGATCAGATGTACGACGAGCGGCAGCGGGAGGCGCTCGACGCCGGGCTACTGTGGGGGGCGTACCATTTTGGTGTCGGGGGGGACGGAAGCGATCAGGCGGACCACTTTCTGGAGACGGTGAGCCCGACCTCGGCCACCCTCCTCGTGCTGGATTATGAGCCCAACGTCACCGGCCCCACCATGGCGCTCGATCAAGCCCGCGAGTTCGTGTCCCATATCAACGATCAGACCGGACGCTTTCCCGGCTTCTACTCCGGCCACTTGATCAAGGAGCAGCTCGGGGCCGCCCAGACGCCCGATGCCGTCCTGTCCGAGTGCTTTCTGTGGATTGCACAATACAAAGGGCAGAGGCCGATCAACATTCCACCCACGTTTCGGACCTGGACCTTCTGGCAGTAC
>JBGPPG010000211.1:0-3237 GCA_041488455.1 Gemmatimonadota bacterium
CGGCGCTGCTCGCGTACCTGCGGAAGCTCTAGAGCCGGGCGATCTCAGCCGCCGGTCGAGCCGAAGCCGCCCCCCGGCGGGAACGAGCACCTTGCCGCATGCGTAACAGGAGGCGTATAGTCCGGCTTCCCTCCTGGCGGCGGTCGAATGCGTATCCGCATCGTGGCGGCGGTGCTCACGGTCGGCTTGACCGTGCTCTCGGTGCGCGGAGCGCACGCGCAGGGCGCGGACGTTCCCGATCCCGGCTTCCTGGACACCAACGGCGACGGCATCGACGGCGATGCCGCGCATGCGATCTTTGTCGACCGCTTGAGCGGTACCGACGGGAATCCCGGCACCAGGGCCCAGCCGAAGCAGACGATCACCGCCGGCATCGCCGCCGCCCTCGTGCCTCCCCGCAAGGACGTCTACGTCTCCAAAGGGAACCTATAACGAGAGTGTCACCCTGGGGTCGGGGGTCAGCCTCTACGGCCTGTTCGATGCCGCCAACGGCTGGGCCCGAGGCATCCAGAACACCACGACCATCGCCAGTCCTGGGACCACCGGCGTCCTCGCCGGCAACATCGCGTTGGAGACGCACGTCGAGGGTTTCGCGATCCAGCCCGCGGCGGCCTCGACGGCGGGATCCAGCAGCTACGGCGTCCGAGTGAGTGGGGGCGGTGGGCGGGTGGTCATTCGATACGACACCATCATTGCGGGCGTGGGTGCCGACGGGGCGGCGGGCACGGCGGGAAACGGCGGCTCGAACGGCAACGGCGGTGGAACCGGCGGAAACGGGAATTGCGACGACCCGGTCCCCAACCAGATAGTCGGCTCCGGTGGTGGGTCGCCGTGCAACCGGGTTGGTGGCGTTGGCGGCCAGGGTGGATTCGGAAAGTCGAACGGCTTTCCGGGTGAGTTCGGAGGCAGCGGGGGTGCCTGGGGCAACCCGGGCGGTCCGGGTCTCAAGGGCGGCGACGGAACCTCAGGCGTCGCCGGTTCCAATGGGTCGTCGGCGAGCTCGGTCGGGACCAACTCCGGCGGACTCTATCTCGCGCCGGCTGGAAACAACGGATCGTCCGCCGGAACGGATGGCTTCGGTGGCGGAGGAGGAGGGGGAGGAGGAGGCCAGGACTGTACGCTCTGCTTCGACGGCCAGGGTAACGCGGGCGGTGGCGGCGGCGGCGCAGGATGCGGAGGCGGCGTCGGCTTCGCCGGGACCGGCGGGGGTGGGTCCATCGGGGTGTTCGTCGCGGGCACCGGCCGCGCCCTCGTCGATCAGAACTCGATCACGACCGCGGCGGGCGGCCGGGGCGGAAATGGAGGGAACGGCGGCGCCGGCGGGACCGGCGGCACCGGCGGTGCGGGCGGCCTCGCCTGCACCAGTGAAGTCGGCGCCGGTGGCAACGGGGGCAACGGCGGTGCCGGTGGCGTGGGCGGCGGAGCCTCCGGAGCCGCCGGCGGGCCGTCCGTAGGCATCCTTCGTCTGGGTGGAACCCTCGACTCCGGAGGCGCCAACCTGTACTCGACCGGAACGGGCGGTGCCGGCGGGACCGGCGGAAGCGGGCGCACGCCGGCCCCCAACGGACCCACCGGTCTCCACCAGGCCAGCTATCCCGACTTCGTTGGTTCGCTCGGCACGCCGAGCCTCTCCGTGAGCTCCGTGACCGTGGTCGAGCCGAGCTCGGGCACGACGACCCTCACTTTCGTCGTCACGCTCTCGAAGGTCACGACCCAGACCGTGACCGTCGGCTACGCGACGGTGGACGGCACCGCAATCGCAGGCAGCGACTACGTGGCCACGTCGGGAACCCTGACCGTGGCCCCCTGGGTCGGCGCTCAAACCGTGGCCGTGACGGTGCTGGGGGACTCCCTGAGCGAGGCGCAGGAGAGTTTCACCCTGCATCTCTCGAGCCCCGTCCATGCCACGCTGGCGGCGGCGGACGGGACGGGCTTCATCAACGACGACGGTGACCTCGTGGACGTGTCTCTCGATGGTCCCCTTCTGGTCACGGAGGGGGACTCGGGCGCGGTAGCCGCGCTCTTCACGGCCCGGCTGTCCGCCTCCAGTGGCCGCACCGTCACCGCCGCATACGCCACCTCCGACCGTACGGCGACATCCGGAGCCGACTATCTCGGAATCCAGGGCACGGTCACGTTCACCCCCGGGACGACCACGCAGACCATTCCCGTGTTCGTGAACGGCGACACCCAGGTCGAGCCCAACGAGGTCTTCGCGGTCACGCTCTCGGCTCCCGTGAACGCCGCCATCCCCACGCCCGGCGGCGAGAGCCTGGGCATCATTCGCGACGACGACCCGCCCGACCTCGTCTTCCGGGACGGGTTCGAGAGCGGCCTGGCGCCCTGGTTCGCGCACTCGACCGATGGGACCGATCTGGGCCCCGACGCGGGTGCCGCCATGGCGGGCACTCCTACGGGCCTGCTTGCGACCGTGAACGACACGAACGCGCTCTACGTGGAGGACGGCTCGCCCTACCATGACGATCGTTACCGCGCCCGCTTCTACCTGGACCCCACCGGGTTCGACCCCGGCACGGTCAACGGGTCGTTCCGCACCCGGGTCTTCATCGCGTTCGAGGAGGCCCCGCTGCGGCGCCTCCTCGCCATCGTCCTCAAGAAGCAGAACGGGCAGTACAGCCTCATGGGACGCGCGCGCGCGGACGACAACTCCCAGGTGAACACGCCGTTCTTCCCGGTCGCGGAGGGCCCGCACGTCGTCGAGTGCGACTGGAAGCGGTCGAGCAGCGACAGCGCGCAGGACGGCGTGTTCAGCCTCTGGATCGACGGGGAGCTCAAGTCCACGCTGACCGGGCTCGACAACAGCCGGAGCGCCGTCGACCTCGCACGTCTGGGCGCGCTCAGCGTCAAGAACGGCGCCTCCGGCAACCTGCGCTTCGACGAGTTCGAGGCGCGGCGCCTGACCTACGTCGGTCCCCTGCCATGACCGCGATCGATCGAGCCTACGGGCACATCGGGCAGTACTACTGACCTGAGACGGCCGCCGCCAATCCCACCGCCGCTGAACTGAGCGCCGCGCTCGCCCCCGGAAGGGCGCGGACGCCCGGGCTTTGGAAATTCCTTGCGAATCTCTTGCAGACGGCGAGGGACGCGGCGCGAGCGCGATCTCCAGACTGCGCGCCATGGACAAGCGCGCGTCGCTGGCTTCCGCCGTCGCGCTCCTGGCCGTCGCCTCGGCGCCGGCCGCCGCCGCGCGGGAGAGTGACGTCACCGTCGCCC
>JBGPPG010000212.1:0-3216 GCA_041488455.1 Gemmatimonadota bacterium
CCAGCATGTCCGAAGTGATCATCCACGACGACGAGAGTTTCGAGCGGGCGCTCAAGCGCTTCAAGAAAAAGTGTGAAAAGGCCGGCATCCTGTCCGATCTGCGTAAGCACCGGCACTACGAGAAGCCGAGCGAAAAGAAGAAACGGAAAATGGCCGCCGCCATCCGGAAAACTCGCCGGGGACCCCGGATTCCTCGTGTCTCACCTCGCTGACTCCTTGCGGGCCGCGCTCAACGCGGCCCGCAAGTCACAAGAGAAGGCGCGTGCGCTGGTTCTCAGCACCATCCTCGCCAACCTGAAGAACCGCGAGCTGGAGCTGATGCGCGACCCCACGGACGACGAGGTCGTCGAGGTGATCCGGAAGGGGATCAAGCTCCGGCGGGAAGCGGCCGAACAGTTCACCGCGGCGCAACGCGCGGACCTCGCGGACGTGGAGCAGAAGCAGATCGGTGTGCTGGAGGAGTTCCTGCCTCCCGCCGTCGATCCGGCGGAGATCCGGGCTGCGGCGCGCGCCGCGATCGCCGGGGGAGCGACAGACCTGGGCAAGGTGATGGGCGCGGTGATGCCGAAGTTCAAGGGACGCGCGGATGGCAAGCTGATCAACCAGATCGTGCGCGAGGAGCTGCAGGCGGGATGACGTCGGGGGAGGTGGAGGTCCAATCGTCTTCGGGCGGGGTGCCGGTGCAGGCGACCACCGGCACCCCGCTGCCGTTGTCGGACCCCGGAACCGCCGAGGCGCTGGAGACGATCGAGCTCGACACGGTGCTCGACCGGGTCGCCGAGCACGCGGCCGGTCCGCTCGGCGCCGAGCGGGTACGCGCGCGCCGCCCGACCGACGACCTCCCGTGGATCCGGACCGAGCTGGCGCGCGTGGGCGAGGTCGCCGGACTGTTTCGCCGGCGGGACGGCCTGCTGGCGGAGCCGGTGCCCGACGTCACCCGCGCGCTGGGGCGGCTGCGGATCGAGGGCAGCGTGCTCGAAGGTGCCGAGCTTGCGGCCATCCATCGAGCACTGACTGCCGCGCGCACGGTGCACGCCGACCTCACTCGCGTCGCTCCGGTCGCCCCCCGCTCGGCAGAGCTGCTGCGCCCGTTGCCGGAGAAGAGTCTCGAACACCGGCTGGAGCAGTCGGTGGACGCCGACGGGAACCTGCTCGATTCGGCGAGCCCGCGTCTCGCGGCCGCCCGCCGGGAAGTGCAGGTCGCCCGGCAGCGGCTGGTGCGAAAGCTCGAGGGCCTGCTGCGCGGACTCGACGCCTCGGCCGCGCCGGCCGGCGCTACCGTCACCGTCCGCGAGGGGCGCTACGTGATTCCGGTTCGCCGGGACTCGCGGGCGCGGCCTCCCGGAATCATCCACGGCGAGTCCGGCAGCGCCGGCACGCTCTTCGTCGAGCCGGCCGAAGCGATCGACCTGGGCAATGCACTCAGGGAAGCGCAGGTCGAGGAAGAGCGGGAGACCCTCCGGGTGCTGCGCGAGCTGACCACGCTGCTCCGGCCGGCGCTGCCGGTGATCCGCGACGTGATCGACATGGCGGTCGCCGTGGACGATCTGGTCGCGCGCGCGCGTTACGCGGTCGCCACCGATGGGGAGGTGCCCGCGGTTGCCCCGGCGCCCGCCCCGCTCGCTGTGCGGAACGGCCGGCATCCGCTGCTCCTGTCGGGCTCCGGGGCAGTCGTCCCGTTCGACCTAGATCTCGATGCGGACGAGCGGACGCTGCTGATCAGCGGCCCCAACACCGGCGGCAAGACCGTGCTTCTCAAGGCCGTGGCGTTGCTCGCCGCGATGGCGCAGAGCGGCATCGTGCCCCCCGTGGGCCCCGAGAGCAGCGTGCCCGTCTTCGGCCGCTTCTATGCGGACATCGGCGACCGCCAGTCCATCGCCGCGAGTCTCTCGACCTTCAGCGCCCACGTCGCCATCCTGCGCCGCATTCTGGACGACGCCGACGCCTCGGCGCTGGTGTTGCTCGACGAGATCGGGAGCGGGACCGATCCCACCGAGGGAGGGGCGCTGGCCTCCGCCACGCTCGGCGCGCTCACGACACGCGGAGCGCTCACGCTCGCCACCACGCACCTGGGCGCGCTCAAGAACCTGGCGAGCCACACGCCCGGCGTGGTGAACGCGTCGCTCGAGTTCGACGCAGCGACGCTCACCCCGACCTACCGGCTGGTGAAGGGAGTCCCCGGTCGCTCCTATGGTCTGGCCATAGCCCGGCGGCTGGGCATCCGGGCCGACGTGCTCGCGGACGCGGAGGCGAGAGTCCCGGCTGTCGAGAAGAGCCTCGATCAGCTGCTCGCGTCGGTTGAGGAGCGGGCCCGCGAGCTGGCGGCCGACCAGGCGGAGCTCGAGGCCCGCCGGCTCGAGACCGAGGGTCTCGCCGCTCGGCTCGCCTCGCAGGCGGAGTCGCAGGCCGCGCGCGAGGCCGAGCTCAGGAAGCGGGAGAAGGAGGCCGAGCGGCGGGGCCGGGAGCAGGCGCGGGCGTTCCTGCTCGAGGCCCGCGAGCGGGTCGAGGCTGCCCTCGACGCCGCGCGGGCGGCGACGGACGAGGCGGCGGCGCGCGAAGCCCGGAGGCTGGTGGAGGAAGGAATCGTGGCCGGCGCACAGACCCTGGCCGCCATGGAGGAAGAACCTCCGGCGGCGCCGGGCGCCGCGATGTCGGTGGGAAGCCGGGTGCGCGTCGGATCGAGCGGGGTGGGCGCGGTGGCGGAGATCCGCTCGGACGGGAAGCTGGTCGTGGTCGTGGGTGCCATGCGCATGGTGGTCGAGCCGGGCTCGGTCACGCTGCTCCCGCCCGCCGAGCGGAAATCGCGGCGCGAATCCCCGCCGGCCGACGTGCCCGGCGCCGCCGATGCGGCGTTCGAGATCGACCTGCGCGGGATGACCGGCGACGAGGCCGAGGCCGCGACCGTCGCCGCGGTGGACGCGGCGGTGTTGGCGGAACATCCCTACCTCCGCATCATTCACGGCATGGGAACCGGCGTGCTCCGGGAGCGGGTGCATCGGGTCGTGAAGAGCGACCGCCGCGTCGCGCGGTTCGCCCTGGCGCCCCGGAATCAGGGTGGCACCGGTGTGACGATCGTGGAGTTCTCCGCGTGAGCATGATTCCCGACGATGTCATCGAGCAGGTTCGCGACAGCGCGGACCTGGTCGGGATCATCGGTGAGTCCGTCAACCTGAAGCGCACCGGCTCCGACTTCCGGGGGCCGTGCCCCTTCCATGG
>JBGPPG010000213.1:0-3203 GCA_041488455.1 Gemmatimonadota bacterium
CGACGACTGCGTACATGCGGCGGGAACTAACGGCGCACGGCCCCCAGCAGCCGGTGGTCTGGACCGCACTCGATGATGTCTCGCCGGTTGCCGTCTGTGCCGTGCTCGCTGCGGAGGATTGGTTGTTCTTCCATCATGGGTCGCTCGACTGGGATTCGCAACGGCTGGTGTTCACCAAGCTGCTCCACGCCGACCTGTCGGCCGGTGGGAGCACCATTACCCAGCAACTCGCGCGGAACCTCTTTCTCGGGCCGGATCGCACCCCCCGACGGAAGGCGCGGGAGTACGTCCTCGCGTACATGTTGTCGCAGGCCGTGCCCAAGGCACGGCAGCTCGAGCTCTATCTCAATCTGGTGGAGTGGGGGCCGGGGGTGTGGGGGATCGGAGCGGCGAGTCGCCATTGGTTCGGCAAGGTACCGAACGAACTCACGCCGACAGAGGCGGTGCTTCTCGCGACGATCCTGCCGGCGCCGCACCGGGGGCTAGCGTATGCCGGAACGCCCACGGCACGGCGCGCGCAGGAAAAGGCAGTGGACTGGCTGTGGCACACTACTCTTCTCGACAACATCGAGCGAGGTGCGACGAGCGCGCGGCTTCGGCTGTGGGGCATCTACGTCGCGGCCGGACACGACCCGATCGAGGCGCGCGCGCTCGTCGAGCAAGAGTTCGGTCCGGAGCCCGGCGCTGACGGCGCGGCGCAGGCGCGCCGAAGGGCGGCGGCGTCGCGCTGTGCCGAAGGGCGGAGCAGTGGCGATATCCCAGACGATGGCGGGAAGGACGCCACCGTGGTGGAATCCAGGAGGTTGGCGCCGCGTTAGTGCACGCAGCGTGTGTTCGAGCCGCCCGCGCGTCACTCACGGCCGGTGGGGATTCTCGCCCGAGCGCGGCGGAGGGGCAGGCAGCGCGTCGATCGATGGTAGAGAAGGTCTACAGCCACCTTGGCGCGCAGCCGCACCGGAGCCCGGTCGTGGAGTACCGAGCCGACCAATAGCCGCTAAGTTGGGCGACCGGTTGACCGCCGTCCGCGACGGTGAAACGTTACCCAGAACGTTACCGGACCCGGCGACGCCTGCTGGGCGAGAGTGGGGCGAGCAGGTGTAAGTGAGTGGTAGTACAGCAACTGCAGTACCGACGGGCGATTAGCTCAGCTGGTTAGAGCGCGCGCCTCACATGCGCGAGGTCGGGGGTTCGAGCCCCTCATCGCCCACTGCCCCAAGCCAAAGCCCCGCACCTTTGTGCGGGGCTTTGGCCGTTCAGCGATAGTCAGGACGCACACCCCGCCCGACCACGTCAATTGTGCTCGTTCCCGGTCACCTGTTGCTGCAGGACATCACTCGCGCTCGGGGCGAACGTGCCATTCCCGAGATAGCAGGCGAGCATCAAATGCGTCCCCTCCGGGAGCTTGCGCGTCGAAAAGCTGGCCTGCCCGGTGTCGTCCAGGCTCGTCACGCTCCAAGTCGTGGTCGGCGCTGCGCAGCCCCCCTCGACGAACTGAACGGAGCCGGTCGGCGTGCCGAAGGTGCTCGTCACGGTGGCGGTGAAGGTCACGCTCCGGTTCCGCGCCGAGGGGTTGAGGCTCGAGGACAGCGCGGTTGAGGTTCCGGCCAGAATCACCTGGTGCTGGGCCGTCCCCGAGCTTGCGGCGAACGTCGCCGATCCGGCGTAGGTCGCGGTCAGTGTCCTGGGGCCCGCCGCCGTCAGCGGCAGGCTACACTGCCCCGTCAGGACCGAGGCGGTGCAGCTCACGGCGCCATCGGTCACTGTGACCGCCCCGGTTGGGGTGACCGCGACCGACGCGACCGTGAACGCGACCGTGACCGGCTGCGTCGGGAACGAGGGCTCGGGGCTGATCGAGATGATCTGCGTCGTGGTGAGCGCCGGCGCACCAGCGGAGGCCACCGCGGTGAACGCGGCGTTCGCGGCGTCCGAGCCCGTAACGCGGGCCTCGACCGCCTGGGCCCCGGTGGTGGTCCCGAGCGTCCAGCGGGAGGCGGCCCGGCCGTCGTTATCGGTGACGGCGGTGTCGGGGGCGGCCGTGCCGCCACCGGCCGTGACCACGAAGGCGACCCGGAGCTGGGCCACCGGGCGGTTCTGCGGATCGGTCACCCGCACCACCAGCGAGTCGGCGAGCGGCTGGCCCCCGGGAGCGGTCTGGTTGTTCCCCGTGACCACCGCGATTGCTGCCGGCCGGCTCTCGCTGGGCAGCATGAGATCTCCGCCCCCGCAGGCAACCGCGAGGGTGGCGGCGATGCTCATCAGGCCGAACAGGAGGGGAGAGACGACTTTCCGCATCGGGCCCACCATTGGGAGGCTACTTCGTCAAACATACCGGCAGGACGGGATGGCGGAAGGGGGCTGCGACTACTTCGGGGCGTAAGGCGATGCCAAACAACCGCTTCCAGCGGCGGTAACGAGCTCCGCAACGAACGCGGCGACCGCTTCCGGACGGTTCAGGTCGAGCCGGACGACGTCGGGCCCGGTCTCGATCTTTGGATGGGCTTCGTGCGCGAAGCCCTCGACGAGGATGAGATCGATCTCCACCAGCACCTGGGCGGCGCCGGCTTCACGCACCCGATGGCTGTCCTTGCCGCGCTCCTCCAGGTCGAAGCCGCGTCCCGCGTGCTTGATCACCGCCGCCCGGCCGGTCGGACCGGCCTCGCAAATAGACCAACGCAATGCGCTGATAGGTTTTGCGAATGGTGGTTCGCGCCCCGGGCCGGGACCGCCTAACATTCAGCGACGGTTCGATCTACCATGCCGGTGGCCCCATGCTGATCCGTAATCTCCAGTACCTCGTCGCCCTCGCACACGAACGGCATTTCGCCCGTGCGGCGGAGGCCTGCAACGTGACGCAGCCCACGCTCTCGAGCGGCATCAAGCAACTCGAGGAGGAGCTGGGACTGCTCATCGTTCGGCGGGGGCAGCGGTTCCAGGGGCTCACGCCCGAGGGAGCGCGGGTGCTCGAGTGGGCCCGGCGGATTCTCTCCGACTGCGACAGTCTCCAGCAGGAGGCGAGCGAGCTTCGCGCCGGCCTGGTCGGGCGGCTCCGGCTGGGCGCCATCCCGACCACGCTGCCGATGGTCTCCGCGCTCACGTCGCCGTTCGCGCTCAAGCATCCGCAGGTCGTCATCTCGGTGCTCTCGCTCAGCTCGATCGACATACAGCGCGGGCTGGACGATTTCAGCCTCGACGCGGGCCTCACG
>JBGPPG010000214.1:0-3162 GCA_041488455.1 Gemmatimonadota bacterium
CGAGCGTCCCTCACCGGAGCTCGTGCTCAAGTTCGTTCTGCGCAACAAGGACGACAAGAACGCGCCGCCCGCCAGCAGCACGCGGTATCTGGGCGACAGCGGCCAGCTCTATTCGGACGCGAGCACGACGGCCACGCCCGACGTCTCGACGCCACTGCTGGTGCAGGGCGCCCGTCACGCGGTCGCGATCGCGCGGCGGGCGGGCGCGGTGGAGTTCGCGCCGGCGGAGTGGCGTCAGGTGGACGTGAAGCTCGAGGTGCTGGAGCAGCTCTGGCCGGACCAGCGGACCCACGAGGCGAAGTTCAGCGGGCCCGCGCGCGAGGTCATCCGCCTCGCCGACGCCGCACGCCGGATCGGCGCCGAACGGGCGGACAGCTCGGCTGCGGCGGCGGAGCGCATGGCGACCGCCGCAAGCCTCGCCCGTGCCGCGAGTGACGTCGAGACGTCGCGGACGCTCAAGGCGGAGGCGGAGCGGGACGCCGCGCGGGCCCGGGTATCGGCCGACAGCGCGAACCAGGTCGCGGCGCGGGCCCGGGCAGCGGCCGACAGCGCGAACCAGGTCGCGGCGCAGACGCTTAGCTACGCCGACTCGGTCCGGACCGCCGCCGGCGCCGCGCAGCAGGAGGCGAGTGCCGCCCAGCAGGAGGCGAGTGCCGCGCGGCAGGAGCGGGACGACGCGCGGGCGCGGCTGGCGAGCTCGATCAGCGCGATCCTGGACACGAAGCGGGAGGCGCGCGGGCTCGTGGTCAACCTGTCCGACGTGCTCTTCACGAGCGGCAAGGCGGTGCTGCAACCGGGGGCGCGGGAGAAGCTGAGCAAGCTCAGCGGGATTCTGCTCGCGTATCCGGGCCCGTACGCCCTCGCGATCGGCGGGCACACGGATTCGGTGGGGTCCGACGCGCTGAACGACAAGCTTTCGCAGGCGCGGGCCGAGAGCGTGCGGAACTATCTGATGGAGGCGGGCATCGCGGCGTCGCATCTGACCGGCGCCACGGGGTACGGCAAGCACCAGCCGGTGGCGGACAACGCGACGGCGGAGGGGCGAGCGAAGAATCGGCGCGTGGAGATCGTCATCGACGACACGGATCCGTCGGTCAAGTAGTCGCTTCGGAGGAGCCCGAGGGCGAGCGGCCGGTCTCGAGCGTGTCCACACCCGCCCGGATCGCGGCGAGGAAGGGCGCGGCTGGCGGTAGCTGGATGACCCAGAGGCAGCAGAACCCGTGGATTTGCCGCTTACCAGAGTTC
Source organism: Gemmatimonadota bacterium (assembly GCA_041488455.1). Lineage (GTDB taxonomy): Bacteria > Gemmatimonadota > Gemmatimonadetes > Gemmatimonadales > GWC2-71-9 > DASQPE01. The sequence continues at coordinate 1,246 of JBGPPG010000214.1, forward strand.
AATGGCGGCGCGGGCGGCCTTTCATCAGCAGCGTCACGGCCGCGCGGCCGCGGTCGTACAATTGGCGGAGTTCTTTAGCAGGATGCCGTCGCCACGCCGCCACCTGCGCCCGCACTGCCCGCCAGCGGCGCGTAACCGCACCGGCGAGCCGCTCCCGCAACGACAATCGGTGCCAGGGGTGGTGTGGAAGCAGGACCATGTGTTGGCCCCAAGGAAGAGTCGGTTAAGTCCTCATGCGGCGGAGCCGCGAGCCCCGTGCCAGCTCCTAACTCCCTGTCTGGCAAGCCCTCGTGCGACTGTCGGGTCTTGCAAACCTCCCTCCACAGGGACGGTTGCGGTAGCCGCCCCAGCGCTCCCGGGTGGGCTTCGACCGCGCAAGGCGAACCGAAGCGCGCGGCGGAGGTATGTCGCAAGATGGCCCTGAGCCCGGGTCAACTGACTGCCGGCTGGCGGAGGCCTGCCCCCGCCGTAGCTTAGCGAAGCGGAGGTAAGACCCTAATGGCCAAGATTCTGGAGGAAGTGCTCGCCGCCAACCGCGCCTACGCCGCGACATTCGGCGACAAGGGCAAGCTTGCCATGCCACCGGCCCGGCGCTTTGCGATTCTCACCTGCATGGATGCTCGGCTCGACCCGGCGAAGTTCGCCGGCCTCGCCGAGGGCGATGCCCACGTGATCCGAAACGCGGGCGGGCGGGCCAGCGACGATGCGATCCGCTCGCTAGTGATCTCCTACAAGCTCCTCGGGACCCGCGAGTGGTTCATCGTTCACCACACCAACTGCGGCATGGAAACCTTCACCGACGAGGTCATGAGGGGGTTACTGGCGCAGAGCCTCGAGACGGCGGCTCTTGATGCCAAGGGCTGGCGTGACACCGGGCGGGGGCCGGGCGGGACGGAGGGGGAGTTCGTTGATTGGCTCACGATCCGGAATCAGGTCGAGAGCGTCGCCGCCGATGTCAGGCGCATCCGATCGCACCCGCTAGTCCCCGAGACCATCCCCGTCTACGGGTACATCTACGAGGTTACGAGCGGACGCCTGGTCGAAGTACCCGAGGCCACTCGGCTTGGTCAGGCCCGCACCGCCTGAATGGCCAACGCCGCCCCCTGCTCCCGTGGGCGAGGCGGATCCAGGGCCGGTGCCTCACGCTTAAGCGAGATGAGTGGGAAGCGAGGGGTCGAGGCGCTCGAAGGCTTTCACTCCTCCCACTGGTGGGTAAAGTCCGCCACTTCCAGACAACTATGGAGCGCCAGTTTCTCCAGGATATTGTGCACATGGCTTTTGACCGTGTGAATCGCGATGTGCAGCCGTGCAGCGATCTCCTTATTGCTCAGGCCCTCACCGAGGAGATCAATGACCTGGCGTTCCCGGTTGGTCAGACGCACCGCCTCCATTACCCGGGTCTTGCTCCCCCTGGCCGCAGTCCGGGCGACTTGCGAGAAGAGCGAGTTGGTGAGCATCTGGGGCAGGACCTCGGTTCCGCCGGCTACGGCCCGAATGGTCGCAAAAAAATCCTCGGACAAGGCGTCCTTCATGATGAAGCCGGACGCCCCCGCCCGCACGTAGCTGGCGACATCCTCTTCAAGGGGCAGGAGACCCATGACGATCACCCTGGCCGCAGGAACCTCGATATGGAGCGTCGTGGTCAGGCTCAGGCTGTCGTAGTCCCCCAGCGCGAAATCCAGGAGGACTACGTCCGGCTCGGCTTCCCGCACCTTCTGAAGGGCCTCGTCGACATCCGCGGGTGCAGCCAGGACCTTGAAACCCGGATGGGTGTGGATCATCGCCATGATCCCCTCGCGCAGCAGCCGGTTGTCGTCAATGAGCACCAGCGAGATGGGAACCGGCACCGGACTGGTCCCGACGTCCCGGGCCTCGTCCTCCTGGAGCCCCGCGCGACTGGCGGCGTCCGGTGGGACG
>JBGPPG010000215.1:0-3139 GCA_041488455.1 Gemmatimonadota bacterium
AACCTTGAACCGCGCCTTCGGAATGCTCCGCCGGCGCAACCTTCCTATCAAGAGCATCGCGGTGGGGCCGAGCGCCTCGCCCGGGCTCGCGAGGCTGACGATCATGATGCAGACGGACCAGGCGACGGCGGACCGAACGGCACGGCAGCTCGACAAGATGGTCGGAGTGCGGGAGGTCGCCGCGTTCCCGGCGCGCGACGGGGTGGCGCGCGAGCTGGCCCTGGTGAAGGTCCGTCCGGGCGAGGCGCGCTACGCCGAGCTGCTCGACGTAGCCCTGCTCTACAAGGCCGCCATCGTGGACGAGGCGCCCGAGGCCGTGATCCTGGAGGTGAGCGGCTCCGAGGCGTTCGTCCTGTCCTTCCTGCGTGCGCTCGAGCGCTTCGAGGTCCTCGAGGTGGCGCGGAGCGGCGCGGTCGCACTCGAGCGGCCCCAGGGGTCCGCCCAGTTCACGCTCACCCCGGAGACCGCAGGATGACGACGCCCCGAATGTTCTACGATCTCGACGCCGACCGGTCCCGGATCCTCGGCCGCACGTTCGGCATCATCGGTTTCGGCAGCCAGGGTCACGCCCACGCGCTCAATCTGCGGGACAGCGGAGCGGCCGTCGTCGTCGGACTACGGCCGGGTGGGGGGTCGTGGGCGAGGGCTGCTGGAGCCGGACTGGACGTGCGCCCGGTCGCCGAAGCGGCGAAGGCCGCCGACGTGATCATGATGCTCGTTCCGGACCAGGATGGGCGAGCGATTTACGAGTCCGGCGTTGCCGGCGGGCTCACGCCGGGTAAGACCCTGATGTTTGCCCACGGCTTCAACATCCACTACGGAGAGATCGTCCCGCCCAAGGGCGTGGACGTGTCCATGGTGGCGCCGAAGTCGCCGGGCCATCTGGTCCGGAGCGAGTTCGAGGCCGGGCGGGGCGTACCGGCCCTCGTGGCCGTGCATCAGGATGCCAGCGGCGAGGCGCTCGCCAACGCGCTGGCCTACGCCGCCGGGATCGGCTGCACGCGGGCCGGCGTGCTCCAGACCAGCTTCCGCGAGGAGACCGAGACCGATCTGTTCGGCGAGCAGGCTGTCCTGTGCGGCGGCACAACGGCACTCGTCAAGGCGGGCTTCGAGACGCTCGTCGCTGCGGGGTACTCCCCGGAGATGGCCTACTTCGAGTGCCTGCACGAGCTCAAGCTCATCGTGGATCTCATGTACCGGGGCGGGCTTGGGTTCATGCGCTACTCGATCAGCGACACGGCGGAGTACGGCGATTACACCCGCGGCCCCCGGCTCATCACCGCGGAGACCCGGGCCGAAATGCAGCGCATCCTCACCGCGATCCAGGACGGTAGCTTCGCGCGGGAGTGGCTGGCCGAGAACCAGGCGGGCCGGCCCACCTTCGAGCGGATGCGGCAGGTGGATCACGACCATCCGATCGAGCAGGTGGGCAAGAAGCTCCGCGCGATGATGCCCTGGTCGGAGGAAGGCGCCGGCGCGCGGGAGCGCGGCGGCGCCGGGCGGCGGGAGACGGCGCCTGATCCCCGTCCCGCGGTGCCTGCGCGGGCGCCGGTCGCCGGCTAGGTCAATGGGTCCGCGAACGCTCTTCGAGAAGGTCTGGGCAAGCCACGTCGTGCATCAGCCGGACGACGGTCCCGCGCTGCTCTACGTGGACCTCCATCTGGTGCACGAGGTAACCTCGCCCCAGGCGTTCGACGGACTTCGTCTGGCGGGCCGCCGGGTCCGGCGTCCGGCGCGGACGCTGGCCACCGTGGACCACAACGTCCCGACCGGCGACCGGCGGCTTCCGATCGCGGATCCGGTCGCCGCCATCCAGGTGAGCGTGCTGGAGCGGAACGCGCGCGAGTTCGACGTCGAGCTCTTCGGGCTGGACTCGCCGGGGCAGGGCATCGTGCACGTGATCGGCCCCGAGCTCGGGGCGACGCAGCCGGGGATGATCATCGTCTGCGGCGATTCGCACACCTCCACCCATGGCGCGTTCGGCGCGCTCGCGTTCGGCATCGGCACCAGCGAGGTCGAACATGTTCTGGCGACCCAATGCCTGGTGCAGGCGCGCCCGAAGACGATGGAGGTGCGGTTCAGCGGGCGCCCGGCCGCGGGTGTCACCCCCAAGGACTTCATTCTGGCCCTCATCGGCCGCATCGGCACCGACGGGGCAGCCGGATACGTCGTCGAGTACACGGGCGAGGCGATCCGCTCGCTCTCGATGGAAGGCCGGATGACGGTCTGCAACATGTCGATCGAAGCCGGCGCCCGGGCGGGTATGATCGCGCCGGACGACACGACGTTCGCCTACCTGGCTGGGCGGCCCCGGGTCCCTGCGGCCCCGGCCTGGGACGCGGCGGTCGCCGGGTGGCGGGCGCTCGGGAGCGACCCCGGGGCGCGGTTCGACCGCGAGATCGTGGTTGACACCTCGACCCTCGCTCCCCAGGTCACCTGGGGCACCAACCCCGGAATGGTCGCCGACATCACCAGCCGGGTGCCGGATCCTCGCGGTTACGAGCGCGACAGCGATCAGCGCGCGGCGGCCCGCGCGCTCGAATACATGGGTCTAGCCCCGGGCACCCCCCTGGAAGGGGTGCCGGTGGATCGGGTCTTCCTTGGCTCCTGCACCAACGGCCGGATCGAGGACCTCCGGGCAGCGGCAGCGGTGATTCGCGGCCGACGAGTCGCGACGGGCGTGCGGGCGATGGTGGTGCCCGGCTCGATGCGGGTCAAAGCGGCTGCAGAAGCCGAAGGCCTGGATCGGGTGTTCCGCGAGGCCGGATTCGAATGGCGGAACGCCGGGTGCTCCATGTGCCTCGGCATGAACGACGATGTGCTGGGAAGCGGCGAGCGGTGCGCCTCGACCTCGAACCGGAATTTTGAGGGCCGGCAGGGCAAGGGCGGACGGACCCATCTGATGAGCCCGACGATGGCGGCGGCTGCTGCGATCGCCGGCCGGCTGGTGGATGTGCGAGGGTACCTGTGAGAAGTGCGAAGTGAGAAGAGAGCAGTGAGAAGGAAGAGGTAAGAGGTAGGAGGGAAGCAGGCGAGGACGGATCCTCCTCCCCGGACTCACTGCCCACCTCTTACTTCTTACCTCTTATCCTCTCACCCTCACGTCTGGGGAGACGAATGAAGCCATTCACGGTCCACA
>JBGPPG010000216.1:0-3020 GCA_041488455.1 Gemmatimonadota bacterium
GCGACCCCGAAGGCCCCCAACGCCGTGATCCAGATTCCCCGGCGCCAGCCGGGCGGTGCGGCGCGGCGAAGCCTGAGGATCCCACCGCCCACCACGAGCGCGAGCAACAGGTCCGTGACGGCGGTGGTGCGCTCGGTTGTGAGGGACGCCAGCCCGGGTCCCGTCACCGCGCCGCAGGACACTGGACGGCGCCGACCTCCTTCACTGCCGGAGCCCGGATGAGCCGGTCCGCGAGGACTCGCAAGACGAACTCGTTGCCCTCGCTCGGCACCCGCACGTAGGCGGATGCCGGGTCGGTGGGGTCGGGCGCCACAATGGTTCCTTTGACGCCCTTGACCGCCGCCTCCCGCTCGGCCGGCGTTGAGCGCGCGCGGAAGGCGACCAACAGCACGTCGGCTGACACGGGGTCGGACGCGGCGGGGCAGACACCTCGTGGAAGCGGAGGGCCGAGAGGTGCAGCGGCGGCAGCCGGTTTGGGCGGGGGCTCAGGCCGGGACGGGCGCACGACGGTGTCGGGCCGCGGCTGTCCCGGTCTCGGGTATGTGTCGCCGCGCGCGCGGAGCGTGTCCGCCCTGGCGCGGCCGGGCGCTCCCGGCGCCGGGGCTGCGGGCGTGGGTGCGCTGTCGTGGATGACCGTTTGGGCGAGGCAGGGAAGCGGGGCCAGGAGGACCAACAGGCCGAAGGACAAGAGGAGAATCGGCGGCCGCAACGTGCTGGCCATGCGCCTAGCTCAGGTAGTCGGAGAAGAAGCGGCGTGCGACGTACAGTCCCGCGCCTGTGCCGACGATGCTGACCATAAACGCCGTCATCATCCCGACGCGCGCCCCCAGCCACCAGCCGATGGCGCCGCCGATCGTGGCCCCGACCCAGCCTATCAGCTTGCTCACGCAAGTCTCCTCAGAACTCTCTGCGTTTCATCTCCTTGAAGAGCCGCTTGGTCTCGGCGTCCTCGTCCGGCTGCCGCTGACGCAGCGTCGGGTCGAACTTGGCGGCACGATCGGGCTTGGTCGGTGCCACCTTGGCGGCATTCTTCTTCGCCAGGGCGGCCAAGCGCTGGTCCTCGCGTTTCGACATCAGGTCTCCAGACCGGAGGGAGGTACCGGAGTGTAGGCGGGTAGCATCGCCGGCGCCACACCGTACCGCCCGGGGGCTCACGGGGACCGCCCTCACGAGGGCCGGGCGAGCGCCAGCTCCATGAACACGGCGCCGGGGACCGGGTTCGACCGGTAGGGGGCGATCTCGCGGAATCCGAGGTCCCGGTAGAGCTGCTGCGCCTCTACCATGCCGGGCAACGTGTCCAGCCGGATCCGGCGGTAGCCGCGGCTCCGCGCCTCGTCGAGTGCCGCCATGGAAAGGTGACGGGCGAGTCCGTGGCCACGGTACGCCGGCCGGACGAACAGCCGCTTCAGCTCGCACACCTCCGGGCCGAGGGGCCGGACTCCCGCACAGCCGGCCGGCGCGTCCACTGCCCAGGCCAGCAGCAGCACGCCGCCCGGTGCCGCGTACGCACCGGGAAGGGTCGCGAGCTCCTCCGCGAAGCCCTGGAAGCCGAGGTCCACCGCGAGCTCGCCCGCGTATTCCTCGAAGAGCTGCCGGACGATCCCTATCTCCTCGGGGCGATTGACGGGGCGGACGACCGCGACGCCACTCCGGCTCACGCGGCTCCGCCGGGAAAGTCGGGCCACACCGGCCGGAGCGTCAGCGTGAGGGCGGCGAGAACATCGGGAAGCGGAACGGGCCGCTCGCTCTGGAGGCAGAACTCCGGCGTGGGGCCGAGCACCATCTGGCGCCCCCAGAGCGTCGCCGATCCGTTGCGGACCACCGGGTCGAGGGCGTCGTACAGCGCCGTATAGCGCATCCCGGCCGGCTTCGCGAACCAGGCCGCGGCGTACGGGGCTCCAAGCGGCGCCCCCAGCCGGAGCCGATACAGTCCCGCGGTGCCCCCCTCGGCGGCGGCGGCCGCCGCGTCGTGCGCGGCCTGCCGCGAGGCGGTCACCGCGGCGTCGTTGAGCGGGTCGAGCGCGGCGGAACCGGTCACGATGTACCAATCCTCGTAGATCTCTCGGCCCGCCGGTCCCCAAGAGGCACCGACGATCGCCGCGGAGCGCGACAGGACAAGGCCGGGCGGGGGGGAGTGGCCGAGCGCGGCGTGGAAGGTCCGCTGCAGGCGCTCGTACTCGTCCGCTCCCACGTCGCGTCGCCGCCAGTGCCAGAACACGTAGGCGAGCATCGTCGGTCGATCCGAGGAAGGTGCTCTGTAATCTGTGGCATGGGCCCGCGGGTCGTCAGGGCAGGCGCGCCCGCTAGTAGGTCGCCCACGTGCCGGGGGTCGCCAGCTCGACGGACCGGCCGTCCGGGTCGCGGAAGTAGATGCTCCGGCCTCCGCGCTCCCACGTCACGCGGCTCTCGACCTCGATCCCCCACGCAGCGAGCTGCGCCTCCCAGCCCGCGAGCTCCACCGGGTCCACGGCGAAGGCAACGTGGGTGGGACCGGACCCGTCGTGCGGCGGGATCACGCCTCCCGGCGTAGGCAGCGGGCGGGACGACTGTCCCCGCTGGAACAGCAGCAGGACGGTGCCTTCACCCGCGTCGAGCGCGACCAGACGCTCGCTCTGATAGAGAGGGGTGCCGAAGAGGCGCTGATAGAAGGCCGCGGTCCGGTCGAGCCGGTCGCAGTAGAGCGCGGTCTCGAGCACGCGCCGGATGTGAGGCATGGGTGAAGCCATCCCGTAGTACCGCCCGGATCAGAGGAGCGGGAGGCTGCCGGTGAGCCGGTCGATGGCGGCCTCCTCCGCCGGGCCCAGCGCCAAGCAGGTGACGGTCCCGGGAGCCACCACGGTCCGGCCGGCATCGGCGATGATCTCCGCGGGCAACCCGTTGGCCTCGGCGATGTCCCGCAGCCGCTCGAGCTCGGTCGCGTCGCCCCCGCGCAGCACCACCTTCGGCATGCCCTCCTCCAGCCAGCGACGCCGGGCCGGGTCCGTCGCGGCGAGGAACCCCGCCACCGCGGCATGGGCGAC
>JBGPPG010000217.1:0-3000 GCA_041488455.1 Gemmatimonadota bacterium
CGGGTCGATGCGGCCGCGACGGCGCACTTCCGGAACGGCGCAAGCCGAGTGGTGGGCACCGTCGGGCGGCTCGCGAACCAGAAGTCGCTGCACGTTCTCCTCGACGCCACACCCCGGCTCCTCGCGGACGATCCCGGGACCCGCGTCCTGATCGTCGGCGACGGCCCCCTTCGGCCCGCTCTCGAGCGGCGGGCTCGGCGCCTGGGCGTGGAGGGCGCCGTGGCCTTCGCCGGGCATCAGGAGGATGTCGTGCCGGCGTACGCCGCCATGGATGTGTTCGTGCTCCCCTCGCGCTACGAGGGGTTCGGCATCGTGTTCGTCGAGGCGATGGCGCTCGGAGTCCCGGTCGTGGGCACCCGGGTGGTGGGCAGCGAGGACGCGGTCGTGGACGGTGTGACGGGGCTCCTGGTGCCCCACGGCGATGCCCGAGCGCTCGCGACGGCCGTGCTTCGGCTCTTCTCTGATCGTGAGTTGCGGGAGACGATCCGGGCCGAAGCGGCCCGCAAGGTCACACGGGATCACTCGCGCGAGTCGATGGCCGTCGATACCGAGTCCTTCTACCGTGAGCTGCTCCGCGCAGGAGCCGGGGGTCCCCGCGATGTATGAGCGTGTGTTCGTGCTCGAGGTCTCGGGCCCCACGCTCGAGCTGCTGCGCGAGCGAATCGACCACCTGCCCAACTTCCGGCGTCTGCTCGAGCAAGGCGCCTGGTCCCGGCTCCGCGCGCCGCTTCAGCCGGTACTTCCGCCGGCATTCGCGGCGCTCCTGACCGGCAAGAACCCCGGCAAGACCGGGCTGTTCGACTTCTTCAAGTTTCCCGCGGGCGGGTACCACCGGATCCCCTACAGCACCGAGCTGCTCAAGCAGGAGCCCTTCTACCGGCTGCTGTCCAGGCGTGGGCTCCGCGTCGGCCTGCTGAACGTGCCCCTCACCTATCCCCTGTCGCCGGTGAACGGGTTCGTGGTGTCGGGAGACGAGGGCATCGACGGTGACTGCGCCTGGCCGCCCGAGGTGGCGCGGGCCCTGGAAGCGGACGGGTACTCCGTGCCGTTCGGAGGCTCCTACGCTCCGGGGCGCGAGGTCGAGTTCAGCCGTCGTGCCCTCGAGGTGATCGCCATGCGCCGGCGCGCTTTCGCGAAGCTCTTTGGCGACGGCGACTGGCGGTTCGGGATGCTCACCATCCACGCTTTCGGAGAGGTGCTGCACGCCTTCTGGAAGTTCTACGACCCGCGCCACCCGGGTTATACGCGCCTGAATCAGGCGGGGCCGGCCGACCCGTTTCTCGAGGGCTTCGAGGCGCTCGACCAGCTGCTCGGCGACATCCTCGCGCTGACCGGCGAGCGGGGTCTGGTGCTGGTGCTCGGCGCGTGGAGTCACCGCCTGGAGCACTCCCGCGTGCACTTCAACACCGCGCTGGAGAAGGCAGGGTATCTGCGATTCAAGCGGACGGTTCCGGCGCAGCTCAAGCGGATGGCGTTTCGCTTGGGGATCACAAAGGCACGCGCCGAGCGGCTGGCGCACGATCTCAACCTGTACCGGTTCTTCCACTACAAGCTTGGTCGGGGCAAGCGGTCGGCCGTCACCTCCGCCGCGTTCCTCTCGATGAGCGACGTGGACTGGACCCGGACCCGCGCGGTGGCCATGGGCTATCTGGGCCAGATCTACCTCAACGTGCGGGGCCACCGGCCCTCGGGCACGATTTCGGTCGCCGAATACGAGCGCGAGCGCGAGCGGGTTCGGGATCTGCTGGCCGGGCTCCGGGACCCGCGGAACGGGCAGCCAGTCGTTGACCGGGTGATCACCCGGGAGGAGGCGTACTCCGGCGCCGAGCTGACCAACGCGCCGGACCTGCTCGTCCACCTGCGCGACGGGTACTCCGGCGACAGCGGATTTTCGGGAGCCGGTCGCGTCGTCACCGACGCGCCGCCGAACCACTCGAGCGACCACTGGGACCAGAGCTTCCTGCTGGCGCTTGGTGAGGGGATCCGGCCGGGAGAGGTGGAGTCGCGTCTGGAGGACGTGGCGCCCACGGTGCTGCACGCGCTTGGGCAAGCGATTCCGGAGGATTATGATGGGAGGGTGCTGCCGATCTGGGTTGCCTAACTCGAATGACAGCGCGAGGTTTCGGGCCCCGGGCGTCGATGAACGCTGGCCTTCGGACGCCAGGCTTTTCGGAGGGCTTATGACATGCGGCCTGAGTCAGGGGTGGGCGGTAAGCTCATCGAGACGGCGCACCAGGATGTGCGGTGGGCGATCAGCAGACCGTAGAATTCGGAACCGCGGGCATTCCGCCCGCAGCTGATGCGCAGGGTCGTTAGGCGGCATCCTACCTGGGTCGGAGGCGACGATAATGGCCCACCAGCCTCACTTTGCTCTGCTGGCGGCCGCTTTCTTGGTCAGTTCCTGCACCCGCACCACACCATCGCAGCGCTCGCACGCTTCGGACAGTCTGGCGACGGATACTGCCCATCCAGCGGCGCTCCCGTCGTCCAGAGCGGATGACTCCGCGGTGGTAACGGCCCCGCTCCGCGATGCGTACCACACGGCTCCGCTCGATACTGTTGACGGGCGCACCTACCAAGGGTGGAAGTATTTCAATCTCAACTGCTCCCGGTGTCACGGCGAGGATGTAACGGGCACTACCCTCGCTCCCCACCTGATTCTGTCTCTCAAGCCAGACGGACCGATCCCCAATGAAGCAGTATTCCTGCAGACGGTGTGCGGGGGACGGCCGGAGAAAGGCATGCCCGCTTGGTGCACGCTGGGACTCACCCCGGCCCAAATCGACACCATCTATGCCTACGTGAAGGGGCGCAGCGATGCCAAGCTCCATCCTGGACGCCCGGCACGGAGGGCTCAGTGAAGCTGGGTTGAGACCTCGCGCGAGGCGACTTGCCGAACCGATAGTGGCCGAAGAAGTTTCGGGCTCGGGCGTGGTGGCCGAGTGGTTTAAGGCAGCGGTCTTGAAAACCGCCAAGGGCGAAAGTCCTTCGTGAGTTCGA
>JBGPPG010000218.1:0-2977 GCA_041488455.1 Gemmatimonadota bacterium
CAGATTCCACCTCGGATTCAGAACCACCGCGTCGAGGCGGGCCTGCACCACCGGCGTCGGATGCTGGAGATCGCCGACGACCACCCGGGAGGTCAGCACGGTCCGGCCGTCCTCCACCACCCGCAGCGTGGCATCTGCCGCGTTCACGGTCACGTAGCGCGGCCCGAGATCGCGCGGGAGCCAGCGCCAGCGCTCCAGGTTCAGGGTGATCTGCCGGATGCGCTCGGAGGCCGGGACGTTCAGGGCGTGGATGGTCGCCTCGCCCACGATCCCGTCGGCGGAGAGCCCGTGGCGCGCTTGAAAGCGTCGCACGGCTTCCTCGAGCCGCCCATCGAAGTGGGTGGCCCCTCGCGACACGATGTCGTCTTCGGCCGCGAGTCGAGCCCGGACCGCGGCGACGCGGGCGTCGTCATCCCCCGGCCTGAGCAGCGCCCCCGGCGGGACAAGCGGCCAGTCGCTCCGGGCCGCCACCTCCCGATAGCGCCGCAGCGCCTCGACGAGGCGCCCGTAGTCCTTCGCCGGCGGGGGCAGAGATGCCAGCAGCGCACGGAACCTCGCCGGCTCGCGGACGCCCTGGGCCAGCGCCGCCGCCGCGTCGAACGGTGCCGCGGGAATGCCCCAGTCCGGATCGCGGCGCCCGGGCGGCACCCGGCCGGCCCGGACATCGCGCGCGTAGCCCAGGAACGCGGCGGTCAGCAACAGGTCGAGCTCACCGGTATGCCCGCCATTCGAGCTCGCGTGGCGGCCTCGGATCGCGTCGAGGTGGTAGCGCGCGGAGTCGAGTCCGTGCTTCTCGGCGGTGACCAGCGCCCGGAGGAGCAGCGCCGCGCGATCGGGCCCGCCGTCGCGCGCGTCCCACGCCGGGGCGAAATCCCGTGGTCGGTAGAATCGCGCGAGCGTCCGCGGATCGAGCGACTGCCCGTCGATGCGCAGCCCGTCCGGCCGATCCAGGAGCTCGCGGATGCGCTGGCTCGTGGAGGCGGCGACCACCTCCACCACCGGGCCCGCGACCGAGACGGCACAGAGCACGGCGGCCGCGACCGCGGTCACGCGGCGACGGAGCGGCCACCCGGGTATCCACTCCGTGGCGCGTCTCACCGCGCGCCGGAGCGAATCGCGGCGGCGGCGGCGAGGGCGTGGCGCAGGACCTCGTCCGCATTGTCGACGAAGATGAAGGTGAGCTGGCGCCGCAGCTCCTCCGGCACGTCCTCGACGTCGCGCTCGTTCCGCGCCGGCAAGATGATGGATCGGATCCCCGCCCGATGCGCGGCCAGGACCTTCTCCTTGATCCCTCCGACCGGGAGCACCTTGCCGCGCAGCGTGATCTCGCCCGTCATGGCCAGGTCACCGCGCACGGGTCGCCGGGTGGCGAGCGAGGCCAGGGCGGTCACGATGGTGACGCCGGCCGAAGGCCCGTCCTTCGGGATGGCCCCGGCCGGAACGTGCACGTGAATAGTGCGTCCCTCGAAGAGCCTGGGATCGATGTCGAGCGCCTCGGCGTTGGACCGCACATAGGACACCGCCGCCTGCGCGCTCTCGCGCATCACATCACCCAGCATGCCGGTGAGCACGAGCCGCTCTTCGCTGCTCGGCATCATCGTGGCCTCGACGAACAGCACGTCCCCACCGGTCGGCGTCCAGGCGAGACCCGTGGCGACCCCCGGACGGTTGGTGCGCTCGGCCACTTCGTCGAAGAAGCGCGGCCGGCCGAGATACTCCGTCACCTGATCGGCGGTGATCCGGACCGCCTGGCTCTGGCCTTCCGCCAACCGCCGGGCCACCTTCCGGGCGGCGGCGGCGATCTGGCGCTCGAGACTGCGCACGCCGGCCTCGCGGGTATAGTCCCGCACGATCCGGCGAACGGCCTCCGGCTCGAACGCGAGCTCGGCCGGCGTGAGGCCGTGGGCGGCGAGCTGCTTCGGGATGAGATATTGCCGCGCGATCCCGATCTTCTCCTCGTCCGTGTAACCGGACAGGGTCAGGATCTCCATGCGGTCACGCAGGGGACCGGGAATGGTCTCCAGCGTGTTCGCGGTGGCGATGAACAGGACCTGCGACAGGTCGAACGGCACGCCGAGGTAGTTGTCGACGAACGTGTTGTTCTGCGCCGGATCCAGCACCTCCAGCAGGGCGGACGACGGGTCGCCGCGCCAGTCGGCCCCGATCTTGTCGATCTCGTCGAGCATGAACACCGGATCGCGGGTCTCGACCCGACGGATCCCCTGGATGATGCGGCCGGGAAGCGCGCCGATGTACGTCCGCCGGTGGCCGCGGATCTCCGCCTCGTCCCGCACCCCGCCGAGCGACATCCGCACGAACTTCCGGCCGAGCGCGCGCGCGATGCTCTGGCCGAGGCTGGTCTTGCCCACCCCGGGAGGCCCCACGAAGCAGAGGATGGGCTCGCGGGGCGGCTCCCCCGGCCCGGCGGCGGCCGCGGGTCGGTTCGTCGGATCGCCGCGCTCCTGACGGAGCTTCTTGACCGCCAGGTACTCGAGGAGACGGTCCTTGACCTTCTCCAGATCGAAGTGATCCTGGTCCAGGACCTCGCGGGCTCGGCCGATGTCGATGGTCCCGCCGTCCAGCTTGCTCCAGGGCAGGCTCGCGATCCATTCGAGATAGGTGCCGATCATGCCGTGCTCGGGCGAGGAGGGCGAGAGCCCCGCCAGCCGGGCCAGCTCTCGTTCCGCCTCGCGCCGCGCCTCGTCGGGCAACCCGGCCTCCTCGATGCGCCGACGCAGCTCGGGCACCTGGCCGTCTCCCTCCCGATCCTCGCCGAGCTCCTGCTGGATGGAGCGGAGCTGCTCGCGCAGGTAGTACTCGCGCTGCTTCTTGGACAGCCGCTCCTCGGTCTCGCTGGTGATCTTCCGCCCCAGCTCTCGCACCGCCAGCTCGCGCTGCAGCAGATCCACGAGCCGCCGGAGCTTGGCGGGCACCGGATCCATCTCGAGCAGCTCCTGGCGCACCGCCAGATCGAGCG
>JBGPPG010000219.1:0-2925 GCA_041488455.1 Gemmatimonadota bacterium
GCCCGCATGTCCTCGGCCTTCGTGGTCTCGATCCGTCCCCAGCGCTCAGCATAACTAAAGACGGCCTCGGGCGTATCGGTGTGCACATGGACCTTGAGCACGTCCGCCATCACCGCCACCTGGACCGACCCGCCGAAGTTGCGCATGGCGGCCCGCACCTCGTTGGCCGGAGGCAGCTGCGCCCCGCGGACCAGGACCTCGGTGCAGTACTGGAAGTCCCGCTCGGCCGCTACCTCGACCAGCGCCGCCGCGAACGCGCCAGGCGATGTGGCATCCACGGCGTCGGGCTCGGCGGGGAGGATCGGATCGCCCTCGATGAATCGTACCACGCCCTCCAGCATCCGGACGAATCCTTTGCCGCCGGCGTCCACGACCCCCGCTTCCTTCAGGACCGCCAGCAGCTCCGGCGTGCGTGCCAGCGCAAGCTCCGCCTCGGCGAGGAGGCGGGCCATGAACTCGCCCACGTCCGCCGAGTCGGCGGCGGCCCGCTCGGCCGCGCCGGCCGCCTCTCGCGCGACGGTGAGGATGGTGCCCTCGCGCGGATCGTCGAGCGACTCGTAGAGCCGGTCGGCGCCGCGCCGGAGTCCCGCCGCGATGTCGCGCGTCGACGCTTGCGCCCGGTCGCCGAGCGCTTCGGCGAATCCCATGAGGAAATGGGCCAGCATCATGCCCGAGTTACCGCGGGCACCGAGGACGGCGGCGCGCGCGGCGGCGCGCGCGGTCTCCGGAAGCGGCGCGTCGCCGAGCGCGCGGAGCGCGTCGGCGACGGCACGAAGGGTCAGGCTGAAATTGGTCCCGGTGTCACCGTCGGGGACCGGGAAGACGTTGATCCGGTTGATCTCGTCTCGGCCCGCCGCCACCCAGTCGGCCGCCGCGAGGAAAGAGCGCGTCAGCCGCGGCCCGTCGACGTAGGCGATGCCCACCGTCATCGCCAGGCTACTCGGCGACCACCTGTACCCGGACTTCGGCATGGACCTCGGGATGAAGCCGAACCACCACGGCGTGGGAGCCCAGCGTCTTGATCGGGTGCTCCAGCTCGATCCGCCGGCGATCGACCTGGATGTTTTGCTTGGCCAGCGCGTCGGCGACGTCCTGCGCCGTCACCGAGCCGAAGAGCTTGCCCTCATCGCCTGCCTTGCCGGTGAGCGTCACGCTCGCCGCTGCCAGTCGCGCCGCGAACGCCTGGGCCTCCACTTTGTCAGCCTCGAGTCGCGTGGTGCGGGCCTTGGTCTCCGCCGCGATCCGCTTCTTGTTGCCCTCGCTGGCCTCGTAGGCCAGCCCCTTCGGCAGCAGGAAGTTACGGGCGTACCCGGGCCGCACGCGCACCAGCTCGCCGGTCTTGCCCAGCGACTTCACGTCCTCACGCAGGATGACTTCGATCATCGGTCGAATCCTCCGGTAGCGGGCGACGCGGGGCGTCGCCGGAAATCTAGCCAGGTGTCCGCGAGGCCGAGGAGCGTGAGGCCCCCGACCACGAACGGCAGCAGAAACAGGGCGACGACGGTCACGAACGCGGTGGTCACCCGCGGCAGCCGGCCTGCCCCCGCGCCCACGACGGCCAGGCCGCGGGCCGCGTACAGGGCCATGGCCACGAGAAGCAGGTTGCCGCCGGCGTCGTGGACCTCGGGCGGCGTGTGCAGCAGCACCAGCGCCAGCCCGGTCACCGGCAGCCACACCGCCTGATCACTGAACCGGAACGTGGCGAAGGAGGCCGGCGGATCCCCCAGGGGCCGCGCCGCGATGCGATGGTACAGCCACCAGCCGAGCACTACGCCGGCCAGCGCGTTCAGGAACAGGAGCCCCGGCATGAGCGTGGCCCACATCGGCGCACCGTCGGCCATCTGGCGGAGCAGGTCGCCGGTGTCTTCGCCGCCCGCGGCATCGGCCTGCCTCGCCAGGTCGGTGAACGACCGGGCCACGTCGCGCGCCAGCACGGTCTTGAGCTCGTGCCAATCGAGGCGGAGCGCCACACACCACAGCACCAGCGCCACGGCAGCAAGGGCGAGCGACAGCACGGCCCGGCGGAAGAGGGGCGCGCGCCACCCGAGCGAGACCGCTACGAACGCGCCCGCCACCAGCACTCCGGCCGCCCGCAGCAGCTGCTCCGCGACGCTCCCTGACGGCTGGAGCCACGCGCCCAGCCACACGGTCGCCAAGCCGAGCCAGGCCCATTCCCTGAACGTCGAGGGCCGCGAGAACGCCAGCATGCCGGCGAGCGGTCCGAGCAGGAACGCGGGCGGGGCAAGGACGAGGTAGGCGAGCGCGACGAGGAGCGGGCCCAGAGCTCCCCGGCCCGTCGGCCGCGCCGGCCCGGGCCCCGTCGCGCCGAGCTGAGTCAGCCGCCGAAGCCCTTGATGTAGGGCAGGAGCGCGAGTTGCCGGGCCCGCTTGATCGCGGTGCTTAGCTGGCGCTGGTGCCGTGCGCACGTTCCGGAGAGCCGGCTCGGCAGGATCTTGCCGCGCTCGGTCAGGAACCGCTGAAGCGTGCGCTCGTCCTTGTAATCAACGATGCGGACGCCCGACTCGCAGATAGCGCAGGTCTTCTGAGGGCGCCTCATTCGTCGTCCTCCTCCTCGCTCTTGCCCGCGGTCACCGGCACCGGCTGGGCGCCCTCGTTCACGACGACCAGAAAGCGCAACACGCCCTCGTCGAGCTTGATGGCGCGCTCGAACTCGGGCAGGGCGGTTCCGGCCGTGTCGAACTTGGAGACGACGTAGTACCCGGTCTCGTGTTTCTTGATCGGATAGGCGAGGGTGCGCTTGCCCCAGTGGGACACCTGCGGAGGCTCGGCGCCGGGCTGCTGGATGAGCGCGTGGAAGCGGGCGAGGTGCTCGTTGATGGCCGCCTCTTCGAGCGCACTGTCGAAGATGTAGACCACCTCGTACTGGCGGGTCATGTCACCGTCCTTTGGTCTGATCGCCCCGGC
>JBGPPG010000220.1:0-2914 GCA_041488455.1 Gemmatimonadota bacterium
GACTGTGTGGTCCTCGATCTCGAGATGCCCGGCATGGACGGCTTCGAGGTGCTCCGGCTGCTTGGACGCCGCGGCGTCGAGACGCCGGTCATCGTCTACACCGGCACGGGCAACTTCGATCGCTGCATCCAGGCGGTGCGGCTCGGCGCCGCGGGCTTCGTGGACAAGAGCGAGCCGATGGAGCGGATCGTACGCGAGATCGAAACGGTGCTGGAGCGCCGACGGCTCGAGACGGAGGTGCGAGCGCTCCGGCGCCGGTTCGACGCCGAGAGCTCGCTCGTGGGCGACAGCGCGCCGATGCGGAAGCTGCACGAGACCATCGCGCGGCTGGCCCCGATTCCGACTCTCGTCCTCGTGCTGGGCGAGAGCGGAGCGGGGAAGGAGCTGGTCGCGCGGGACCTCCATCGCCTCGGCGCGAATTCAGGCGCGCCGTTCATCGCGCTCAACTGCGCAGCGCTGCCGGAGAACCTGGTCGAGAGCGAGCTCTTCGGACATGAGCGCGGCGCCTTCACGGGCGCCTCAGCCACCCGGCGCGGCGCCTTCGAGGCCGCCGAGCGCGGGACCCTCTGTCTCGACGAGATCGGGGAGCTGCCGCTCGCGGCCCAGGCCAAGCTGCTCCGCGTGCTGGAGGAACGCACCGTCACCCGGTTGGGCGGCACCCGGCCGCTCCGGGTGGAAGCGCGGGTCGTGGCCGCCACGAACCGCGAGCTGGACGCCGAGGTAGCCGCCGGGCGGTTCCGCCAAGACCTCCTGTTCCGGCTCAACGCCCATGTGATCCGCGTGCCCTCGCTCCGCGAGCGCCTCTCCGACATCCCCGCCATCGCCGACGCCGTCCTCGCGGGCATCTGCGATCGGTTTGGGATGCGCAAGAAGCGCATCGCCGCCGATGCGCTCGACGCGCTGATGAGTTACGACTGGGCTCGCAACAATGTCCGCGAGCTCCGCAACGTGATCGAGCGCATGGTCATCGCCGCCGACGGCGAGGTCATCGGTCCCGAGCACGTTCCCGCGGAGATCCTGGAGGCCCGCCCGGCGGCTTCCCGCGACGGTGGCTCGTTTCAGGAGCTCCGGGGCGAGGCCGAGCGCAGGATCGTCGTCGCCGCGCTCGAGCGGAACGGCTGGCATGTCACGCGTACGGCCGAGGAGCTCGGCCTCGCCGACCACGCCAGCCTGCTCAAGATCATGCGCCGGCTGGGCGTCGAGCGTCCGGCCTCCTAGCGCCCGCAACCCGCCCCCGCCTCGCGGCGAAACCTTGCGTGTCCGCCCGGACACGTAGGCGGCGTCCGGTCCGTGTCCCGCCGAACACGCCGGCCCGGTAGGCGTGCTTCACCCTTCCGCCGGCCAGCTCCACAAAGCCCTGTGCTGTTTCACCTTGACCGACATCCTCCCGGGCGAGCGGCAGGTGGTCTCCCGGTTGCCCTAATGGCTGGCGCCCGATCAACCCCACTGCGCCCCGGCGCCGCACCCAGGAGGAAGTCATGTTCGCCCCGTTCAACCGCATCTCGCTCGTCGCGGTCTCGCCCCTGCTGATGCTCGCCATCGGCTGCGGCGATCGCGACACCGCGCGCACCACCAGCGTTGCAGGCTCCGTCACGGTGGACAGCTCCGTTCCGTCCCCGGCGACCGGCAGCCCCACTTCGGTGACGGTTGCGCCGAAGGTCGTCGCCTACGGCGACGCCGAGTCGGCGTACCAGGCCGGCCGCTACGACGAGGCGGCCCAGCTCTTCACCACCTATACCGAGCGCAAGCCCGAGAACCCCTGGGGCTTCTACATGCTCGGCCTGTCGTCCTGGAAGTCCGGGAATCTCGCCCAGGCGGACGTCGCCTTCGGGGAGGCGCTCAAGCTGGACCCCAAGCACCAGAAGAGCCTGCTCAACTCGGCCCGGGTGCTGATCGAGCTCGGCCGGAACGACGAGGCGCTCGACCGCGTGCAGGCCGCGCTCGCGCTCGACTCCACTTCCGCCGAGTCCTGGCGCGTGCTGGGTCGCACTCAGGTGGAGCTTGGCAAGACGGATGAGGCGATCGACGCGTTCCGGCATGCGATCGCGCTGGACGATCACGATGTCTGGGCGATGAACAACCTGGCGCTGATCTACATCCAGCAGGGCTGCCCGGCGGAGGCGCTGGCACCGCTCGCCCGTGCGACCCAGCTCAAGACCGGCGCTCCGGTGTTCCAGAACAACCTGGGGCAGGCGCTCGAGGCGACGGGCCATCCGGCCGCGGCTGAGCAGGCGTACGAGGCCGCGCTTCAGGCGGACAGCACTTACCAGAAGGCGGCGATCGCGCTCGCGCGCGTGTCGGCCAGGGGCGAGGACTCGACCGAGGCCCCTGTCGATCTGGTTGCCCTCGCCCGGGACTTCCAGGCGGGTGTGGAGCAGTGGCGCGACTCCCTCAGTCGCGACACCGGGATGGCGCGGGACTCCACACCGGAAGTCGTGAGCGGGCCGGAGTCGGATCACTGAGCGGCGGTACCTTCCACCAAGGCGCACGCGGGCAGCGCGATTGGATCACCGCCGTCGCTCACACGCTGCCCGCTGCGCTCCCCGCCCGGCTCGGCCTACTACCCCCGGCTCGGCCCGGTCGCGCCTGACCACAATCCGCTGAGCGGCACCGCCCACAACCGGTCGTCCAGTCGCACGGATTCTCGCCCCAGATAGAGCAGCAGCCCCCGCCGGAAGCGGCCTCCCGTGAGGTCGCGCAGCGCCGAAAGCCCGCGGAGGTCCGCAGGCCCGACGCTGAGCGCGGACCGCACGTCGACTCCGACGATGCCCCCGTCGGGGCCTTGGAGCACGAGATCCACCTCGTGCCCGGCCTCGGTGCGAAAGTGCGAGACCCGCGGCCTGGTCCGGCTCCACTCCCCCTGCTTGAGCAGCTCCAGCACGGCGAACGTCTCCAGCAGCGGGCCGGCCAGGGC
>JBGPPG010000221.1:0-2790 GCA_041488455.1 Gemmatimonadota bacterium
ACGTATATCGGCCGCCAAGGCCGCTTTCGAGTCGCTGCCGCATGTTGGTCACGGGTAGACAAGATGTCTCCCGGAGGGGGCGAGTGCTAGGCTGGGAAGGAGCAGGTTCGTGCGCTCGTGCCGCCCTAGCCCGGGGCCTCATCCGCCCGTAAGTTCCGCTTCGGCAACGTCGGGGCGAAGCAGTTGCTCCAGCCCGTCGCCGTCTCCCTCCCGACCGGACCGCCGGACCCGATGACCAACGTGCTGCGCTCGCGACTTCAGTCGGTGTTGTCTGACCGCTACGACATCGAGCGAGAAGTGGGGCGGGGTGGGATGGCGACCGTGTACCTCGCGCAGGACCTCAAGCACGAGCGCAAGGTCGCGCTCAAGGTCCTCCACCCGGAGCTGGCGGCGAGCCTCGGCCCCGAGCGCTTTCTCCGCGAGATCAAGGTGGCCGCGCGGCTCAACCATCCCCACATCCTCCCACTCCACGACTCCGGCCAGGCCGGCGAGCTGCTCTACTACGTCATGCCCTACGTCGAGGGGGAGTCGCTCCGCCAGCGGCTCAGCCGGGAGAAGCAGCTGCCGGTCGACGACGCGCTCCAGATCGCCCGGAACGTGGCGGCGGCGCTCGATTACGCCCACCGCCACGGCGTCGTGCATCGCGACATCAAGCCCGAGAACGTGATGCTGCACGAGGGCGAGGCGCTGGTGACCGATTTCGGGATCGCCAAGGCGATCAGTGCGGCGGGAGGGGAGAACCTCACCCAGACGGGCGTGGCGGTGGGGACCCCGACGTACATGAGCCCGGAGCAGGCCGCCGGGGACGCTGAGCCGGACGGCCGGACCGACATCTACAGCCTGGGCTGCATGCTCTACGAGATGCTGGCGGGGGCGCCGCCGTTCACCGGGCCGACGGTGCAGGCGGTGATCGCGCGGCGCTTCACCGAGCCGGCACCCTCGCTGCGCGCAGTGCGGCCCACGGTGCCCGAGGTGGTGGAGCAGGCGGTGGCCCGCGCGCTCGCGCGGGTGCCGGCCGATCGCTTTGCCACCGCCGCGCAGTTCGCGCAGGCACTCGTGGTCCACACCGGCACCACCCCGCCCGGGATCACGGTCGCCGCCCAGGCGGCGGCACCACTCTCAAAGTCGATCGCCGTCCTGCCGTTCGCGGATATGAGCCCGCAGCGGGACCAGGAGTACTTCTGCGAGGGGATGGCGGAGGAAATCATCAACGCCCTGGCGAAGATCCAGGCCCTGCGGGTCGCCTCCCGCTCGTCGGCCTTCGCCTTCAAGGGCCAGAACCAGGACATCCGGCGGGTCGGCGAGCAGCTCGGCGTCGCCACAGTGCTCGAGGGCAGCGTGCGCAAGGCGGGCAACAAGCTCCGGATCACGGCGCAGCTCATCGACGTGGCCGACGGCTACCACGTCTGGTCCGAGCGCTATGACCGCGACATGGAGGACGTCTTCGCGATCCAGGACGAGATCGCCCAGAACATCGTGCGGGCGCTCCGGGTCGTGCTGAGCGAGGAGGAGAAGCGCGCCATCGAGCGGGCGCCCACCGCGGACGTGAAAGCGTACGATTACTACCTGCGGGGGCGCCAGTTCTTTCACCAGTGGCGCCGGAAGGGCGTCGAGTTCGCCCGGCGCATGTTCGAGCGCGCGATCGAGATCGACCCACACTATGCGCTCGCCTGGGCCGGGATCGCCGACTGCTGCTCGTTCATCTACACCTACTGGGATGCCAGCGCGGCGCATCTTGAGCAGGCCGACACGGCGAGCCGGAAAGCGCTCGAGCTCGCCCCGGAGCTGGCAGAAGTCCACACGTCGCGCGGCCTCGCGCTCGCGTTCGCCAAGCGATTCGAGGAGGCGGACCGGGAATTCCAGACCGCGATCGGGCTGAACCCGAAGCTGTTCGAGGCCCACTACTTCTATGCGCGCGCGCGGGTCCAGCAGGGCAAGCTCGCCGAGGCGGTGGACTCGTTCGAGGAGGCGTGCCGGCTGCGGCCTGATGACTATCAGCCCCCCTGCTTCCTCGCCATGGCGTATGAAGGACTGGGTCGCAACGCAGACGCCGAGGCTGCATACGGCCGGACGCTCCACCTAGTCGAACGACATCTGGAGCTGAACCCGGACGACTCGCGGGCGCTGAACCTGGGCGCCGTCGCGGCCGCCCACCAGGGCCGGCGCGAGCGCGGGCTCGAGTGGGCCCGGCGGGCGCTGGCGCTCGATCCGGAGGATTCGGGGATGCTCTACAACGCCGCGTGCTTCTTCGCCGTGCAGGGCGAGTCCGAGGAAGCGCTCGACTGTCTGGAGAAGGCCGTGCAGCTGGGGTTTGGGTTGCGGGGCTGGATCGAGAACGACGCTGACCTCGTCTCGCTGCGGAGCCATCCCCGGTTCGAGGCCGTGCTCGCGAGCATGTGACAGATCGGTCCTGCCGTCTTGATCCCAGATCATTCGCGCTGTGCTGCGACGGCGGATTTGCGCGGGGGCCCTTCACACCTGGTGATCTCGGGAGATTGCTCGGAGTGATTGGGGCCGACACTACCAGCGCGGGTAGGGGTCACCAGGAAGTTGAGGCCCGCTAGTCGTCTCACGAGCGCGGGCACCCAATCCTGCTACGGGGCCGATCGCCCGAGGGGTAGTTGCCCTGAGGGCGGAGCAGTGCCCGGTGTTCAGGCCCGGGTGGGCGGCTCGGTTCTCAGCGTCCGCGCCTCCTGAACCCGGATCGGCAACGTCATCATCGACTTGCCCACCCACCGGAGCCGCTTCTCCACCGCCAAAGCCGTCTCGTTGTGCAGCAGCCGGTGATAC
>JBGPPG010000222.1:0-2779 GCA_041488455.1 Gemmatimonadota bacterium
ACAGGGTGACCTCTTGACACTTCTCAAGCGGATTTCCTATATTCCAGCCTTCCCAGTGCAATCTGGCGCAGTTTGGCCTGGCCGGCGGCCGTGAATTTTGCGATCGATCCGGACCTGTGTGTCGCCTGCCTGGCGTGTGTGCGGGTGTGCCCGACCGACGCAATTTCGGTCACCAGCGGTGAGGCGAAGCCGCTACTGCAGGTGGTCGACGAGGCCTGCATTCGGTGCGGGAACTGTCTGGCGGCGTGCCCGCACGATGCCGTTCGGGTCAGCGGCGAGATCGGGCGCGCGTTGGCGATCGCGGGTCAGGGTGACGGCGTCCTGGTGCTCAGTCCGGAGTCGGCGGCGCACTTTTATCCGGCCACTCCGGAGCAGGTGATCAACGCGGCGTATGCCGCCGGGTTCCGGACGGTGACGCGCGGGGTGATCGGCGACGAGCTGGTCGCGGCGGAGTACCTGCGTCTGTGGGAAGAGGAAGGTTGGGGGACGATCATCCGGTCGACGGACCCGGTCGTGGTGGACACGATCCGGGCTCGGTATCCGGAGTTGATCCCCTACCTGGCGCCGGTCACGGTGCCGGCGGTGGCGGAAGCGCGGTATCTCCGGGCGCTCCACGGCCCCGGTCTCAAGATCGTGTACGCGGGCGTCGCGCTGCCAATCAACAGCGCCGATCTGGACGCCGCGATCACGTTCGGCGATCTCGATCAGCTGTTCCGGGTGAAGGGACAGAATCCGCTGACGCAGCCGACGTTCTTTCAGCGGGTGCCGGAGGAGCGGCGGCGCCACGTGAGTGCGGCGGGTGGGCTTCCGCTCCGCCTCCTCGACGAGGCTCGGCAGACCAGCCGCCGGTTCCTGAAGCTCCGCGGGCTCAACACGATTCCCGCGCTTGCGCGAGCGGTGTCCGTGGATCGGCTCGATCTGGGGTTCGTGGATCTGCTCTCGCGCGAGGGCTCGCTCGACCATCCGCTCTCCGGGCCGCATGACGAGCTGTACTGGCGGCGGGCGCTGGTGGCGAGCACGGAGCCGCCGCGGAGCCGGTTCCCGGTGGTGGATGCCACCGTCGTGGCGAGCGTCGGCGCGGCGTTCGACATCAAGCCGCGGAGTCTCGAGATCGACCCGCAGGCGGTGGCCGCGGTGCTCGAGCAGATCGGGCTGGGGCCGAACGGGAGGCCGTGGGACTGCGGGGCCTGTGGCTTCCCGACGTGTCGGCGCTTCGCCGAGGCGGCGGCCCAGGGCCGGGCGACGCTGAAGCAGTGCATGCCCTATCAGGAGCGCCGGGCGGACGAGGCCCAGCTTCAGGCGGCGGTGGACCAGCTCACCGGGCTCTCGACCTACCGGGTGCTGCGTGATCGGCTGGCGTTCGAGGTGGAGCGGAGCAAGCGAAGCGCCGAGGCGTTCGCGGTGCTCTTCCTCGACCTCGACCGGTTCAAGTCGGTCAACGACCAGTACGGGCACGAGGCCGGCAACGAGATCCTGCGGGGGGTGGCGGAGGAGATCCGGCAGGCGGTGCGTGCATCGGACATCGCGGCCCGCTACGGCGGTGACGAGTTCGTGGTGATCCTGACGCGGACGGATCTCGAGGGTGGGGTCCGGGTGGCGGAGGCGCTGCGTGCCGGGATCGAGGGGGTCGGGCGCCGGCTGGGGTATCCGCCGGGGCTAGTCACGGTGAGCGTGGGGCTCGCCGAGTTCGACCCGCACCAGCCGATCGAGGGCGACCTGCTCGTGTCCGCAGACCGCGCGCTCTACCGGGCGAAGTCGGCGGGACGGAATGCGATCGCATGAAAGCCGTGACACGCCATGACCGCTACGAGGGGTGACGAGACCGTGACGGGTTCCTTCAGCGCGCGTCCGTCCGACCCTGTCCCGCCGGGACGGGGGAGCCAGCCTGCGCCGGATTCGCTGCCCGATCCCTGGGGCGTGCGCCGCGCGGAGAATCTGCTCACGAGCCTGGAAGGCATCCTGTCGGCGCGGGTGGTGACCACGCCGCTGGGAGAGGTGAGCGAGATCCACGTGCTGGCGCAATCGGGCCTCGCGCCCAAGCAGATCGTGCGGAACATCGAGTCGGCGCTCCTGGCGCAGCTCGGGCTCAAGGTGGATCACCGGAAGATCAGCATCGCGCAGACCGCAGACGTCCGGCCGATCGAGGCACTGGACGCGGAGGCGTTGCGGGAGCGGGCGCTGCACCGCGCGATCCTGTTCGAGAACCTGGCGGTGGCGCCGGGCCGGCGGCCGCACCGGATCACGATCACGGTGACGCTCTCGTTCCGGGGCCAGGTGGAGTCGTCGGAGGAGGAGAGCTCGGACACGCCTCGGAGCCGCGTCGAGGCGGCGGCGAAGGCGGCGGTGGGCGTGCTCGACCGGTTGCTCACGGATCATTCGGTGGCGCTCGAGGGCGCCAAGATCGTGGAGGCGTTCGACCGCGAGTTTGCGTTCGTGGCCGTGCAGGGGTTGGGGGGGCGGGAAACGCTGCTCCTGACCGGCAGCGCGGTGATCAAGGAGAGCGCGGAGCGGGCGGCGGTGTTCGCGGTGCTGGATGCGACGAATCGGTGGACGGACGCGCGGCGGTTGTAACGGCCGGCGCAGGCTCACCCAAACGGACGAAAGGATATTAGGGGAGGGGACCCCGGTCGCCGGTAGTTGCGAGCGGAGCAGAGCGGATAACTGATCGAGCGGAGCGTCTGGCACGCCATAGCGAGGCGAGCCACTTCCCGGCAGGACTCGGAGTTTCCGAAGGGGGGTGACGCTCTATGTTGAAGATCAGCTTGCTCTCGGCGGCGGC
>JBGPPG010000223.1:0-2727 GCA_041488455.1 Gemmatimonadota bacterium
GGCCGGGCGCTCCGCGCCCTCGTGCTCAACAAGCTACCTTTCAAGGTTCCGTCGGAGCCGCTGACCGCGGCCCGGCTGGAGCGCCTGGCGGAGCAGGGGAGCGACGGCTTCATGGGGTACCTGCTGCCGCACGCGGCGCTCAAGCTCAAGCAGGGCTTCGGCCGGCTCATCCGTAGCCGGCAGGACGTGGGGGTGGTGTTGCTGCTGGACAGCCGGGTTGTGACCAAGCGCTACGGGCCGCTGGTGCTGAGCGGCCTGCCGCGGGCCGAGCGCGTCGTGGGGAGCTGGGCCGAGGTCCGGACCAAGTGCGAGGACTTCTTTGCCCGCTTCGGGATCGGGGCGAGCGTATGATCCCGATCAAGCCGGGGAAGATCATCGGCGTGGGGCGCAACTACCTCGCCCACGCGCGGGAGCTGGGCAACGACGTTCCGCCGGAGCCGCTCATCTTCCTGAAGCCGACGACGGCGTTGCTCGAGCCTGGTGGGACCATTCTTCTCCCGCGCGTCTCCCAGCAGGTGGAGTTCGAGGCCGAGATCGGCGTGGTCGTGGGACGCCGGCTGCGACACGCGGGGCAGGAGGAGGCGGAGCGTGGGATCGGAGGGTTCACCTGCGTGAACGACGTCACCTGCCGTGACCTTCAGCGGACGGACGGCCAGTGGACCCGGGCCAAGGGGTTCGACACCTTCTGTCCGGTGGGCCCGCGGGTGGTCTCCAACCTGGACTGGCGCGGGCTGGAGGTACGCTGCCGGGTGAACGGAGTCGAGCGGCAGCACGCCCGCTCGGCGGACATGCACTTTCCGATTCCGCTCCTGGTGTCGTACATCAGCGGGATCATGACGCTCGAGCCCGGCGACCTGATCGCCACTGGCACGCCCGCGGGCACGGCACCCCTTGCCGACGGCGACGTGGTGGAGGTGGAGATTCCGGGCGTGGGCGTCCTCTCGAATCCTGTGCGAACCGAGAACGGCAGATGATCACCTTCAGCGACCGACTGCACGCCCTCCCGGGCTATCCGCTCGCGGAGATTCCGGCCATCAAGCGCCGGCTCGTGGAGCAGGGCGTCGACGTGATCGATCTCGGCGCCGGGGACAACGACGCCCCGCCGCCCGACGTCGCGATCGAGACGATGGTCGGCGCGGTGCGCACCACCGCGCTCAGCAAGTACGGCTTCCAGCAGGGGCTGCCCGAGTTCCGGCAGGCGGCCACGCGCTGGGTGGAGCGGCGATTCGGCTTCCGGTTCGATCCGGTGACCCAGACGCTCCCGCTCATCGGCTCGAAAGAGGGACTGGCGCATCTCGTCTTCGCGGTGGCGAACCCGGGAGACGTGGCGATCGTGCCGGAGCCGGGCTATCAGGCGTACATCGGCGGCGCGATCCTGGCCGGCGCGGAGCCGCACATCGTGCCGCTCCGCCGGGAGCAGCAGTTCCTGCTCGAGCTGGACCGGGTCCCGGAATCGGTCCTCGCCCGCACGAAGATCGTCTTCGTCAACTATCCCAACAACCCGACCGCCGCGGTGGCGACGCCGGAGTACCTCGAGCGAACGGTCGCGATCTGCCGCCGCCACGGGATCCTGCTGGCCTACGATAACGCGTATTGCGATCTCACCTTCGACGGCTACCGCGCGCCGAGCATCTTCGAGACGCCGGGCGCCCGAGAGGTGGCGGTGGAGTTCTTCTCGCTGTCGAAGAGCTTCTCGATGACCGGCTGGCGGATCGGGTTCGCGGTCGGGTCCAAGGAGCTGATCGGGGCGCTGACGCGGGTGAAGTCGTACATCGACACCGGACCGTGGCTCGCCATCCAGAAAGCGGGCGCCGCCGCGTTGGACCAGGCCGAGGCCCTGGTGGCTCCGATCCGCTCGGAGCTGGAGCGCCGGCGCACCGCGGGCGTCGCGGCGCTCAAGGCCGCGGGGTTCGCAGCGGATTCGCCGAAGGCGGCCATGTATCTCTGGGTGCCCCTGCCGGCCGAGGTGCCGTCCGCCGTTTTCGCGCGGCGGTCGCTGGAGGAAGCGGGCGTGGTGATCCTGCCGGGGAGCGCGTTCGGCCCTGCGGGAGAGGGCTACTTCCGGATCGCGCTCACGGTGGGCGCCGCCCGGCTCGGCGAAGCGGTCTCCCGCCTCGGCGAGATGCTCGAGCGGATGAGGCGTGGAGCCCTTGCGACCACCGCTTGACCTGACCTTCCCGCGCCGCCGCAGGGGCTGGCCGTGGATCGCGCTCGCGGTGAGCGTTGTGGTCCACGCGATCCTCTTTGCGGTGGGATCGGTCGATGGCCGGCCGCCCGACGTGCCCCACCGGCCGGAGCAGATCATCGTGCTGCCTCCGGTCGCCGACGGACCTCGGGTGGTGGAGATGCCGTTCCACAATCCCCTGACCGACGCGGGTGCGCCTGGACATCCGCGGATCCCGCCCCGCCGGCTGCCGGAGCAGGAACCGATGATCTCCATCCCCGTGCCGGTGGCGCCGCCGCGCGACTCGGGACTGGTCATCGTGCCGCCCGCGTCTCCCGTGACGCCGGACCGCATCGGCCCCGGCTTCGGCGACGGGCAGCTCTGGGTGCGGCCGCTGCCGCTTCCGCCGCAGGAGCTGGCCCAGCGGCTCCAGAAGACCGATGCCCAGCTCGCCGACAGCGTGGTGAAGGCGACGATCCAGAAGTTCCTGGACTCGATCGCCCTCGAGCCGGGCGCCGACCGCGCGCAGCTTCCCGACTGGAGCACCAACATCGCGGGCAAGA
>JBGPPG010000224.1:0-2700 GCA_041488455.1 Gemmatimonadota bacterium
GACATCGGGCGGGAAGTGGGTATCTCGCCGGAGTCGATCTCGCTCGCAGCTCGATCTTTGGATCAGGCCGGACGTCCAGCGTCGCGGATGTTCATGCGCCTGCCGATTGGGGTCGGACGGACGGTTGAGTTCGACCGGCCGCTCACCGATTCGGACTGGGAACGCCTGGTCGCCGACCTACGCGAGACGTTCGAGGCGCGGGGCATGTTTGCAACCGGCGCGTTGCGCATCCCGGGCTGGGCTCGGCGTCGGAGGGCTCAGATCGAGGAAGTAACCGCGCGGGCACCTGCGCTGATCGCAAGCGTCGCTCGATCGTTCCCGGAGGTCCTTATGCCATATTTGTTTGTCGCCGGTCGTGTCCTCTACGGTGGGTTCTTCCTGCTTGCCGGGCTCGATCATTTTCGTCGCGTGGGCATGATGGCGCCCTATGCGGGCGCCAAAGGGATTCCGGCCCCACGCCTCGCCGTACTCGGCTCCGGCTTGCTCATCGTCCTCGGCGGTCTGAGCGTTCTCCTGGGGGTCCGCCCGACCTGGGGCGTCCTGTTGCTGACGGTCTTCCTCCTGCCGACCTCGTTCCTGATGCACAACTACTGGGCGGCGACCGATCCCTCAGTCCGCCAATCGGACTTGATCAACTTCAAGAAGAACATTGCGCTCCTTGGTGCAGCCTGGATGTTGCTGCTCATCCCGCAGCCGTGGCCTTTGAGCCTGAGGTGGTGAGACCAGCGCCGGCATCCCTGACTGCGGCAGCGCCCTGCTGAGCCCTGGCTCGGTGCGGTCAGATCCCGTATAGTGGGCTCCTCTCCTACCCCCGGGTTCAGCCTTGCCTGGCCTCGATGCGCGTCTCCGAGCCGACCTGGCCCACCGCTATAGCATCGAGCGGGAGCTCGGCCGTGGCGGAATGGCTACCGTGTACCTGGCGCACGACCTGAAGCACGGCCGGCAGTGCGCCCTGAAGGTGCTTCGTCCGGAGCTGGCTGCGGCCCTCGGACCGGAGCGCTTCCTCCGGGAGATCCAGCTCACCGCGCGCCTCCAGCACCCACACATTCTTCCGCTTTTCGACTCCGGCGAGACCGCCGGACAGCTCTGGTACGTCATGCCCTACGTGGAGGGTGAATCGCTCCGCCAGCGGCTCATGCGGGAAAGGCAGCTCCCGGTGGAGGACGCGCTCCGAATCGCCCGCGATGTCGGCTCCGCGCTCGACTACGCCCACGATCACGGAACCGTCCACCGTGACGTTAAGCCGGAGAACATCCTGCTCGAGCGGGGCGAGGCGGTCGTGGCCGACTTTGGGATCGCCCACGCCGTGAGCGCAGCGGGTGAAGGGCGGTTCACCGAGACAGGGCTCGTGCTGGGCACGCCGGCGTACATGAGCCCCGAGCAGGCCATGGGAGATGAGGTGGACGCCCGGAGCGACGTCTATAGCCTGGGCTGTGTGCTGTATGAGATGCTCACCGGTGAGCCGCCGTACACAGGGCACTCGCCGCAGGCAATCATTGTCAAGCGTTTCGGTGAGCCAGTGCCTCATGTCCGCACCCTGCGCGAGGATGTGCCAGTGGCCGTCGAGGCGGCGGTGACGAAGGCGATGGCCAAGCTCGCCCTGGACCGCTTCGCGAGAGCGAGCGCCTTCGTGGACGCGTTCACCGTCCCGTCGCGACCAACGGTGGCGTACTCACCACCACGAGGATGGCGGGCGCCGCGCGCTCGTGCCGCAGCCATCGGATTGCTCGTGCTGATCACGCTGGCGTTCGTCTGGGTGGGGCGACGCGCCTGGTTCGCGCCCCCTGCCGGGCCGACGCGGATCCAGTCGCTCGCGGTCCTCCCGCTCGACAACCTGTCAGGCGATGCCCAGCAGGAGTATTTCGCTGACGGGATGACCGAGGCCCTCATCGGGGACCTCTCCACCATCAGCACGCTGCGAGTGATCTCGCGGCGGTCCGTCATGCAGTACAAGTCGGTCCACAAACCGCTCGCCGAGATCGCGAAGGCGCTACGGGTGGACGCCGTCGTGGAGGGCACGGTCGTCCGCGCCGGTGACAAGGTGCGCATTACCGCCCAGCTCCTCGACGCGGCGACCGACCGCCACCTCTGGGCGGGCAGCTACGAGCGCGACCTCCAGGACGTCCTGGGACTCCAGAGCGGCGTGGCACGTCTGATCGCGGATGAGGTGGGTCGCCGATTGGCTCCGCAGGTGAAGAGCCATTTCCAGGCCGACCGGGCGGTCGATCCCAGGGCCCATGAGGACTACCTGATGGGCCGCTACTTCTGGAATGCAAGAACCGACGAGGGGTTCGGCAAGGCGATCGGGTACTTCCAGCGCGCGGTCGAGCGGGACTCGACCTACGCC
Source organism: Gemmatimonadota bacterium (assembly GCA_041488455.1). Lineage (GTDB taxonomy): Bacteria > Gemmatimonadota > Gemmatimonadetes > Gemmatimonadales > GWC2-71-9 > DASQPE01. The sequence goes on from JBGPPG010000224.1 coordinate 2,348, forward strand.
CGCGCGTACGCGGCTATCGCTGCCTACTACAACGCCTTGCCGTTCTACGTCCGGATTGCGCCTGCGGAGACGTTCCCCAAGGCGAAGGCGGCCGCGCTCCGGGCTCTCGCGATCGACGACTCACTCCCCGAGGCGCACGGGGCCCTCGCCTTCGTTCTGGCGTACTACGAGTGGGACTGGGTCGCGGCCGAGCGGGAGTTTCAGCGCGCGCTCGCGCTCAACCCCAGCGACGCCGCCGTGCACCATTCGTACAGCCGGTACCTGGCATCAACCGGCCGGGACGAAGAGGCCATGACCGAGCTCAAGCGGGCGCAGGAGCTCGATCCGATGTCGCTGGCGCTCAAGGCAAACGA
>JBGPPG010000225.1:0-2601 GCA_041488455.1 Gemmatimonadota bacterium
CTCGAGCATCAGCGACGCACGCTGCACGGGGTGACGGGTCGCGCCATCGAGGAGCTGTTCCGGGAGCGGATCGACGAGCAGCTCGGGAGCCTGGCAGACCACTTCAGCCGAGCGGAGGAATGGCGGGTCGCAGCGCGCTATGGGTTTCGGACCGCCAAGCGTGCCGCGAACTCGAGCCAGTTCGCCGAGGCGCTCGAGCTCCTCGATCGTGCCAGGGGCTGGTTGGCACACCTCCCGGACGACGCCGACCGGCGGGACCAGGCCACGGATATACTGCTGCTCCAGGAGCGCATGTGCGAGACGCAGGGCCTCCGCGAGCGCCAGCAGCAGCTGATCGACGAGGTGATCGCGCTCCTGGCCCCGAACGACGCTTCACCCCGGCTGGTTGAGGCCCACTTGCGCCAGGGAGACCTGTTCACGCTGCTCGGACGGTTCGACAGAGGCGCTACCGCCCTCGAGACCTCGCTTCGCCTGAGCCGGGAGCGAGGGGACGCGACGGGCGAGGGGAATGCCCTGCGGAGCCTGGGCTTGCTCCGCTGGCATGAGGGAAAGAACGAGGAGGCACTCCGTTATGCCGAGCAAGCCACGACGCTCGACCGCGAGCGGGGGGACCTCGAAGCGATCGTCCGCGACCTCCACAACCTCGGCACCATCTTGAAAGGCATGAGGGAATTTGACCGGGCGATCGCGTGCCTGCAGGAAGCGATGGACCTCTGCGTCCGGCTCGAGGACCCCAGCAAGCAGTTCTACTCGGCGCACACCCTCGCCAATGTCCACCGCGAGCTCGGCCACATCGAGGTGGCCCAGCAGTACCTGCGTAGCGCCGACGAGATCGCAGTCGCCCGGCGGATGCCGGTCGAGCGCTCCTTCACGCTGATGGCGCTGGCCCACATCACCTTGCAGCAGGGCAAGCCCGAGGAAGCCATCCGGCTCTACGGTGAAGCGGTGGAGATGAGCCGGAAGGCGCGGCACGCCGAGGGCCTCGCCCAGGCGCTCCGGATGCTCGGTGAGGTGCTGGTCGGGCTGGGCAGTGCCGCGGAGGCGCTCCCGCACTTCGAGGAAAGCGCGGGGCTCTTCGCCCAACTCCAGGATGCGAACGGCCAGTTGGAAGCCCTCGAGGGGATGATCCGTGCCGGACGCCAGGCCGGCGGCACGGTGGATACCGAGCGCCAGTGCAAGCAGGCCCTGGCCCTGGCCGAGGCCTTGGACGACGCCCCCAGGCAGGCCTCGCTCTGGAACCTGCTCGGGATCCTGGCGTGGGAACACGGCGCTTTCACCGATGCCCTGACACACTACGAGGCCGCGCTGGCGGAGGTGCGGCGGACGGACCAGCGCGCGGACGAAGGCTTGGTCCTGAACAGCGTGGGCGTCACTCTGAGCCGCCTCGGGCGGCACGAGGAGGCCCGCCGCGTGCTGGAGGAAAGCGTCGCGCTCAACGCGGCCACCGGACAGCGCCTCCTCCGGGCCCACGCACTCGCCGCCCTAGCGGACGCCTGCGCCGCGACCGGGCGAACGGCCGACGCGCGTCGGTATTACGAGGGCGCGCGAGCCATCCGCACCGACCTCGGCCACACCGAGGCCGCCGACCAGCTCATCCAACGCATCCGGGAATTTGCCGACGATAGTCCCAGCGAAACTCAGAAAGGACGTTGAGCCATGCCCCGCTACATCATCGAGCGTTCGGTTGCCAAGATGTCCCGCAGCGCCCTGGACGCCGCGGGGAAGAAGTCGAACGAGGTCCTCGCCGGCATGCCCGGGGTCGTGTGGATCCGGAGCTACGTCTCCGACGCCGCGGGGAAGATCTACTGCGAATACGACGCCCCCAACCCCGAGGCGATTCGGGAGCATGCGCGGCGCGCCGGCCTTCCTGTCGACCGGATCACCGAGGTGTCGCTCGAGATCAGTCCGTTGATGTTCACCTGACTCCGCCGACGGCGACCGGCACGGTCGCCGGAGCCGTGGCGTACCCGGCCCGCATCCGCGCGTCACACGTGTCCCTAAACGCACACGGGCGCAATGGCTTACGGTTGCGCGTCGCAGAACAGCTTGCGCGGTTGCGATGCCGGGTAGTGGCCGTCTAAGCAGAGGGTCGGCGGTTCGAGTCCTCCCGGGCGCGCTGTGTCTCATTGGGATCCCGCGACTTAGGGCCGTTTGGGGCTTGACTCCTCTCGGCGCTTCGGTAAATTGTCGGCCCGCGACCAAAATGGATGCGGATTCGTCGGTTACGCGCGTTCTCGGGCTTGACCCTGAGGGGTTGAGCCGTTAGTCTTATGGGCTGCCGGCGAAAATGGTCGGCGTAGTTGCTCTTTGACAAGTGAAGCGAGCAGAGGTGAACGGGGTGCGGACCCTGTAATCCGGTCGGACACAGAGGCTGATCGGGGAGGGTAAGCAAACTCTGTCATCACGTGATTCGGACGACAAGTAAACCAGGTCGTTCGGACCGAGCTGTTCAGACTTTTCATCACTGGAGAGTTTGATCCTGGCTCAGGACGAACGCTGGCGGCGTGCCTAACACATGCAAGTCGAACGGGACCGGGGGCAACTCCGGTTCAGTGGCGAACGGGTGCGTAACACGTGAGGAACCTGACCATCGGCGGGGGA
>JBGPPG010000226.1:0-2574 GCA_041488455.1 Gemmatimonadota bacterium
CCACCGTCTCGTCGGCCTCGCTGGTTTGCAGGAGCTGATCGAGAAGTGGCCCCTGCGCGCGCCGGGCATCCGCGTCGATGTCGATCCGGCTCGCCGAGCGACCGACAAGCAGCTGAACCACGTGGATGCCGATCTTGACCCTCGGCATCCGGCCCGTGCTCTCGCGGGCGCGCGCGGCCCCGTTGTGAATCACCATCGCGGCATGGGCGGCGCGCCGCGGCGGATCATCGACCGGATCGACCCCGAACGAGGCCACGCCGGTGGTCGGCGTCAGCTCTTCGACGCGGCCGCCGAACGTCTGCACCTTGTCGATCACGCCTTCGAGGGCCCGGCTCATGTGTGACCCGGCATCGCCCCCGTCCGGCTCGACAAGAGTGGCGCGGAGCAGCGTGATCCCGCGGCGCTCCCACTGAATCCGGGTGCCCGTGGGAGCCGGGGCCGGGACGGTCCCGGGCCGACTGCGGCGGGGGGAACGAGGGCGATGGCTGCGCACGCCGTACTTCTCAAGGCGCGCATAGAACGTGTTGCGCGCAATGCCCAGCCGGGCCGCCGCGTGCGAGATGTTCCCCGCGCTTTGCTCCAGCACACGCAGGAGATGCTGGCGCATCGCCTCCTCCGGCGTGACGGCGCCGGCACTCGCGCTGGGCGCCGGGGCCGCCGGGTAGGGCCCCTCGCCCGACAGCGGCTCCAGCATCGCGCCGGTGACCACGGGAGCGTCGGCGAAGAGCGCCGCGCGCTCCATCACGTTGGCGAGCTCGCGGATATTGCCGGGCCAGCGATAGGCGAGCAGGCGGGCGTGCGCCTGCTCGCCCAGGGTCTTCGGCGGCAGCCCATAGTCGACGCAGGCTCGCGCGAGGAACCGCTCGGCGAGGAGGAGCACGTCGCGGCCCCGTTCCCGCAGCGGGGGCATGTCGAGCGTGATCACCGCCAGGCGGTGGTAGAGGTCTTCCCGGAAGCGCCGCTCCCGGAGGGCCGCCTGAAGGTCGGTGTTCGTGGCACTGATGAAGCAGACGTCGACCGCCTCGGGCCGGGTGCTCCCGAGGCGGCGGACGACACGCTCCTCGATGGCGGTGAGGAGCTTGGCCTGGGCCGATCCGGGCAACAGGCCGACCTCGTCGAGGAAGAGCGTGCCCCGGTGCGCGGTTTGAAGGAGGCCGGGCTTGGCGCGGCGGGCGTCCGTGAAGGCGCCCCGCTCGAAGCCGAACAGCTCGGCTTCCAGCAGCGTTTCCGGGATCGCCGGGCAGTTGATGTCCACGAAGGGGCCGCCCCTCCGGGGCCCCGTGCGATGCACGAGTCGGGCGACGAGCCCCTTGCCGGTGCCGGTTTCGCCCTGGATGAGGATTGCGGGGAGGCGCCGACCGGCCGGCTGGCGCTCCAGCAGCTGGCACAGTTTTTCCCGGACGCGGTTGATGGCCGGACTCTCGCCGAGCAATTGAGCCAGCTCGTCCATGCCGGCGCCCAGCCTACGCGTTTGCTCAAGTCACTGCTCAGATTTCTGAACAGTTTGAACAGTGGTCAGCCGCCGACTTCCTGCGGTGGTGCCGCGCCGGGGCCGTTCGCGAATCGTAAGTCTGCAGCATATCTCGGCACCGGCATGCACACCACGATCGCCCGCCAACTGGAACGTTTTACGCACCAGTCGAGCCAAGAATCGAAAGACCACAGAAAGGAGACAACCATGAGGTTCAAGGTCATCCCCCCATTGGTCGCCCTCGCGCTGGTCGCTAGCGCCGCATTCCTGATTCTCTCACTGAGGCCGGGAGGGGCCTCGGCTGGTGACGAGCGGGATCATCGTAACGCCGAGAACACCTTCACGAAATGGATAACCGCCTTTCCAAACATGGCGGGGGTCGTCGGGGGCGATGTCGGCCGTGGCACCTATGCTGGGGAAATCCTCAAGTTCGAACCCGGCGTACCCGGTATCCCTACTTTCATCGAGGCCTTTTACCACTTCAATGGCCGGAGCCACTCCTTTACCGCGCACGTCTACATAACGCAACTCGACCAGAAGGCCGTGATCATCGGCGTCGTCACGGATGGGTGGCTGGAAGGCAACCTAGTGGAAGGCGAGTACACGCAGATCCGGTGCTCACATGACAACATCACCACCGATTGCTTCCAGGGCACCCTCGACATTCTGCGAGGCACCCAGCGCTGAGGGCGTGGGTGGACGCACGATGCAGCTCAGGACTTGCCGAGGAGGTACATCTCGCCGCTCGGCGCGGGCAGGCCGCCCGCGGGCTCGAGCGTCACCGCGAACGTGTTGACCGTCGCCACGCCGGGGAGCGGCCGCACCGAGAGGCTCCCCGTGCCCGAGGCGTCCACGCTGAACACGCCCGCCGAGACCGGCGCGTTGCTGCCCGCGATGGCCCAGAGCTGGTAGGCCTTGCCCGCGGGCGCCGCGGGCAGCCCGGTGGCGACGAAGACCCCGCCGGCCTTCGCGTGCCACATCATGCGGGCGCGCGCGGCCGGGGCCGGCGCCTGACCGGCGAGCGCGACCATCTGGGTGGCCGGGTCGCGCAGGATCGTGATCACGGTCTGCTGGTTCCGCAGCTCCGCCGTGAGCTGTTCGGC
>JBGPPG010000227.1:0-2523 GCA_041488455.1 Gemmatimonadota bacterium
GACGCACTCCAGGGCGAGCAGTCGCAGGAGCCGGCTGCCCAGTGCGGGGACCTGCTGCTGCGGGATCGGTTGGGTAACTGGACCTACCAGTTCGCCGTGACGGTGGACGACCACCGGCAGGCCGTGGATCTCGTCATCCGGGGGGTGGATCTCCTCAGCTCCACGGGCCGCCAGATCCGCCTGGCCCGGCTACTGGGCCGGAGGGAGCCCCCGGTGTTCCTGCACCATCCGCTGCTGCTCAAGCCTTCGGGAGAAAAGCTGAGCAAAGCTGCACGGGACACGGGACTCCGCGAGCTTCGGGCCGGGGGTGCGTCGCCCGAGGCGGTCCTGGGCGAGGCGGCCTTCAGGGCCGAGGTGACGGGGAAGTTCCGACCGGTGCCGGCGGCGGCGCTGGCCGGTCTCTTCAACTAGGGATTCTCCTCAGGCGTTCCCGCGGGTGGGCCGGCTCTTTGGCGCGCGGGCCGATCAAGCGTCCGCTTGACAAACCCGTTATCCGCACGAAACTTGTCTGACCGGTCGAGGCCCCCCGGGCCAGGCCGTGCACATTCTCGCTTTCGCACCGTGTCACATCCCGCTTCTCCAGCCACTGGCCCTCCGGGGCCGGGGTTCGACCTCACACGCGTGAGGCCGCCGACCCGTTTCTCAACCCTCGTCTACGTCTTCCAAGGGGGCCGCATGCAGTCCAGATGGTGTTTGATCGTACCGCTGCTGCTGGCAGTCCTGGCCGGCACGGCGGGCGCACAAGGACGCACCGTCACCGGGACCGTGACCGACTCGTCCACCGGCGCGAACCTCGCCGGCGTGACGGTGTCGGTGCAGGGCGGGCTTCAGTCCGCCCAGACCCGGGACAACGGCGGCTTCGTTCTAGCCGTGCCGGACCAGGACGTGACGCTCGTGTTCCGGCTGATCGGGTACAAGCGGGGTGAGATTCGGCTCGGCGCCGGGGAGACAGGGCCGGTCACGATCTCGCTCAACCGCGACCCGTTCAAGCTGGAAGAGGTGGTGGTGACCGGGCAGTCCACCGGCCAGGAGCGTCGCCTCCTCGCCAATGCCGTCGCCACCGTGAACTCCGACGACATCGACCAGACCCCGACGCCGAGCCTCGAGCAGCAGCTCCAGGGCAAGGTTGCCGGCGCCGACATCCAGACCAACTCCGGCGCGCCCGGTGGCGGTGTTCAGGTCCGGATGCGTGGCGTCACGTCGATCAACGCGCCGGCCGAGCCACTCTACATCGTGGACGGCGTGATCATGAGCGACGTCGCGATTCCGTCGAACCAGAACGCGGTGACCGGAGCGAGCCAGGGGTCGAATCCCACGGTCAACCAGGACGCACAGGTCAACCGGATCGCCGATCTCAACCCGGCCGACATCGAGCGGGTCGAGGTCCTGAAGGGCGCGTCGGCGTCGTCGATCTACGGCGTCCGCGCATCCAACGGCGTGGTGATCATCACCACGAAGAAGGGCAAGGCCGGCCGGCCGCAGGTGAATCTCTCCCAGCGGTTCGGTTTCTTCAGCCTGAGCAACACGATCGGCGAGCGCCGCTTCGCTAACGCGGCGGAGGTGGACGCGGCCTTCCCCGTCACGTCGGGGCCGCCCAAGAGCTCGCTCACGACCTGCGATGCGACCTCGTGTCCGTTCTTCGACCACGAGCAGGAGCTGGCGGGCAACAAGCCGCTCTCCTTCGAGACCTCAGGCAACGTGAGCGGGGGCGACGACAACACCCGTTACTTCGCCTCGGGGACAATAAAGCACGACGGCGGCATCATCCAGAACACGGGCTTCGGCCGCCAGGGCGTCCGGATCAACCTCGACCAGAAGCTCGGGCAGCGGGTGAAGTTCTCGCTCAACACCAACGTGCTGCACACCAAGGCGAGCCGGGGTCTCACCAACAACGACAATACGACGACCAGCTACTACGTGGTCTACGCGTTCACACCGTCGTTCGTGGATCTCACCCAGAACCCCGACGGGTCGTTCAAGAACAACACCTTCGTTCCGAGCAATCCGCTCCAGACCGCCGCCCTCTCCACCAACGACGAAGATGTGTGGCGGTTCGTCTCGGGCGCTAACGCGGAGTTCCAGCTGGTACAGAGCCAGAGGCAGTCGCTCCGGTTCATCGCAAACGGCGGCCTCGACTTCTTCAACCAGAAGAACTCGCTGTTCTTCCCGCCAGAGCTCCAGTTCGAGCCCAACGACGGTCTGCCGGGCACGTCGCTCCTCACCAAGGCTGACAACCTGAACCTGAACCTGGGCGGCACGCTGGTGCACACGTACACCGGGAGCGGGTTCACCGCGACGACCTCGGCGGGCATCCAGCACGCGCGCCGGAATCTCGACATCGACCGGACGACCTCGCGCAACCTGGTGGGCGGGCAGTCGAACGTGAACGCCGCGGTCAACATCGCGGTGGACCAGAAGCGCAGCCTGGTCAAGAACCTGGGCTACTTCGCCCAGGAGGAAGTGGTCATCAACGACCGCCTGCTCCTTACTGCGGGCGTCCGGGCGGACCAGAGCAGCGCGAAC
>JBGPPG010000228.1:0-2402 GCA_041488455.1 Gemmatimonadota bacterium
ACACCTCTTCCAGACCCGCGGCAGCCTCACGATCCAACCCGGCTGGTGGGTCGTGACCGGGGGCTCGACGCTGGCCCCGGCCGCCGTTGCGCGACCGCGCGCAGTCGTCGGCCTGCTCACGCTGGCCGGCGCTCTGTTCGGGGCGTCGCACGTCCCGCCCACTGGGCCCCTGGGCGCGGCGTGCTTCCTCGGGGCGGCTGTGATTCTGGAGTTTGGTCCCAAGCCAGCGTGGTAACGGCCCACCCCGTTACCCCGCGGACCGGCGTTAGCTCTTTGGCGTCAGCTCTTCGAGGTGAGCGCGCCGCCGACCTTGCCCGAGACGAGGCCGAAGATCGCGCCGAGGGCCATGGAGACGACCACGATAATGAGCGCGTTCGCCATGCTGCCCGACATCAGCTTGTCCTTCGTCATGCTGTCGGCGGTTTGTAGCAGGTAGGCGAACACCGCCGCATAACCGTACACGCTGGCCGGAATGCTCGCGAACGCCTTGATGTGCGCGGCGAGGCAGAGCACCAGCACCGTCAGGCCCACGACGATCGCGGCCCAGGCCGGGAGACCCATCGAGTCGGCCATGGGGAATGAGAGAATGATGAGCGCAGCGACCCAGGCTATGACCGCCCCGAAGGCGTTGCCGACGATAGTGTTCTTGAGGGCGTTGGTGTCGCCGCCTGAATGGAAGAAACAGGCCCAGGCGATGAATCCGGCCCAGATGAGCAGGCCCAGTTTCAAATACAGGAACGTTGCGATTCCGCCCAAAAGCCCGATGCTGACCGACAGCGCGACGAGTTGCGACATAGTGACGCCTCCATCGTGACTGAGACGGGTGCGGGGCGCCGCCACCCCCGGGTGGGCGGGAGTGGGGGCGTAGGAAATGTGCGTTGGGCAGGGTTCATGTAGCACTTGGAGGCCGGATTGTCAAATTTTGATGCAGGGGAGGCCATCGGGGGACCCCCGAGGGGCAGCCACGCCCGCGGCCCTCGTCGGGCCACGCTGCTGTTCGGCCTGTTGCCTCTCCTCCTTGCGGTCGGGCCGGCCTCGGCCCAGCGGCCGACCGATCCCGCCAGGCTCGGCGACGAGGCGGTCAAACGCACGGTGGAGTACCTCCGGATCAACACCACCAACCCGCCGGGAAACGAAGACCAGACCATGCGGTTCTTCGCGCGTATTCTGGCGGACGAAGGCATCCCCTTCGACACGGCGTCATCCGCCCCGGGCCGGGGGAACATCTGGGCCCGGCTCAAGGGCGGGGGCGAGCCGGCGCTGGTCCTCCTCCACCACATGGACGTGGTCCCCGCCGATCCCCGGTACTGGACGGTGGACCCGTTCGCCGCCGTCGAGAAGGACGGGATGATCTACGGCCGTGGCGCACTCGACACGAAGACCCTTGGCATCATGGAGCTCGAGGCGTTCCTCGCGCTACACCGCCTGAAGGTCCCTCTGGCCCGCGACGTCATCTTCATGGCGACCGCGGACGAGGAAGCGGGCGGCTCCTTCGGCGCCGGATGGGTCGTCACCCACCGTGCCGAGGCGTTCGCCGGCGCCGGGCTGCTCCTGAACGAGGGGGGCGAGGGCAGCGAGGCCGGCGGCCGCCGGCAATTCGGCATCGAGATCACTCAGAAGGTGCCGCTCTGGCTGGAGCTGATCTCGACCGGCAGGCCCGGTCACGGGTCCGTCCCCCCGGTCAGCTCGTCGGTGGACCACCTGGTCCGGGCTCTCGACCGGCTTCGTACCCACGCGTTCGCGCCACGCATCGTCCCTGCCGTGGATGCCTACTTCAAGGCGCTCGCCGCCAACGCGGAGCCGGAGTGGAGGGCCGCCTATGCGGACATAGCCAAGGCCTTGGCCGACCCGAATACCCTGCTCCGGCTCCAGCTCGATCACGCGGATCTCGCCGCACTCACCCGCAACACCTGCTCGATCACCATGCTCAAAGGGAGCGAGAAGATCAACGTGATTCCGCCGGAAGCCCGGGCGCAGCTGGACTGCCGGCTTCTGCCGGACCAGGATCCCGCGGCTTTCATCGCCGAGATCGAGGCCGTTCTCGACGACCCGGGCATCAACGTGCAGCGCATTCTGGCCTTCACGCCCGCGGTCTCCGGTACGGACACCCCGCTCTACCGGGCGATCGTGGATGTGACCCGGCGGCGCTTCCCCGACGCCACCATTGCCCCCGCCGTGTCCACCGGCTTCACCGACAGCCATTTCTTCCGCGACCGCGGCATCGCCTGCTACGGCTTCGCCCCCATCCTCATTCCGGAAGACGACGAATCGGGGATCCACGGCAACAACGAGCGCATCTCGCTCGACAACGTCCGGCGAGGCACGGCGATGATGCTGGAGATCGTGCAGGCCGTGGCCGGCAAGCCGGCGGCGAGGTAGCCCATGGGCCGGCTCCTCGTCCT
>JBGPPG010000229.1:0-2363 GCA_041488455.1 Gemmatimonadota bacterium
ACGGTGACGCCGAAGAGCTGCTGGAGCGCCGCGCGGATCTCGTGCTTGTTGGCCTCGGGGTGCACCTCGAAGGTGTAGATCTTCCCCGTCTGGTACGCGGCCGAGCTCTTCTCGGTCACCACCGGCCGTACGATCGTCTCATGCAGGGACGGCATTTAGTCCCTCTTCTTCTTCTTGGGGGCCGGCTTCTTCGCCGTACGCTTGGCCGACGGCTTCTTGGCGGCCTTTGTCTTGGCGGGCGCCTTGGCTTTGGCCTTGGGCGCGGCCCGCTTGGCTGGCGCCGCGGCGGTCTTCTTTGCCGCGCGCTTCTTCGGCGGAGCCGCTTCCTCCGGCTCGGGCAGCTCACCCTCGGGGATCACTCCGGTGATCGCGCCTTCTTCCACCACCACGGCGTCCGCCCACAGCACGTCGTACGCCGACGCATCCACCCACCGCATCACCTGCACGTCCGGCAGATTGCGGCCGCTCAGATACGCGTTCGGATTGTGCGTGGCGGTGAGGACGAGCACCTTGCGGTCGTCGACCCCCAGCTTGCCCAGCAGCTCGGCGAGCTGCTTGGTCTTGGGAGCCCGGAACGCAAGCCGCTCGATCACGTGAAGGCCGGTCTCGCGCGCGCGCGCGTTGAGCGCGGACTGCCGGGCGAGCTGGCGGACCTTGCGGGGGATCCCGGTGGTGTAGTCGCGCGGATGCGGCCCGAACACGATGCCGCCGCCGCGCCAGTGGGGCGCCCGGGTGGACCCCTGCCGCGCGCGCCCCGTCCCTTTCTGCTTCCACGGCTTCTGGTTGCCGCCCGAGACGAAGCTGCGGGTCTTGGTCTGGTGCGTGCCCTGGCGCTGGTTGTTCAGGAACGCGCGCACGGCCTGGTGCAGCACCGGCTCGTTCACCGTCCCGTCGAAGTAGTCGGCGGGCAGCGCGAAGCCGTCCGCGCGGCGCGTGCCCGCCGCGGTGTAGTGCGGGGCCTCAATCATGGCGGCTCCGTCCTCCCTGCTTCGCGACGGTCACGATGCCGTTCTTGGAGCCGGGGATCGCCCCCCGCACGAACAGCAGGTTGCGCTCGGTGTCCACCTTCACCACTCTGAGCCCGAGCTCGGTGTGGCGCTCCGCGCCCATGTGCCCGGGCATCCGCTTGCCCTTGATCACGCGGGACGGGTCCGTGCCCGGGCTGATGGAGCCCGGCTTCCGATGCCGGGTGTTGCCGTGGGTCGCCGGGCCGCCGCCGAAGTGGTAGCGGTGCACCACGCCCTGGAATCCCCGGCCCTTGGTCGTGCCGGTCACCTTCACCAGTTCGCCCGCGCTGAAGATGTCCACCTTCACCTCAGACCCCGGGGCCGGCGCCTCGCCGTTCACGGGGAAGACGCGAAGCACGCGCGGTGCCGCGTCCAGTCCGGCCTTCTTCGCATGGCCGATCTCGGCTTTCGTCGTCGTCTTCGGACGCCGGGCCCCGAAGCCGAGTTGCACCCCGCCATCGCGCACCTGCACGACGTGGCAGGGGCCCGCCTCGATCACGGTGACGGGCACCGCGGTGCCGTCCTCCGCGAACACGCGGGTCATGCCGAGCTTGCGGCCGATCAGTCCGTTGGTCATCGCTACTCGACCTTGATCTCCACGTCCACGCCCGCCGGGAGATCCAGCTTGGTGAGCGCGTCCATCGTTTGGGGCCGCGAGTCGTTGATGTCGAGCAGCCGCTTGTGCGTGCGCAGTTCGAACTGCTCCCGGCTCTTCTTGTCGATGTGCGGGCTGCGGAGCACCGTCCACCGCTCGGTCTTCACCGGGAGCGGGATCGGGCCCGAGACCTGCGCCCCGGTTTTCTCCGCCGTGCGCACGATATCCGCGGCGGCCTGGTCCAGGACGACGTGGTCGAAGGCCTTGAGACGGATGCGGATTCTTTGGGCCATGGCGATGCTCGCTGTTTGGCTGTGAGCTACTTCAGAATCTTCGTCACCACTCCGGCGCCTACCGTCCTCCCGCCCTCGCGGATCGCGAACCGCAGGCCCTCGTCCATCGCGATGGGCGTGATCAGCTCCATCGTCATCTGGATGTTGTCCCCCGGCATCACCATCTCGACGCCGGCCGGCAGCTCCACCGAGCCGGTCACGTCGGTCGTCCGGAAGTAAAACTGCGGCCGGTACCCCTTGAAGAACGGGGTGTGCCGCCCGCCCTCTTCCTTGGTGAGGACGTAGACCTCGGCCTCGAACTTGGTGTGCGGCGTGATGCTGCCCGGCTTTGCGATGACCTGTCCGCGCTCAACGTCCTCTTTCTTGAGACCGCGGAGCAAGGCGCCGATGTTGTCGCCGGCCTGTCCGTCGTCCAAGAGCTTGTTGAACATTTCGATGCCGGTGATGACGGTCTTTACCGTCGGGCGG
>JBGPPG010000230.1:0-2264 GCA_041488455.1 Gemmatimonadota bacterium
CAAGATCGCGTTGCCCACGCCCTCCTCGATCCCGCGGCCGAGGAGATCCACGTCGGTGACGAAGATGTCGTCGCCCACGAGCTGGACCCGCTCGTGCAGCCGCTCGGTGAGGAGCGCCCAGCCCTCCCAGTCGTTCTCCGCCAGCCCGTCCTCGATCGACACGATGGGGTAGCGGTCCACCCACTGCTGGTAGAGGTCCACCATCTGCGCCGCCGTGCGCTTGCTCCCGTCGCCCTTCTTGAAGACGTACTGGCCATCCTGGTAGAACTCCGACGCCGCCGGATCGATCGCGATGGCGAGATCCTTGCCCGGCTGGTAGCCGGCGGCCTCGATCGCCTGCATCACAGCGTCGAGCGCCGCCTCGTTCGACGGGAGCATCGGCGCGAAGCCGCCCTCGTCCCCCACCGCGGTCGAGAGACCTTTCTTGCTCAGCACCTTCTTGAGCGCATGGAAGGTCTCGACTCCCATGCGAAGCGCCTCGGGGAACGTCTCCGCCCCGATCGGCACGATCATGAACTCCTGGCAGTCCACGTTGTTGGAGGCGTGCGCGCCGCCGTTCAGGATGTTCATCATCGGGACCGGCAGCACCCGCGCCATCGGTCCGCCGAGATAGCGGTAGAGCGGCAGACCGGTATCGGCGGCGGCCGCGCGCGCCACCGCGAGCGACACGCTGAGAATCGCGTTGGCGCCCAGCTTGCCCTTGTTCGGCGTGCCGTCGAGATCCATCATCTCGGCGTCAACCGCGATCTGGTCGCTCGCGGTCATCCCCTCGAGCCGGGGCCCGATCACCTCGTTCACGTTCCGCACCGCCTCGCCGACGCCCTTGCCGCCGTAGCGCTTGGTGTCGCCGTCGCGCAGCTCCACCGCCTCGTGCTCGCCGGTGGAGGCGCCGCTCGGCACTGCGGCGCGGCCCTGCGCACCGCTCGAGAGGGAGACGTCGGTCTCGACGGTGGGGTTCCCGCGGCTGTCGAGGATCTCGCGGGCGTGGACTTCGATGATGGTACTCATGGGCTCCAGGGGGGTCAGGGTCGCTGGCGGCGCAAGCTATCCATGCCTCAGGGCGGGGTCAACGTCGACGCACGATCACCGGAAGTGATCGAACCCCGCGAGCGCCACGTCGTCCTGGCCGAGGAGGAGTCGGACACCGGCACCCGAGGCGGCCGCGCCGATGCGGGTGAGCGTCAGCCCCGTCGCCGAGCGGAAGGCCTCGGCGTCCGCCGCCGCGAAGCCGGACGGGAGTGCGACGAGCAGCTCGTAGTCCTCCCCGCCCTGCGCCGCGAAAACGGCCGGAGCGACGCCGAGCCGCGCCGCCTCCGCAGCGACGGCCCGCGCCACCGGAAGACGGTCCAGCTCGAAGGTCAGCTGGACACCTGATGCAGCGGCGAGATGCTGGGCGTCGCCGGCCAGGCCGTCGCTCAGGTCGACCATCGCGCTGGCGTCGTGGGCCGCGAGCCAGACACCCGCGCCCAGCCGGGCCGTGGGCCGCGCGAAGGCCGTGCGGGCCTCGGCCTCCGGCTCGTCGCCGCGGAGCCAGGCCTCCAACGCCGCCCGCGCCCCGCCCAGCGTGCCCGTGACCCAAAGGCCGTCGCCCGGGCGGGCCCCCGCCCGCGTGACCGGCCGCGCCGCGCGGCCCACGACGGTGATCGTGACGCTCCACAAAGGGCCGCTCGAGAGATCGCCGCCCAGGACCGTGCCGCCCACGGCCGCCGCAGCCTCGCCCACACCGCGCATCAGCTCCACGAGATCGTGCTCGGCAACGCTCTTCGGCGCCGTCACCGCGGCGAGCAGCCCGATGGCCTCCGCGCCCTCCGCCGCGAGATCCGAGAGCGCGCCGGCCGCGGCGCGCCAGCCGATCTCGGCCGGCTGAAGCCAATCCCGGCGAAAATGCACGTTCTCCACCGAGACGTCGGTACTGAGCGCGAGCGTCGTCGCACCGTCCGGGACGAGCGCGCAATCGTCGCCGAACGGGCCGGCGGTGGCCCCGAGCGCGCGGGCGATCGCGCGGATGAGATCGAATTCGGCCCCGGGGCCGAGCGGCGTGGACGTCACGGCTCCCGTCGCATCAGACGACCTGCGGCTTGGGGAGCTCGAAGACGATGGGCGGGCTCGCGGCCGGTCCTGCCACGCGCAGGACCTCCCACTCGCGCCAGAGGTCGGGCAGCGCGGCGACGACGTCCATCGGCCGCATGCTGCGGGCGGAGACCCGGCGCGCGGCGAGGTCGGCCGCGCGGCCCAGGATCTGCGCGCCGAGAGCCGCCGCGATC
>JBGPPG010000231.1:0-2234 GCA_041488455.1 Gemmatimonadota bacterium
CAATTGACCGACATTTTCGAGGTTCAGAGCGAGGTGGCGCAGCAGATCACCGGGGCGCTGTCCCTGGCCTTGTCGCCCGAGGAGAAGAAGCGGGTCGAGAAGAAAGCGACCAGCGACGTCGACGCGTACAACCTCTATCTCCTCGGCCGCTTTCACGCGAACAAGTGGGCTGAAGCGGACGTGCTGAAGGCGATCGAGTGCTTCCAGGGCGCCATCGCCAAGGATCCCGCCTACGCGGTCGCCTACGCCGGCCTGGCCGACGCCTACGAGCTGCTCAGCATCGGGTTCAGCTCCAAGCCCCCGGTGGAGTACCTGGCGCAGGCGAAGGCTATGGCACTAAAGGCCCTCGAAATGGACGACACCCTCGCCGAGGCGCATACGTCGCTGGCCTACGCCCGGTGGCTCGGCGATCTGGACTGGCCGGAAGCGGAGCGGGGCTTCAAGCGCGCTCTCGAGCTCAAGACGAGCTACGTCATGGCCCACGAGTGGTACGCCGAGTACCTGGCCGCCCTCGGCCGGCACGACGAAGCCTTCGCATCGATCAAGCGCGCCCAGCAGCTGGATCCGCTCGCGGTCCCGGTGAACCGGGCTGTCGGGTGGATACTCTATTTCGCCCGCCGGTACGACGAGGCGATCGAGGAGCTCCGAAAGACGTTGGCGATGAACCCCGAGTTTCTGGGCGCCCGGCTGGTGCTCTGGTGGGTCTATGTCGCCAAGGGAGCCTACGACGAGGCGATCGCCGACATCCGGAAGGAGGTCGAGCGCCCCGGTTTGCGCACGGTGAAGAGACTGATGCTGGGATACGCCTGCGCCGCTTCGGGGAACCGGGAAGAGGCCAACGGGCTCCTGTGGGAGCTGGAACCCAAGCTGGCGGGCGACGACCGGCTGGCCCTGCTGTCGGCGCTTCTGTTCACGGCGCTGGACATGAAGGATCGGGCCTTCCAGCAGCTGTACCGCGCCTTCGAGATTCGCGAGCCGGGCCTGCTGTTCCTGAAGGTCGCACCCTGGCTCGACCCGCTGCGGTCGGACCCGCGGTACGGCGCCCTGGTGGAGAAGCTGGGACTCGGCTGACCGGCCACCCGATGAAGATCGACGCCGCTCGCGACGGAGGCTCCGCGCGCCTCCAGCTGGAGGGGCGGCTGGACCGGGAATGGGCCGAGCACCTGTCCGACACCCTCGAGGAGCTGCTCCAGGACGGCGTCCGGTCGCTGAGCATCGACTTCTCGGGCGTGACCTACGTCAGCTCGGCGGCCACGAGAGTCCTCGCGCGCTGGCACCATGAGCTGGCGGCCCTCCGCGGCGACGTGCGGCTCACGGCTCTGTCACCCGCGGCGCGCGAGGGGTTCGCCGTCGCCGGATGGGATCCGGGCTCCGAGGAGACCGAGGGTCCCGGTCCCGGGCCGACCGACCTCCGTCGCTCTTCCTGGCACTCGCGCGCGGATCTCGCGAACAGCGGCCGATACGAGCTGTCCTCCAACGTGCCGGCCGGCACGCTCGTCTGTCGTCTGCACGGCAACCCCGATCTGCTCACGCAGGCCCCATTCGGCCCCGGCGACTGCTGCGCCGTGGCCCTTCCCGACGGCACCTTCGGCCTCGGCCTCGGCGCGATCGGGACGAGCTACGAGGAGTGCCGTGAGCGGGTGGGGGAGCTGGTGGCGGTGGCGGGGTGCGTCGCGTACTTCCCCAGCGATGGTGCCCGGATGGCGGACTACCTCGTCGGCGCCGGCGGCGCGGCCCCGCGCGTGGTGCTGGCGTCGGGCCTGACGTGCGAGGGCGGGTTCTCGAAGCTCATCCGCTTCAACAAGCAGCCGGACGCGGACGCGGTTCCTCTCTCCGAGCTGGCGCACATCGGTCTGGACGCGGCCGGCGGCAAGCTCGCGGGATTGGTCATCGCCGGCGAGACGGCCGGGCTCTCCGGGGCGAGGCTGCAGCGATCACCGGCCCACGGCGCGGCACCGATACGGTTCGAGGTGCCCGCCGTGCGCGAATGGCTGTCGTTCGCGCCGGAGCGGACCTACTCGATGACGACGACAGTGATTGCCGGGGTGGTCGCCCGGGCGTCGGAGGGTCCCATCGCCGCGCACCTCCGTCCCCTCGGCGGACCAGGCGGTCTTTACGGGCATTTCCACGCTGCGGTGTTCTCCTACCATGCGTTGCCTCAGCGCACGGTGGAGCTCAGCACGCTGCTGCGGACGCTCTTCGCGAACCATCAGCTCCGCGACGTCCTGCACCTC
>JBGPPG010000232.1:0-2115 GCA_041488455.1 Gemmatimonadota bacterium
CCCCGGGTCCAGCGCAGGTCGCGGAAGCTCCAGCCGAGCGCCCATTTCCCGATCAGGAACGTGGCAACCAGGAAGCCGATCAGCTGCGCGGTCCCCTGCACCAGGGTCTGCACGGCCCCCGGGATCCTGATGGCCTCGATGCCGGCGCTCAGGTCGGCGGACCCGACGGCCACGTACAGAACGATCAGAACCAGTGAAACGAAAAAGCCGATGAGAGCGAAGGCGATCGAGAGGACGATCGCCAGCAGGACCCCTCGCCAGCCGGGCTGGATCCGGATCGTCAACGGACGGCGCGGAGCCGCGGGCGGAGCCCGAGAATCAGAAGCGCGGCGAGGCCGACCTTCACCAGGTCATTGGAGAAGAAGGGGAGGAAGCCCACCCGGAACGCCGCGGCCGGGTCGCCGCCCAGAATCGCGAGCTGGGACACGCCGCCAACGTGGATCACCACCATCCCCGCGACACAGGCGAGCAGCACTCGCGCGACCGAGGCCCCGCCCGCCCGGGCGTCGGCCGATCGGCTGAGCCGGCCGGTCACCGCGGCCGCTACCGGAAAGGCGAGCAGATACCCGCCGGTCGGGCCCAGCAGATGGATCACGCCGGCCGACCCACCGGCGAACACCGGGAGCCCCGCGGCGCCCGCCGCGAGGTAGAGCACCAGCGCCGCCGCGCCGCCGCCGGCGCCAAGGAGGCCGCCGACCACCAGCACCGCGAGGGGCGAGAGCGTGAGCGGCACGATGGTCAACGGGAGCCGCACCGCGACCTGTGCAGCCAGCGCCACCACGGCGGCGCCCACCACGACGCAGATGATCCGCGGGACGAGGCGGGCCCCGGTCTGGGTGCCAGCTTCCGCGGCGGGACGGACGTCGCTCTCGTTCATGACAGTCTCTCCACGCTGAGGGCGACCGCGCTTCCGCCACCGAGGCAGAGGGTCGCGAGGCCCGTGGTCTTCCCGCGGTCCCGAAGGGCGTACAGGAGCGTCGTGAGCACCCGCGCGCCACTCGCGCCGATCGGGTGGCCCAGGGCAAGGGCGCCACCGTTCACGTTGACCCGGCTCCAGTCCCAGCCCAGCTCCCGCCCATCCGCGATGGCCTGCACCGCGAACGCCTCGTTCGCCTCGATGAGATCGTAGTCGCCGATGCTGGTGCCGGCCCGGGCCATCAGGTTCCTGACCGCCAGCACCGGCGCGAAGAACAGGTCGCGCGGGTCGCCGCCGCCGGTCGCGTACGCCGTGACCCGCGCCATGGGGGTCAGCCCATGCGCCCGCGCGAACGCCAGCGATGCAACGATCAGCGCGCTCGCGCCATCATTAAGACCGGGGGCGTTGCCCGCGGTGACGGTGCCGCCGTCTTTCCGGAACGCCGGTTTAAGCTTGGCCAGTGTGTCGGGGCTGGTGTCCTTCCTCGGCGACTCGTCCACCGCCACCACCGGGCTCCCTTTGCCGGTCCCTTGCACCGGGAGGATCTCCGCCTCGAACTTGCCGGCCGCGATGGCGGCGAGCGCCTTCTGATGGCTCTCGAAGGCATAGCGGTCCTGGTCCGCCCGGGAGACGCCCGCCTTGTCGGCGGTGTACTCGGCGTACTCCCCCATGTGGCAGCAGCCGAATGAATCCCAGAGCCCGTCGTGGATCATCCCGTCCACCATGGTCTGGTTGCCGGCCTTGACACCATTTCGCATGCCGAACACGTAGTAGGGGGCGGCGGACATGGCCTCCTGGCCCCCGGCCACGACGCACTCGGCGTCGCCCGCCTTGATGGACTGGGCGGCCAGCATGACCGCCTTGAGCCCGGAGCCACAGACCTTGTTGATGGTGAGCGCGGGGACATGTCCGGGGAGGCCGGCGTTGATCATGGCCTGACGGGCGGGGGCCTGGCCCGAGCCGCCCTGGACCACCTGCCCCATGATCACCTCGTCCACCGACGCCGGATCCACCCCGGCCCGCCGGACGGTCTCACGGATCACCAGCGCGCCGAGGGCGGGAGCCGTAAAAGAGGAAAGGCCGCCGAGGTACTTGCCGATCGGGGTGCGGACGGCGGACAGGATGACCGGAGTCGTGGCGTCGCTCACAAAGCTGCTCCGAACGCAAGAAAGATGTGCGTCACGCAAGAAACATGAGCG
>JBGPPG010000233.1:0-2100 GCA_041488455.1 Gemmatimonadota bacterium
CCGTATGCGGATATGGGCTGCTGCGTCATCGGCGCTTGCGCTCCTCCTGCGGGGAAACATAGCACCGGCGTCGGCGCGGCCTTGCATCGTCCGTGCCGTCCGTCCAGCTTCCAACGACTTCATCCCACAGCCGCGATGACCCGTACGCTCCTGCGCGCGCTCCCGTGGGCGCTGCTGCTCGCGGCTTGCCGCGCGGGCGCGCCCCTTGCTGCCGACCCGGCACTCGCCGGCCGTCTCACCGCCCAGCTCCTCCGCTCCGCCGACGATTGGAATCGCGGTGATCTCGAGGGGTTCATGAGTGACTACGCGCACGACAGCGCGACCTCGTTCGTGGACGGCGGGCACGTCCGGCGCAGCTGGGACTTCATCCATTCCCGGTATGCGCCCCGGTTCGAGCCGGGCGCCCAGCGTGACAGCCTCCGGTTCGAGGAGGTCGCGGTCCGGCCGCTCGGACCCGATCATGCCCTGCTCACGGCCCGCTTCATCCTCTTCCGCGCCGGTCAGACGACCGCGAGCGGCCCGTTCAGCCTGGTCCTCGAGCGGCAGCCCGCGGGCTGGAAGATCCTCCACGATCATACGTCGAGTGATCCGCGCTAGCGCCGTCCTGGCCGTCCTGGCAGCGGTAGCCTGCGGCTCCAAGCGGCCGACCGGTGTGGCCCTGGTCGGCGCGACCCTCATCGACGGCAGCGGCGGGCCCACGCGGCCCGACGCGGTGATCGTGGTGCGAGGCGGGAAGATCGAGGCGGTCAGCTCGCGGGCGGAGTTCTCGCTCCCCAAGAATACGACCGAGATCGATCTGCGGGGCAAGTGGATCGTGCCCGGACTGATCGACGCCCACGCCCACGTCGCACCTTGGGCGCTGCCCCGCTACCTCGCCTGGGGCGTGACGACGGTCCGCGATGTTCACGGCGCCAAGGACACGATCCTGGCGCTGCGCCAGCTGGCCAACCTCGGGGGGATCTCGAGCCCGCGCATCTACAGCGCGGGCGCGATGATCGACGGGCGTCCGACGACCTACGCCGATGCGATCGGCGTGGACGACGGCTCCGACGCCCGCAAAGCGGTGGATCAGCTCTCGGTGGCGGGCGTGGACTACATCAAGGTGTACACCCGCATCGACCCGCCGCTCCTCAAGGCGATCGTCGACGAGGCAGGCACCTTCGGCCTGCGGGTGACCGGCCACCTCGGCCTCACCAACGCCATCACGGCGGCCCGGATCGGCATCCGGGGCGATGAGCATATGACGGGCGTGCCCGAGTCCGCACTCCCCGATCCGGCGGCGCTCTACAGCGCGCACTACCGGGGCTTCTGGGCCGGGTGGACGGCGTTCGAGCGGGCCTGGGCGTCGCTCGACTCCGGCTCGCTGGCGCGCGTCGCCGCCGAGCTGGCGGCGCGGAAGGTCTTCGTCATCCCGACGCTGGTGCTGCACGAGACGTTCAGCCGGCTCGACGACACGACCATCACCCGGCAGGCCGAGCTCAAGGACGTCCCTCCGGCCGTGCAGACCGGATGGGACGTTCCCGGCATGATCGCCCGCGCCGGGTGGAGCGCGCTCGACCTGGCCGAGTTCCGGAAGTCCCGCCCGAAGCAGGATCTCTTTCTCCGACAGTTCTTCGAGGCCGGGGGGGTGATCGCCGCGGGCACGGACGCCTCGAACCAGCTGCTCATCCCCGGCTTCAGCGAGCACCGGGAGATGGAGCTCCTGGTCGCGGCGGGCCTCACCCCCAAGGACGCGCTGCTGGCCGCTACCCGCAATGGCGCATTGCTCCTCGGGGCGGACTCGATTGGACGCATCGTTCCCGGCAAAGCGGCCGACCTCGTGGTGCTCGGGGCCGACCCGCTGGCCGACATCCAGAACGCACGGAAAGTGGAGCGGGTGATGCTGCGCGGCAGCCTGATGTCGGCCGACTCGATTCGGGCGGCGTGGTAGCCGGGGAGCGAGCCGAGCCGCCGCCCACACGTGTGTGACTATCCCGACCGGAGACATGCCATGCCGGATACACCCCAGGACCAGACCCCCCGCATCCGCCTGACTTCGCTCTCCCACGGCGCGGGTTGAGCCTGTAAGCTCGGCTCCGCCGACCTGGCGCAGGTCCTGCG